>JAHEXZ010000018.1 GCA_023251835.1 Bacteroidota bacterium | reverse complement strand
CCGCCTTTGGATTTTATCAAAATGCACAAGGAGTTGGTAACTGGTTAACGCAGAGTATTGGAGGAACAGGCCATGATACTATATCTTCAGAGAAATCTATTGTAATATATAATAATGCAACGGCCTACGCATTTTATTTAGATAATGCAGGTAACGGAGCATGGGCAACACAAAATATTGGAAATACAGGACATTCTGCAATCAGTGCTCATAGTTCAATTGTAATATACAATAATTCAACGGCCTACGCATTTCATGTCAATGGTAGCGGTGTAGGCACTTGGTTAGCGCAAAGCATTGGTAATACAGGTCATTCGAGTGCTGCAGATGGGAACAAAATTATTGTTTGGAACAGTTCCATAGCGCATGTATTTTTTGTTGACAATGCCGGAAACGGAACCTGGTTAACTCAAACTTTACCAGGAAGTGGCTTAGATGTTATAACTACCAGATAAATTTAATATTCTATAACTTTTTCTTTTTCGATATATACAACAAATTTTTCCGTAACAGTATAGCCCATTTGATTCAATAGATTTGCATATTGAAGAACCTGATCTTTGTGTTCAACTTTTTCATCTCCAGTTTTATAGTCTATAATAGAAGCAGTTCGATTATCTCTTAAAACCACCCGGTCGAGACGAAATTTTTCTCCTGTTATCGAAATAATTTCTGCTTCATTCTTTATATTTAGTCCTTTTTTGAAGTATGGCTGTAATTGAGGAATGGCTATAATTTTATTCAGAAGAGAAAACAGATTGTTTTTTTCGTCATTAGTAATAAATCCTTCTACAAACATAGAATGTATAACAGGTTCAATATCATCTATGGTTTTTATCTTAGCCAGAGCAGTATGAACCATTACACCATAATTTTTTTTGCTTTCTGTTAATTCCAGATTCCAGATACCTGGTGCCGCAGCCCGCATTTTAATAGTATTTCTCCATTGGTTGGAATTGAAGGTTTCAAGTTTCAGGCTTAATGTTGTTAAAGATTGTATATGTTGTTTGTGGATTACTTCATTTCCGAAGGTATAAACAGTTTTATTCTCCTGCCACTCTCCGTTCATCTGGTAATAATATGCAAACATATCACTGTATGTATTTAGGTTACCAGAATTTTTGGAAGGTTTTCCTGTGAGTATGTACAAGCGTTCTTCAGGGCGTGTAAGACCCACATACAAAACGTTTAAAGCGTCTAACAACGATTTGTTTTTTTCTTCTTCATACAAATGAGCATAAGGGGTATCCAATAAACTTTCGTTCGCAGAAATTAATGCAGATGGCAATTGTACAATTTTGGGATTCTCTATATCTATCCACAAATGTTTTTTCCCTTTTTCTACTTTTCCGTTTAAAAAAGGGAGTATTACTACAGGAAATTCCAGTCCTTTGGAACGGTGGATAGTCATAATTGTAACAGCATTAAGACCCTGTGGGATGATTAGTGATGTTTTTTCTTTTTTATCTTCCCAATAGTCAATAAAATCTTTAAGATTATTGTTTTGTTTAATGGAAAAGTTCAACACTTCGTCAAGAAAAAACTGGATATAAGCATTAGGAGTAATATTAGGTCTGAATAAACGGATTAGTTCTTCGCACAATTCATACAGTGCCATTTTTGAAAGTATCGGAACATTAAATCCATTGCATATTTTTTTTATAAATGAGCGAAAATCTTCTTTTTTTTCAACTAAAAACTCGTTTATATTGGAATACATTTCTGTGCTTCTGAGGGGGGGGGGAACCCTGCCAGAGGTATTGTAAGAAGCAATCAAATATTCAATTAACTCTGACTGAACTATACGGTCGTTGGTGTTATTCAGATATTTTAACAGAGAAAAAATAAAGTTTACTTCTGCGGAATTGCTTAAAAGAAGCGAATCGGAAGAAATTACTTCAACTCCACGATTTGTTAAATAATTTGCGATTTTACTACCATCTGTATTTTTTCGAACCAAAATGGCGATATCTTTTAGCAGATAATGTTGTTTTATTAAATCCTGTATAATACCATACGTTCGTTCCTGGTTCTGTTCCAGAAATTCTTCTTTCTCCCCATGAAGAAATTCAACCTGTATGTAACCACCGGTGTTTTCAGGATTGAACTCCTGTTCAAGGGTTTCATAGATAGTTTTATATTTATCATTCAGTTTATCAGAAAGGCTTCTGAAAATGGCATTATTAAATTCAATAATTTCCCGTTTACTGCGGTAATTTTTATTTAATACCTGAGGGTTATGATTCCGTTTTAAAGCTTCTTCACGCTCAATTACTAAAGGATTGTTGTTGTGTGCATACACATCCGGAAGCATTGCAAACTGTTCTACTTCTCCTCCCCTCCATCGGTAAATAGCCTGTTTGCCGTCACCTACCAGCATTGTAAAATGGCCATTTGCCAGTGAGTTATCAATTAAAGGCAGTAAATTTTGAAATTGTAAAACGGAAGTATCCTGAAATTCATCAATAAGGTAATTATTGTATTTTTCACCAATACGTTCATAGATAAAGGGAGTGGGCTCATTCAATACAATTTTAGCAATAAGTTTATTAAATTCAGAGATGTGTAAAATATTGTTCTGTGCTTTATATTCATTTAATAATTTTTCAATCTCATTTAATACAGCGAGCGAATAAATGGTTGTATTGATTTGTTTGAAAACAATAGCTTCCTGCAGGTGTTTTTGTATATAGCTGTGTGCTTCATGGTATAGACGAATCAGGGCAGGTTTAATAGTATCAATGCTATTTTTTTCTGCTACAGTTGCTTTTCCTGCGTACCAGTTGTCTGAATCAATATTTTTCTGAATTGTTTTTGACGGAGTCAATTTGTCGAACCGCATTTCGGCCAGGTATGTAAAATACTTTCCTATTCCATTTGCGCCTCCGGCAAATTTATCATGTTCAATGCCAGCATTGCTGATAATACTTAATGCCTCCTTTGCCCGAGTACTCAGGTATGACTGAAAATTTCTGATTTCAGATTGTATAGCCCCTTTAATTCTAAAAAAATCTTCTATGTTTAATTGTCTCAGCTTCTCTATATATACGGCACCCTCTTCATTTAAAAGATTTTTCGCAAAATATTTTAAATCATTTTCAATATGCCAGCTTTTCTCGTCTTCTGTTTTACTTTCTGCAAATTCTACTAATGCTTTGGTTAATTGTTCATCCGTACCTATTTGCGATAGTAATAAGTCAATGGCCTGAGTCAGCAGGCGATCTTCATCCATTTCGAGTTCAAAACTCATTGGTATTTTAAGGTCAAATGCAAAAGCTCGAATTACTTTATGCACAAAACTATCAATGGTTCCAATGGCGAAATCGGAATAATTGTGTAAAATCTCTTTAAGTACATTATTCGAACGCGTTCTAATAACGTGGTCAGACAGTTGATATTTATTAAATCGATGGTGCTTTTTTAATTCGGCAAGCAATGTTTTAGCGCCACCCGATAGTTTAGAATAATCATCCATAGAAAGCTCTTTTAATGCTTTAATGATTCGGTCTTTCATTTCAGCGGCAGCTTTATTGGTAAAAGTGATGGCTAAAATATGACGATAGGCTTTGGGAGGCTCTGATTCATCGCTTAGCGCTATAGCAAGGTATTCTTTTACCAATGTAAATGTTTTACCTGAACCGGCAGATGATTTATATATTGTAAAATTTTTATCGGACATTTTTCACAGAAAACACCATTCGACTTTGCTCAGCAATACTTCGGCAATATTTTGTTCGGTTGGGCTGAAACCCTTGATAATAGAGGGTTTTACAACAACCCCCAACCTTAAGGTCGGGACTACTAAAACACCAATAATAATGAGGCTTTAGCCAAAATTATTAAAAAACTACCGAACTATTGCTCAGGGTAACTACGAATTTACGAATTTGCTGTTTACTATAACTAAACTTATTTGTATATTCGTACTAATAAGCATATACGGATGAAGAGAAGTATAAAAAATAGTTTAATTATTGTTTTTTGTCTGCAATTAATAGCGTATCATAATATTGCCCAGGAAACTACTAATGTAGTTCCAGGTAATTTATTAATAATGCTTGGTTCAGATACAGATGCGAAATTGCTTTCAACTAATTTCAGCTATTTGAATGGTATTAAAACTAACCTGAAAATGGTTCGCTTACTCTCGAAAAGTATGCATATTTACTTGTTCGAGTTTGATGAAAATGCTGTTGACCGGAATAAAATGTTACAAGCGGTAAATAGAAGCGGGTTAGTAAAAATAGCGCAGTTCAATCATATTTTTGAGGAAAGAAATTCACCCGATGATCCGCAGTTTGGAGTATTATGGAATATGTATAATACAGGGCAGAGTGGAGGAACGCCATCAGCTGATATTGATGCTACAGAAGCCTGGGATATTACAACAGGAGGGTTAACTGTAGATGGTGACACAATTGTTGTGGCAGTGGTTGATGGTGGATTTGATTTGGCTCAGGAAGATTTGAATTTCTGGAAAAACTATCATGAAATACCTAATAATGGGATAGATGATGATACTAATGGTTATATAGATGATTTTGATGGCTGGAATGGTTCAACAGGTACAGATAATATATCGGTGGCAAGTCATGGTACACATGTGGCTGGTATTGTTGGAGCTAAAGGAAACAATGGGCTTGGAGTAACCGGTGTTAACTGGAATGTGAAAATAATGCCTGTTTCTTATGGTTCTTCAGGCAGTTCTTTTGAAGCAAATGTGGTAGCATCATACGCTTTTGTAATGGACCAGCGCAGAAGGTATAACCAGACAAACGGTGTTGAAGGAGCTTTTGTGGTAGCTACCAATTCATCCTTTGGAGTTAACAACGGGCAGCCATCAGATTATCCTTTATGGTGTGCTATGTATGATTCATTGGGAACTGTTGGAATTTTAAGTGCCGGAGCTACAGCAAATGCAAACTTTAATATTGATACTCAAGGAGATATTCCTACAGCCTGTTCAAGCGAATGGCTTGTAACAGTTACAAATACAACTAATACTGATGCAAAAAACAGCAGCTGTGGTTATGGTATTACTACCATTGACTTAGGTGCTCCAGGAACAAATATAACATCTACCTATCCTTCCAACAGTTACTCTTCTATTTCGGGCACGTCAATGGCAACACCGCATGTAGCAGGTGCTATTGCTTTGATGTATGCCGTGCCCTGCGATGATTTTATTGCCGACTATAAAGCTGACCCTGCAGGTGTTGCGTTAAAAGTGAAAGATTCCTTATTAAATGCAGTAGACCCAATATCTTCATTAACCGGGCTTACTGTTACAGGAGGAAGACTAAATGTGTATAAGGCTGTGGCATCAATACAAAGGTATTGTCCAGGCCTTTCAGTGAATACACTTAATGATGCTGGTAGCACTTTTGAGATAAACAGTGTTTACCCTAACCCTTCTAATAGTACATTAAATGTTGTTTTTACAGCAATGGAACAGGAGAGTATTCTTTATATTACAACTATTTTAGGACAGGAAGTAAAAAGTATTGCGCTTACAAATTCCACAAAGGGAAAACAAGACAGTACAATTGATATATCTACCTTTGAAAAAGGAGTGTATTTTATAAATATTACCTCAAATAACAGGAAGTCAAATACGGTAAAAATAATTGTATATTGACTTTATCCCTCCTCTTGAGTAGTCTATAAATTCTATAGAAATTATTTATTTTTATATAATTATAACTTTGCACTTATATTATAAACGTTTTTTTAGTTTTTCTGCTCCTTTGTAAAAAAAATGTTATACTTTCGCGCAAATTTAAAAACTCAAACACACACACTAATGAGAAAAATAATACTTACTTTATTATCAAGCATTGTCTTACATAGTTATTCAAGTGCACAAACCTATTGTTCTGTTTCAGGTACTAATTGTAATTTGGACGATGTCATTACCAATGTAACGATTGGTACTATTAATAATACAACTACCTGTGGCACTAATGGTTATACATTATATACTACTCCCACAGCTACATTAAACCTCAATACGGGCTACCCCATTTCAGTAACTGTTGGTTCTGGAGGAACAGAATATGTGGCAGTTTGGATCGACTATGATCAAAGCGGAACTTTTGATTCTACAGAGTTTACTTCAATTGGTAGTGGTAATGGTGTAACAATTAATTCAAATATTACAATACCCGGAACAGCAACTCCTGGTATTACAGTAATGCGGGTGAGGGTTAGATGGAATACAGCATTAACAGATACAGCTGCTTGCATGTCTTATACTTATGGAGAAACAGAAGATTATGCAATAACTATTGGCGGGGGAACAGCATGTTCAGGGACTCCAACAGCCGGAACAGCATCTGCTCCAACAGTTGTTTGCAATGGTGTTAACTTTAATCTTACATTAACAGGTTATACTTCGGGTGTTTCTGGCATTACCTTTCAATGGCAGTCATCACCTACCGGAATACCAGGAACCTATACAAATATTACAGGTGGCACAGTACCCAATTTTATAACATCACAAACGGCTACAACCTTTTACCAGTGTATTGTTTCCTGTGGTTCTAACTCAGCCACTTCCAATTTTGTACTTGTTGGTTTGAATGATCCCACCGCTTGTTATTGCGCGGCTACCAATGGCGGAAGTTCTTGTATTACCAATGTAACGTTAAATACATTAAACCGTACGTCAGCGGGTTGTGAAAATTCACCGGATTATTATACTTCAGTTCCTGTTGGGACAGCCACAACAACGGTTAACCAGGGCGTACAATACCCCTTATCGGTAAGTATTGATAGTTCCGGGGATGCTATTGTATCAGTTTGGATTGATTATAACCGGAATGGAATGTTTGAGTCTTTAGAATGGAATCAAATTGCAACAAATGCACTTAGCGGAAGTACATCTACCATTACTATTTCAATTCCGGGTTCCGCTTCATTAGGGCAAACAGGAATGCGGATAAGATCTCGTGCTTCAGGCAATAATAATGATTCAACTGATGCCTGCACTTCTATGGGCTCTGGTGAAACAGAAGATTATATAATAACAATAGGAGCAGGAACAGCATGTTCAGGAACTCCAACTGCTGGAACAGCCACCGCTTCAGTAGATTCCGCTTGCGCTGGTCAAAATTTCAATCTTATTTTAACTGGTTATACACAGGGGGTATCAGGTCTTACATTTCAATGGCAATCATCATCCACCGGAACCACGGGGTCATTTACAAACATTACAGGCGCTACTACCCCAACTTACACAATCACTCAAACCGCAACCACTTATTATCAGTGCGTTGTAACTTGTAGTGGCTCGTCAGCAACTTCAACAGTTGTGAGTGTTATGAGTTTAGCTGCCTTGGAGTGTTATTGTATATCCGGTGCTACAAATGCATCCGATGAAGATATATTTAATGTAACTGTAGGTACTTTAAATAATACTTCAAGCTGTACAACCACAGGTGGTATAGCTTCTGTATTAAATGAATATTCAAATTATGCAGCTTTAGCTGCACCAAACCTCGTTAAAGGCGACTCTGTTAATCTTTCTATACAAATAGGAACGTGTGATAGCGCATATTTTTATAAAAGTGCAGTTAAAGTATATATTGATTATAATCAAAATGGTTCCTTTGTTGAGGTTAATGAGATGGTATACGGTTCGGATACTGCTTTAGGCCCACATACGGTTACCGGTAGCTTTACTGTACCTTTAACAGCAACTAATGGAAATACATTGATGAGGGTTGTATGCAGGGAAACACAGGATACTTCATTTATAAGTGCCTGTGGAACTTATGGTTATGGCGAAACAGAAGATTATACGGTTAATATAACCGGATCTGTGGGAATCGCTGAAAATCAAACCTTAAGTAATGTTCTGGTATATCCTAATCCTTCAACGGGTTCATTTAATGTGACAGTAAATAATGTTAACTTTAACCAATTGTCCATTAATGTGATTGACATACAGGGTAAGGTTGTGTATAGCACAACAGATAAAAATCTATCATCTAATTATAACAAACAAATAAATTTAGAGGGTTTGGCAAAAGGGCTTTATTATATTAAATTAAGCACTGAAAGTGGCGTAAAATTTCAGAAGTTGATTGTTCAATAATAAATACGTTTAATTAAACTCAAAAAATCCCCGACCGTTAAAAAACGGTCGGGGATTTTTTTCCATGTTTCGGGTATCGGAGAATAATATAGATATATTCAACTTAAATAATTTAATCTCTTTGGGTAAATTCCCCGCCACTTGGGGCGGAATTTAGGTTCAGGGCTTGCCCAGAGGTTAATACCAATTTATTTACGGCATTAACTGGTTTTCTCCCGGCCATTTCTCACCTGGTTTAAGTATACATCCACCAGAAGTAACACCACCGGTTATAGTTTTTACATTTTCTAATGTTAATGTTTTCATAGTCTGTTATTTTTTAGTTATTAATGAGTTTGTTTGTTTGGTTTATCCTCAAAGGTATTTATTAACCGTTAGGATAAGTTTCCGGAAATAGTTTGCGAATAGCTGCCTGCATTTCTTCTTTGGTAATTCCGCCAGAAACTGACATTGCTTGAGTTGGGGTTAATGTTTTCATAGTTTTTTAATTTTTAGTTTGACTATTTATTTATTACAATAATGTTTTGCAAGATTTTACATGGAAGACGTATTATTTACGCTAACATTCATTGCTAAAGCATTGGAACCTGTACCAGGAAGTGACCATTGACGTCCACCGGCATCATACCAGTCCTGCATATATTGATTAACTTCTGCTTCTGTCATTCCACCGATAATCAGAGTTTGAGATTTTGTTTCAATTGTTTTCATGATTTTTTAGTTTTTTAGTTGTTATGTTGTTCTTTTGCCGGAACAATTTCGGCTTATAGACATTTATTAATTTATTGATAATCAAATCGCTAACCTAACCAAACAAACTCTTTCCCCTCCGTTGTTGTTCCGGTACCACTTTGTCTGCTGTCAACACCACCTGTTATTTGCTGAGCATTTTCTATAGTTAATGTTTTCATGATTTTATGAGTTTTAAGTTTTTATTTGTTTTCTGTTCGTTCCCGGAACAGCTTCGGGGTTATATTCAATAAATATGATTACTTTAATAAGCAAGATAGTGAACAATACTAAGGCGTTTTTTCAGCATAGTGGATATTACCATCGGTTAAACAGTAATACATATAACATGCATGCCAAAAAAGGGATTCACCACCATTAACTTGTTCTGCTTTTTCTGTAGTTAGGGTTTTCATGGTTGTTGAGTTTTTAAGTTTTATTTGTTTTCTGTTCGTTCCCGGAACAGCTTCGGGTTTTATGGTTACAAAGATATATTGGCAAAAAAGCGAAAAGGTGGTAAACTAAAATTCGGTAAGGATTAACTCAAATTTGGTAACCGGGGAAATAAATGTGGTATGAAAACATTACATTTGGAAAAATATAAACCTGCATTTAATGAAATAGACTTCATACCCCGGGTGCGGAATCAACCAAAAATGAACATCTGCTATTGTATAGGTTAATAGCTCCTCAGGGTAGGTGTAGCAGGGCAAACAACCGGTGGCTGTTTGAGCCAGTTGGTGTGAAAGCCATCTGATCTTAAAAAAACAAATTCTATACTGATGAAGAAATTATGCAACTGTTTTATCGTTTTTATATTTACTCTTATATATAGCCATTTACAAGCACAACAAAAAAAAACAGATTCGCTTGAAAGCCTTTTAAATACTGCAAAAGAAGCCTGCCCTGAACCTTGTTTCGGGGATACTGTTAAATTAAAATTACTGAATGCGTTATGCAGTGAATATACCAATACCGGTAACTATAAACAGGCAATGAAATATGCTGAACTATCTTACCAACAGGCGGAAAAGTCAGGTCATAAAAAGGGCATTGCAACCGCCTATATAAGTATTGGAAATATCAATATGTACCAGGGGAATAATGAGCAGGCATTAAGCAATTATTTGAAAAGCTTAACTATCCAGGAGGAAATAGGAGATAAAAAAGGAATGGCTATTTCCTATGGCAATATAGGAATTATATACCAACTCCAAGGAAGTTATGAAAAGGCACTACAAAATTATTTAAAAGCATTAGATATCAGTGAAACTATAAACGATAAAAAAGGAATAGCAGCATCCTTCCACCAGATTGCCGGAATTTACCTGCAAATGGGTAATTATGATAAATCATTAGAGAAATATTACGAATCTTTAAAAATACGTGAAAAGATAGGTGATAAGCGGGGAATTGCTGCTTCTTATAACAATATCGGGAACATTTATGATTTAAAAAGCGATTATGAAAAAGCATTAGAAAATTATTTGAAATCTTTGAAAATACGTGAAGAAACAGGTGATAAAAAAGGCATGGGAGATTCTTATGCTAATATTGGAGTTATTTATGATAAACAAAATAAAAATGAAAAAGCATTAAACTACTATCTAAAATCACTAAATATTAACAAAGAAATAGGTTATAAATACGGAATAGCAGCATCTTATCTTAATATCGGCAGCATTTATATGAAGGTAGGAAAATTAGAAGAAGCAAACCAATATCTTAGTCAGCCATCGGCTCTGTTTAAAGAAATTGGTGACAAAGAAGGCATTAAGGAAACATATGCTTTATTATCTGCTTTATTTGAGAAAAAAGAAGATTACAAACAATCTCTTGCCTATCATAAGTTATTTTCCGGCACTCAGGACAGCCTTCTTAAAGAAAAATCCAGTAAACAAATAGCCGACTTAACTGCCAAATACGAAACAGAGAAAAAAGATAAAGAAATACTTGTCAAAGAAAAAGAGCTTCAAAACCAAGGCTTAAAAATCAGCCGTATGGACAATTATATTCTTATACTTATTATTCTCATTATGTTTATTGCTTTTACAGGATACATTATTGTAAGAAAGAATAAACATGAGGCTCTGTATACAACTATAAAACTTGAGCAGAAACTACTTCAATCACAAATGAATCCTCATTTTATTTTTAACTCTTTATCTGCTATTCAAAATTTTATTTTCCAGAATAAAAATGAAGCTGCGGTTGAATATCTGGCTCGTTTGGCAAAATTGGTCAGAATGATTTTGGAAAATTCCAGGCAGGAATATATTACTCTTGATAAAGAAACAAATATGCTTGAATTATACATGGAGCTCCAATCTGCCAGATTTAAAAATAAGTTTAATTATACAATAGATATTGATCCTGAATTATCCCCGGACATGATAGCCATTCCTCCAATGCTCGCACAACCATTTATTGAGAATTCCATTGAGCATGGTATTATGCACAAAGAAGGCATTGGGAACATTAAAATAACATTTAAGGAAGAAGGGGATATGTTGCTTTTTGAAATGACAGATGATGGGGTGGGCCGTGAAAAAGCGAAAGAATTAAGTACTCAAAACAATACCAGGAAAACACATGTTTCATTAGCCACTAAAATAACTGAGGAAAGACTTGAAAATATTAATAAATCACTTAAACGAAAGAATAAAATAAAATTAAATATTATTGATTTGAAAGATGAGAACGGAAATGCATCAGGCACTACAGTTAAATTTTATATCCCTTTCATAGAAGTATAAACAACCCATTTGAATCCATACATGAAATACTATGGTCGGATTTTTTAATGCATTCACAAGTCTGATTTTAACTATTTTTGATACTAATTATTATTAAAAACCCAAAGCCTAATGATAAAAGCAATAATAATAGATGATGAAGAAAACACCAGAGAAATACTTACTGGAGTACTCAACCTGAAATGTAAAGATGTAGAAGTGGTTGGCTATGGGAAAGATGTAAAAAGCGGTATTGAGGCCATTAATAAATATAAACCAGATATTGTTTTATTAGATATTAAAATGCCCGATGGAACAGGCTTTGACCTATTACTAAGAATTAAAGCCGAATCATATAATTTCCATGTAATATTTATTACTGCCTATGAAGAATATGCTTTAAAAGCATTTCGTTTCAGTGCAATTGACTATTTGCTTAAACCAATTGATCCGAATGAATTATATAAAGCAATAGAAAAATGCAAAACCATGCATAAAGATGAATTCCGGCAAAAAATAGAAACCTATTCATATAATTCCGATAAACAGGGCGAGAATAAAAAAATTGTTCTTAAAACACAGGATGCTATACATATAATAAAAATTAATGATATTATCCGGTGTGAATCAGATGGAGGATACACAACTTTCTTCACTGCCAGCAGCGGTAAAATAATGGTTTCTCACTCTATAAAGGATTTTGAAGAATTATTTAGTGAATTTGGATTTTTCAGAATCCATCAATCTCATTTGCTGAATCTTGCTTTTGTAAAAAGGTTTGACAAACGGGAAGGGGGGTATGTAATTATGAGCGATGAATCTGTTGTGCCCGTTTCGAGAAGAAAAAAAGATGCATTCCTGACAATAATTAATGAAATATAAAAAGATTTAGTTTTATCAACATTCATAAAAAAGCCACAGATTCACAGATTGCGAACAAGAAAAATCTGTAAATCTGTGGCAAAATTTTAATACTCTTTGAATATTATTACCTAATTACAAAGACCTTTATTCATACCTGATATCTGGTTTTTTCTGGCCATATTGTGTAATGGAAAGGTAGCCTTCTCCAACTATACCACCTGTGATTGATTCTATTTGGGTTTGAGTTAAGTTTTTCATAATTCTTTAGTTTTTTGGGGTTAATAATTTTCTTTTTTATCTTGAATAAAGTGTTTTACAAAGTAGAACTACTGCTGCCACTAACACTCATTGACAAAGCACCGGAATCAGTACCAGGAACAGACCATATACGTCCACCAGCATCATACCAGTCTTGCATATATTGATTAACTTCTGCTTCTGTCATTCCACCTATAATCAGAGTTTGAGATTTTGTTTCAATTGTTTTCATGGTTTTATATTTTTATTAGTGTATGTTTTTTATTTAACTTTTTTAGTTCATATTGTATCCACCTAATAAATAAGTAGGAATTGTCACAAAAACGGTTTCATACCATGGATCTTTACCACCAGTTACTATTGCTGCATTTTCTGTAGTCAATGTTTTCATATTTTTTAGTTTTAATTTTTACTTTTTTCTGTTCGTTCCCGGAACAGCTTCGGGCTTTTATGTCAACAAAATTATAGCAGTGGAAAAGCAAAAAAACGGTAAACTAAAATCCGGTAGGGGTAGATTAAAATTCGGTTATATAAATCGATAATCCGGTAAAACAACACATAATACTCTTAACAGAACCTAAAACCTAAAGCAATTATAGTGCTATTCAGCCTGTTTTGACAAGGGTTCACCTATTGTACATTCTAAAGCCATAAAAACACAATAATTTCGCCTTAGAAAAATAAAATGCAGAAATGTACCACAGCCCGCTGATAATAGTTTAGAAATAAATAATCTTTTGGAAAATAAAACGTTCAGTCTATGGGAGATTTAATAACACTGCAATTAAAAAAACATAAATCACTAGCTACCAATAACTTATAAGCAACCAAGAGAAACTTTATTAAGAAATTAGTCGTGCATATCAAAAAATTTTGTATAATTGCATTGTGTTTCCGCTGTTATGATTTCCTATAACAAATCAACCACATATATTTCTATCAACTAAAATAAACCCAAAACATTCGATTTTACTCATTTTAAATTTTCCTCTAAGAATCAATTATTTCTGATTGATTCATTATTAAACCAAACCTCAAACTTATGTACGACATTATTGAACTAAACAACAAACTTGTTGGTGAACTTAAAGAGATTGCAAAAAACCTGAATATCCCCAAATATGAATCGTTAAAAAAACAAGAACTAATCTATAAAATACTCGACCAGCAGGCGATTAATGCCCCATCCACAAAAGAAGAAAAAAATACTGCTTCTAATGAGCCACAAAGAACACTACGACCTCGCAAAGTACGTTTAGATAATATAGATACTGAACCAAAAACAAAGGAAGTTTCTGGCTCCGGATTTTTTCATAACGATGAATTTTCGATTGATATAGACCATAAAGCAGAAAAACTTCAGGATGCTTCTCCTGAAATACATTCTACCATTCCTGAAACGCCCTTAACATCAGAATTTGGACAAGATTATGCAGAACCGGCTATAGAACGTGCCGTTGAACCAGTAACAGAACCTACAACAGAAAACCAAAGCTCTGACCGTAGAGATAACCAATACCGTGACCGTTATAATTACAATCAACAACGTCAGCAGGAATTATACAACTTTGATGGTATAGTAATAAGCGAAGGGGTATTGGAAACAATGCCTGATGGCTATGGTTTTTTACGGTCTTCGGACTACAATTATCTGACTTCCCCAGATGATATCTATGTTTCACAATCCCAGATAAAATTATTCGGACTAAAAACCGGAGATACTGTTCGTGGAAGTATTCGTCCGCCTAAAGAAGGAGAAAAATATTTTCCGCTTATTAAAGTGGAGAAAATAAATGGTCGTGAACCGGCTTTTGTACGTGACCGTGTACCATTTGATTATTTAACACCGCTTTTCCCATATGAAAAATTTCATTTAACAGGCCATCCACAACAAAACTTATCATCACGTATTGTTGACCTGATTACTCCTATTGGTAAAGGGCAACGTGCACTGATTGTTGCTCAGCCTAAAACCGGTAAAACAGTTTTACTAAAAGACATTGCAAATGCTATTGCTGCCAACCATCCTGAAACATATCTTATTATTCTGTTGATTGATGAACGCCCGGAAGAGGTAACTGATATGGCACGAAGCGTAAAAGCAGAAGTAATTGCATCTACATTTGATGAACCTGCAGAACGCCATGTTAAAATTGCAAATATTGTACTGGAAAAAGCAAAACGTATGGTGGAATGTGGACATGATGTATGTATTTTACTGGATTCCATTACACGTCTGGCACGTGCTTATAACACCGTACAACCGGCATCAGGCAAGGTATTGAGTGGTGGTGTTGATGCTAACGCATTACACAAACCAAAACGTTTCTTTGGTGCAGCCCGTAAAATTGAAGGTGGCGGATCACTTACCATCATTGCTACTGCATTAACTGAAACAGGCTCTAAAATGGATGAAGTAATCTTTGAAGAGTTCAAAGGAACCGGCAACTCTGAAATTCAGCTCGACCGAAAACTGTCTAATAAACGGGTTTATCCTGCTATTGACATTGTTGCCTCAAGTACTCGAAGAGATGACTTATTGGTAGATAAAGAAACATTACAACGTGTTTGGATTTTACGTAAACACCTGTCGGACATGAACCCTGTAGAAGCAATGGAGTTTATGAAAGACCGTATGAAAAACACCCAAACAAATGAAGAGTTTCTGATTTCGATGAACGGATAGTTCAGTAAACTCAAAGTCACCCTGAGCGCAGTTGAAGGGATAATTCATAGAATGAAAATTGGCATAAACGTAAAATTAGCAATAGCAGCAGGATTAATTAATTGTATTGCCTGGTATATTATTGCACGCTCATTGAATTATTACTCATTTAATGTGGAGCAATATCGTTACTATGTAACCTTATTATTATTGTTGATTGGTATCCCTGTTTCTATCTTTTATGAACGTAAACACAACAATGGTTTTATTGAATTTAAAGATGCACTAAAATGTGGAGTATTATACTCCATTGTGCTTTCATTTAGCATTGCTCTTTTTAGCTATACTTATTACAAATTTATTGTTCCTGATGCAATTAGTTTTTTTGTGAGTGAAGCTAAAAAGTCAATGATTGAAAGTAAAGTAAAGGAGGGGGATATTCCTAAAAATATAGAGCTTGTTATCAGTTATTTTGGTTCATTTCGCGTGTTTATGTCAACATTAATTATCGGTTTGCTGATGTCATTAGCTGCCAGTGCAATACTGCGTAAAAAGAATTTACAAGCATTCCACGCAAACTAAGACTCATATCCTAAAAAGCAAATACTGATCACTTTTAACTTTGACTCGCTGATAAACCGGCTTACTTCTTTTGATTAAATTTGATTTATAGCTATAATCGTTTAAGTCTCTTTTGAACTGTTTGCTAATATTCGCTTTGGTTCATTCATAACCATTCGTCTAAGGAGTATATTGAATATTGTCCCCATATTATTTCATCTGTTATACCTAAAATGGTATTCATCAAAATACCCTTGCAATCTTTCTTTACTCGAATGATGATGTATCCCTCTAAGCCATCCTTTTAAATTCATAATGTGAACATGAACATCTTTAAATGCTTTACCCTTTTCGGAAGACTGTTGTTCTAAATTTTTGTAGTCCTTTTTTAAAGGACTATATCCTTTATTAGTTCGTAAAAAGTTGTACATTGTGCTGTAATTGAGGTACTCATGCTATGTATAGTTTTTGGGTCCAAAACAAAACTAATATGCTAAAGCAGCTCAATTACTTTAATAACATTCTTTAAATCAACATCTTATTGTTGGTAGTTTTTATAAGAAAGCCGTGATAATCTTTTCAAAGAATGAGTTAAACAAAAAGCCATTAGAAAACAATTTGTAGATTTGTCGAAATTTAAAAACAGGTACAAAATGTCAGTTCATAAGGAAGTTAAAAAAGTCACTACCCATGTATTGTTGGAGATGAAACACCACGGTGAAAAAATATCTATGCTAACAGCTTATGATTATACCATGGCAAAAATTGTTGACCATGCGGGTATTGATGTTATACTTGTAGGGGACTCTGCATCAAATGTGATGGCTGGCCATGAAACTACTTTACCTATTACACTTGATCAAATGATTTACCATGCATCCTCTGTGGTACGTGCCGTGGATCGTGCTTTAATAGTAGTAGACCTGCCTTTTGGTTCCTACCAGGGAAATTCAAAAGAGGCATTAAATTCTGCTATAAGAATAATGAAAGAGAGTGGCGCCCATGCTGTTAAATTAGAAGGGGGCAGTGAAGTGAAAGAATCTATAGAGCGTATTTTAACAGCTGGTATTCCTGTGATGGGGCATTTGGGACTTACTCCTCAAAGTATTTATAAATTTGGAACGTATAGTGTAAGAGCCAAAGAAGAAGATGAAGCAAAATGTTTAATAGAAGATGCTAAAATATTAGAAAAGGTAGGATGTTTTGCATTGGTGTTAGAGAAAATTCCGGCCAAATTAGCTGAAAACGTTGCAAAAGAGTTGACTATACCGGTAATCGGCATTGGAGCTGGTGGTGGAGTAGATGGACAAGTACTTGTTTTCCATGATATGGTGGGGTTAACTCATGAATTCAGCCCTCGTTTTCTTAGGCGTTATTTGAGTTTATATGATGATATAAAAAGTGCCGTAGGGCAGTATATCAAAGATGTAAAATCGAGAGATTTTCCGAATGCAAATGAGCAGTATTAATCCAACTAATTACGAATCTTTTACGAAAGATACGAATTACTGATTATGCCGGAAAGGTGTTAAACTATTTACTGATAAGCAATTTGAAACTTGCTCTATTAGTAAACTTTACAAAACAACTATGAATAAATTGGAAATTCTTTACGAAGACAATCACATAATAGCTATCAATAAAAAGCCATCTGATATTGTTCAGGGAGACAAAACTGGCGATACTCCTTTAAGTGATTTTGTAAAGCAGTATATAAAACAGAAATACAAAAAGCCCGGAGATGTATTTATAGGCACTGTTCATCGTATTGACAGACCTGTAAGCGGAATAGTGCTTTTTGCAAAAACCAGTAAAGCATTGACGCGTCTCAATCAGATGTTCCAGGGGAAGGAAATCCAAAAAACGTATTGGGCGGTTGTTAAAAACAAACCTCAATCTTCGAGTGGTAAACTAATTCACTACCTAATAAAGAATGAGGCAAAAAACATATCAAAAGCGTTTGATAAGGAAATGAAAGGTGCGCTTCGTGCAGAATTGGATTATAAATTAATTGCCAGTTCTGACAATTATTATTTATTGGAAATAAAACCTCATACAGGGCGTCATCACCAGATAAGGGTACAGCTTTCGAAAATTGGTTGCCCAATAAAAGGAGATTTAAAATATGGTTTCAACAGGAGTAATAAAGATGCTTCGATACATCTTCATGCCAGAAAAGTAGAATTTATACATCCCGTAAAAAAAGAGCCTGTTATTATTATTGCCCCACCACCTAATGAGGTGCTTTGGAATGAATTTTTAAAAATGATTAGTGGTTAGAATAACCATAAAAATTAACCAGACCCTACCAGTCTGCTCTACGTATTTTTTTAATATCCGACTTCATTTTCTTGGCTTTTAGTCTTTTTTCTTTCGATGATTTAGAAGGGTTGGTTGGCCTACGTTTCTTAGGCTTTACAAAACTTTTGACAAAAAGTTCATAAAGTTTTTTAATCGCGATTTCTTTATTTTCCAGTTGTGAACGTTCCGTCTGAACTATAATTTGGAGTACACCTTCCTTAGTAATCCTGTTTTTTAATTTTGTCAAAAGAACAGATTTTTGTTCTTCGGAAAGTAGTATGGAATTTACAATATCGAAATCAAGTTCTACTTTTGTAGAAACTTTATTTACATTTTGCCCACCAGCCCCACCGCTGCGACTGGTTTTGAAATGAAGTTCAGATGCAAAATTTATTTCTTTAATATTCATTTGTTTCGTTTAATGTAAAATTACTTATAATTCCTTATTAATAAGCATTTGCGTATATTTACAAATAGAACAATATCCCACTTTTGCATGATTTTTCCTTTTAAAGCAATCCTTATTTTCATGTTATCTATTTTGGCAGATTGTTTTGCTCAGGACTCTGTCACAATCTCTAAAATTAAAGCACTTAATGAAAAAGCGGAGAACTTTCTTCTCAAGGAAAAATCATTATCTTCTTACTATACTATTGACAACAATGGAATCAGTATATATGAATCTCCGGAACACAAGATAAAGGGAATGCATGAATTTTATGTTAATGTGAATAAAATTGAGGAGTTTAAATTGTTTTTACGAAATTCTTCTTTTGCCCAACAGGCAGATATGTATAAAAGAGGAAGTTATGATAATTCTGTACAAGAAAAGATTAACGACTCCAAAATTTCAGTTTCGATACCTAACAACTCCAAAGCAAATACTATAAAAAATTTACAGGGATTACGAATAGCTATAGATCCCGGACACATTGCCGGCAATATGGAAATGGGGAATATCGAAAAGAAATGTTTGACTTTCAAATGTTTTGGGCCTGATGGAACAGTAGACTCTATAGCTATTGCTGAGGGAATGATTACGTTTGCTACGGCACAACTTTTAAAGGAGAAATTGGAAAGGGAAGGGGCGGAAGTGTTTATGACCAGAACATTCAATAATAGCAGTGCATTTGGGATAACTTTTGATGAGTGGTTAAAAACGGATTATATAAAAACGGTAGATAGTTTGTACAAAACAGGGAAATTGTCATTAAGTCAGAAACAATTTTTCCTGAGCTCTAAGGCCAGTAAACGCGACAAGTTTAGAGTAATTTTTAAAGATATTGAGCTGGCAAAGCGTGCCGAACTCATTAACAATTATAAACCAGACTTTACAATTATTATTCATTATAATGTAGATGAAAATAATACAGGATGGACTAAGCCTGCTGGTAAAAATTTTAATATGGCATTTGTTGGTGGAGCTTTTATGAAAAATGATTTATCATCTCCTGAAAAACGATTTGAATTTTTTCGGTTATTAATTAGTGATGATATAGAAGAATCAATTGAGCTTAGTTCTGCTGTAATCAAGAACTTTGAAAAAAAACTGAATGTTAAAACGGCTACTGTTAAGGATGCTTTGTATCTGATGGAGGGCTGTTTACTCACAGATGAGCCGGGGGTGTATTGCCGAAACCTTCAGTTAACACGGTATATTCATGGCCCTTTAGTTTATGGGGAAACATTATATCAGGATAATATTGGCGAATGTGTTCGTTTAAATAAGGAATTAGATAAGACAAAAAACGAGCGTGTTCAGCAGGTTGCCGAAGCTTATTTTCAGGGTGTTTTAAGTTATGTAAAAAATAAACATTAGAGTTTTTCTGCCAGGAAAAAGGGCTGTACAATATACTTTTATCGGCAGCCATTTTTTAATTTTCAGTTTTTATACTAATCAATTTTTGCAACAGGATTTGCAAGACCTGCATAACTAATCAATTCTGCCTTAATGGAACCGACTAATACATCCGCTTGACCCAATATAGGGATATGATTTTTATCATCAGTAATCCATATGTTTAGGTCTTCTTCGTTTTTGAATACCCGCCCTTTTTGAATAATCGGACGAAATTTTAAACACTTAAAAGTTCCCAAATCAGTAGTAATTGTTTCTCGGGCGATAAATTTTATTTTTACCGGAAATATTTCTTTGTCCACAAAGGTCTCCATCGAATAGACATCTCCAGGTTTGGCCTCTGAAAGGTCCATTGTACGGGCATGATAAAAAGCGGAAAGCATATCCTGCATATTTGGACCTATGTCATATAATTCATTTTCACCTACATTTACTTTTTCACTAAAATGATTGAATACATAATCCTGACTACAAGTATATCCACCCTCCTTCACGCGTCTTACAAATAACCATGGAACAAGCGCCTGTTCATCAATATAGGTTTCATAACGGTCGCGCACCTTAAAAAACCAGTCAAATGCACCCTGACTTCTGCCCAAACCTACGATGTGAAAAGTTTTTCTTCCTGCTAAATCCTTTGCTTCATCTGTTACTGCAAGTGTTGCTATTCCAGCATCAACAATACCATAGTGCATACGAAATGTCAATAGTTCACCGCGCTTAAAGGCTTCATTTTTGATTACGGGTAATTCTTTTACAGGAGTATCTTTTTCTATTTGAAGCAGTTCTTCGCTATTACTTCGAAACGATAAACAAGCGATACCAGCCATAACTGCTGCTGTTCCTATTATCACAATCTTTTTCATCGTATATAAGTTTTTTAATGGTTAGAGCTCTCAACCAACTATTTTATTTTATGAATACTACAACACTTTTTACACCCTTTGATTCCCAAATCCTATGCCATTTTCCTATATTGTATACGATGGGCTGGGTTAAAAGGTTTAATTTTTATAAGATTAAAAAATGGATTTAAACATTTTTAACATTTCTTTAGAAGAGATACTTCGGCCGAATGAATTTGCAAAAACCAGCAAACCCATTCGCTCAGTATAAAACGAAGGATGGAAAAGATTATTTAAAAAATTGTTCTGCAGTGATTATTGTTACGTCTTTTTTCTGGTAGGGGTTTATACCTATTTCGTAAGAGGAGTATGATATACTTGTAGTAGTTTGATTTTGTTGCATTTTTAAAATATTTTTTCCTGTATTTAGTTGAACAAAGCCAATTTCATTTATAAAGCCACCTTTTACAGTATTATTTACAAACGTTTTTACTGTATCCCAATTGGTACCATAATATATTTTTAAGAAATATTCTCCGTCAGGAATATTGTTCATTTTAAATGACGTACCCATATTCATATACTGGTTACGAATTGTTTTACCTTGTTTTCTGTTTTCAACGAGGCATACTACTACTTCAGACTCATTGCTGTTATGGATTAAAATGCTGTTTTTGTTGTTTTCATCAATAACTTCTTCACCAAAAAAAACAGTATAAGGTGATGCATAAGGACTGATCATTGGAGATTTTGAGGCCTGCTTAATTTCTGCTTTTTTAGCTGCTTCGGAATAAGAGCTCTCTATTGTCTGATGAATAGAATCTGCAGATTTATTGTTGGTAGAATAAGAAATTATAAAATAAAGTAAAATAAAAGCAACTGCAACACTGATAAGAATCTGATAGCTTTCAACTTTATCGTTTTTTTTTGTTTGCTGTTTTCTTTTATGGAATTGATTTTTTTGCTGAGCTTGTTGTTGAGCATATTGGTATGCATTTCCACCGTATTGAGTATAAGTTTTTTGTGTATTTGTTCCGGTACTTGATAATTTTAAATCGTACACTCTGCGTTTTTCCGGATCAGATAAAATGGTGTAAGCCTGTTGTATGTCTTTAAAATACTCTTCTGCAATTTTATTTCCGGGGTTTTTATCGGGGTGGTATTTCTTAGCCAGATTGCGATATGCTATTTTCAGTTCTTCATAACTAACAGTACTGTTTACTCCGAGCAATATGTAATAATTTTTTTGTTGCATTTAGCACCCTGTTTCACAAATAAGAACCATTTTCCGGCTAAAAAGTTGCACGCATGCGGGTTTCCGTTTTTTGTATATTAAGATTTGTATTTTTAGGGTATTTTACTGAAAAAGAAAGGCCGATCTTTTTTACTTCTCCCGGTTGCAATACGCATGACCAGGTTAATTTACCGGTTTTGGGATCATATTCGGCTTTTGATGTTTCAATAGCTTCAACAAGTATATCACTTTGCGTGGAAAGAGGTAACTGGTCTTGAAGCTCCATCTGAACAGGGGTTTTCCTGTTATTTTTTAGCACCATCTCGTAAGCAAATGTTTCTTTTACAGCACCACCAAACATTTTTTTACTGCAATATTCTTTTATTTTACTGCGTGTTACCAGTACTTTGTTATCTCTTCCAAGCGACAAGTCTAAGGTGTCATCGGCACTCCGTGTGTATATGTAGGATTGTCCAACGTATGTTCCACCATAATAGACATTGGCAGGGCCTTCTACCAGGTCTAAATCTTCCCATCCGGTAATACGTGCAAGTAAAAATGCATCACGAACTACTTTAGGAGCACTAAAATGTTGAAATGTTGCGGGCAGTTTGTATTCAGTAACATCTACTATATAGGGTTTAGAATCGGATGGAATAGAATAACTATTTTTAATGTCAAATTCTGCGCTCAACTCTGATACCTGTATTTCTTCAAATTTAATTGGAAGTATGGCATTTTTTTGTGCAGGCATAATAGATTGTTCCATTGTTGAAACAGCATTTTGAACATATCCTTCTGCCGATTGAGAGACAGGAGAATTAGAATAACCGTAACCTCCCTTTTTGTATATAATCCCAGGATTGTAATCCAGGTTCCAGGTTGATAAGATTGGTTTGGAAGCACTTTGCGAAGGGTCGGCAGTAGAAAGTTTAATTTTAATATCGTTCCAGTCTACTCCGGTATTGTTAAATACTTTAGCACGATATTTCAATTCTATAGGCTGGTTAATATCTTCAGCTCTCAAATCATAGCTTGGTGCCCATCCAGCATCGGTAACAATATATTTTAAACTGATTGTGGTAGTAATCTTTGCCGGAGAAGAAAGTAAAATGGTTATTTCAGCTGAGGGTTGATTGTTTTTAGCGTTTAATTCCGTTAACTGTTGATTTATTTTATTAACTGATGTATTTAACTGGCTGAGTTTTTGGTCTAATTTAAATATTTCGCCATTGATTTCTTTTATCCTGCTTCTGTAAAAATCAGCAGCTAATTTAAGTTCAGCAATTGCTACACCTTTCTCATTACCGCCAATAGAAATATTTTTCAGCAGCATATTTTTTTCAGTTGTATAGGCATCTTTATCGTTGTTTATGTTAACAATTGCATCATTTAAAATAGTAACAGAATCTTTTAACAGTTTAATCCGGTCATTTTCTTTTTGATTTTCCATATAATTAATGGCATCTGAAATAGCCAAAATGGTTATATCGCCAGCAACATTAACCTGAATACTTTTAGCAGTGAGCTTTGGTGATAAGCCGGTGAAGACTATTTTATTTTTACCGGCATTTAAATTAACCTGTTTCGTGTGTGAAACTTCTGCACCATATAGATAAACAATAGCCGATTGAACGGGTGAACTCACTTCCTGTGTAAGTTCAGCTATTTGGCTAAAGCTAAGAATACTATTAGTTAGTATGAATAGTGCTGACAGAGTTTTTTTCATGTATAAGATATTAAATGATAAATTTTTGAGTATCCTTTCCAAAGTTAGAAATAAAATACTTGTAGAAGATTATTGATGAGTTTTTATCTAATGATTCATATCCAGATGTTTCGATTTTACGGCTCCTCCAAAGAAAATGCTTGCTGCTTTATTAAAATTATCAGGAGAGTCCGTTGTATAAAACCCGATATTACTACCCTTGCTGCATTTTTGTTCTATTTCAGTATGCCGTTTCAGATAATCTGCGAGACTTTTAGCCACTATTTCTCCTTGTGATATAAGTGTAATATACGGAGGTACATGTTTTTTTATTTTATTTAATAATAAAGGGTAATGTGTACATCCAAGAATAATAGTATCAATCTGGTTATCTTTTGACAAAAGTGAGTTTAAATTTTTCTGAATAAAAAAATCAGCACCTGCACTTTCAAATTCATTGTTTTCTACCAATGGAACCCACATAGGGCAGGCTTCCTGTTGTATTACAAATTCGGGATATAATTTTTTAATTTCAATCGGATAAGAATCAGAGCTAATTGTTCCGGTAGTCCCCAATACCCCTACATGTTTAGTTTTGGTATATTTTCCTATTATTTCTGTGGTGGGTCGAATTACGCCCAAAACTCTTTTCTCCGGGGCAATTCGAGGCAGGTCTTTTTGTTGTATAGTTCGCAATGCTTTTGCTGAAGCGGTATTGCATGCCAATATTATAAGTTCACACCCCATTGAAAACAACTGTTCTACACATTCCAGGGCATACTCATACACTGTTTCAAACGAGCGTGTACCATAAGGAGCACGGGCATTATCTCCCAGATATATATAATCATATTGAGGCAATTCTTTTACAATTTCTCTTAAAACCGTAAGTCCTCCATAACCGGAATCAAATATTCCTATTGGTTTTTTGCCATTTTGCATATTATCAGAAGAGTATCTATTTGTAAAAATAGAAATAAAAACAATTAAAAGCCTCGTTTATAATATTGCGGATGAAGCCTATAAAATGAACTGTTGTCATAATTAATACCAAACTTATCTCATAAGCTACCAAATTTAAGTTGACTCTTACCGGATTTTAGTTTACCGCTTTTTCACTTTTTTGCAGATATATCTTTGTAACCATAAATCCGAGTCTGTTCCGGAAATGAACAGAGAACAAATAAAACTTAAAACTAATAAGGCCATGAAAACATTAACTACAGACAACTCAAAAACAATAACTGGTGGCGGTTTTGCATACTGGTTAACACATTATGACAATGAATATCCATATGGCTGTTGGATGTAATCACAGGTATGAATCCCTGGGCAAGCTCAGATCCTTTGTTCCATCATAAGGATCGGGATATTATAAAACAAGAAAAAGGTTGGCAATATTGGTTTTTGCCAGCCTTTTCTTATTTCTATTTTACCACTAATCCTTTGTAAAAGCACTCTTGAACTGATAAAATATCCGCTCGATATACCGCAGGTCTTCTGTAATAATATGCACATCTCCCTGCATATTTGATGAAAACTCCAGTTTTTTATGAAAATTTGTTTCAAGTGCAGCCGGAATTTTAATTTGCACATAATAAAGGCCTTCTGTTGCTGCCTTTGAAATGGAATGCACCTTGCCTTTAACAACACCATACTCCTGAAACGGAAATCCATCAAAACGAATCTTTGTTTCCTGTCCAACAGCCACTTTGCCGCTTCCTGCTGATGGTAAATAAGTATATGCAAAAAGTGCAGTATCATCAGGTAAAACCATCATTAATGTTTTATCAGCTTGCAAATATTTACCTGCTTTAAGAGGTTGGTTGAAGGATATACGACCATCGATGGGGGAGTAGAGTAAATAGGTTTCTTCCCAGCTTCGTAATTTGCTGTCAAATTCCATAATGGCATTATTAAGACCACTATAAAGATTCGTCAATGCTTTAATGGAATCTTGTGAAATAAGCAGCATGGCTTCTTCTTTTTGTTGGATATTGAGGTCGTAGCCAATAACTTGAATTTTTATATTTTCAATTTTGAGTTTTTCTTCGAGGTATTTCTTTTTAAGTATTTCAAACTCAGAAGCAGGGATAACTTGTTGTACAAAAAGTGTTGAATCTCTTAAATAATTGTTCCGGCTTAATGCAAATTGTTCGTTGGCAATTGTTAGTTCTTTAAGAAGTGCAGATTTTAACTTTTTATAGGTGTCAATCTGTTTGGTAATTTCTTCCATGCTAAATTTGTGAAACTTATAGTCGTTATAGATTCGGTAATCTTCAATAGCATTAAGCAAAAGTGAATAAGCTGGCTGAAATTCTCCCAATTGCAAGCCATTTGAAAACAACTGGCTTAGAGTATCAAATCGACCTTCGGCAAATGCTTTTTGGGTATTTTTTAACTCTTCATGTGCACATAATATATCTTCATATACCGCTAAATTTTTGGCTACAGCCAGTACCTCTCCTTTTTTTACCAATTGTTTATCGTTTACCATTAAGTAAGATAATTCGCTGCTGTAACTTTGAGGGTTAATTTTAATTTCATGAGGAAGAGAGCTGTTTGTAACTGTAATACGAGCCACAACAACATCAGGATATTTAATAAAATAAGCGATTGAGAGTAATAACAAAACAACAAAAAGTAAGATGACGTTCCCAAAGCGAATAATCCAATGTGGCACCTGTCCAAGAAGTTCGTTTACCCGGTCACTTCTTAAATCTATATTTTCTGGTTCTAATTTCATTACTTATTCTTATTCTCCCAGTTCAAGTTGGTTTTTAACAAGCTGATAATACATTCCTCTTTTTGCAGTCAGCTCAGTATGGGTGCCTTTTTCAATAATTTTACCTCTATCGAGCACAATTATCTGATCTGCATTTTTAACAGTACTTAGCCGGTGTGCTATAACCACGGTAGTTCTGTCTTTATTAAATTCAGAAAGGTTCCTTGTAATAGTCATTTCATTTTCAGCATCCAGGGCACTGGTAGCTTCATCAAAAAATATAAAATCAGGATTTTTATAAATAGCTCTGGCTATAAGGATACGTTGTCTTTGACCACCGCTCATGCCTATGCCCTTCATCCCTATCGTTGTATTATAGTTCATGGGCAGGTATTCAATAAAATCACGTATACATGCCATTTGGGCTGCATTTACCATACGTTTTTTATCAATGTGGCCGGCTACAGCTATATTGCGTGCAATGGTATCTGCAAAAATATAGCCATCCTGCATTACTGCTCCACAGCGGTTGCGCCACACCATCCCGTTGATAGTGTCCAGGGGAGTGTTGCCGATTTGTATACTGCCGTTTTCAGGTTTGTAAAATTTTAGTAACAATTTAACCAATGTGGTTTTTCCACTGCCACTGGGGCCCACTATGGCTGTTGTTTTTCCACGGGGAATAATAAGACTAAGGTTTTCAAGCACCCATGGTTTATGCGGGTTACCATATCTGAAACTCAGGTTTTTTATTTCGATATTATCGTTTTCAGAAATTACGAATGATTCATTCAAACCTTCATTTTCATCAGATGCATTATGTACTTCACCAATACGTTCCAGGCTCAATGATGCATTCTGGGCTTTTTTTATAATTTCAATCAGATTGAGGATAGGAGCATTTAACTGCCCGGTGATGAAAGAGATAGATAGCATCATACCCAGTGTAATATCTCCATCTATAACACTTTTGGCAGCAAGAAAAGTAATAACAATATTTTTCAACTGATTGATCAGCGAAGCTCCGGTAGTTTGATACGTTTCAAGTGCGAGGCTTTGCTGTTTTACCTTGAACATTTCTGCCTGAACACTTTCCCATTGCCAGCGTTTTTCCTGCTCACAATTATTGAGTTTAATCTCCTGCATCCCCTGCACAAGCTCAATTTCTGTTGTTTTATTATTAGAGGTCTGATTGAACAGCTTAAAATCAACTTGTCTGCGTTTTTTAAGGAAAAATAATATCCATAGTACATATACAAAAGTGCCAAACAGAAATACCAGCATGATACGTATATCATAAATGGCTAAAACCAGTCCGAAAATTATAATATTAAACATGGAAAATAACACGTCAAATGACGATGAAGTCAGGAATTCTTCAATCCGGTCATGGTCACGGATACGCTGAATGATGTCTCCTGTATTTTTGGAATCAAAATATCCAAGCGGCAGGCGCATGAGTTTAGCAAGGTAATCGGAAACCAGTGTGATATTGATTCGTATAGAAAGCAAAAGTAAAATCCACCTTCGGATAACTTCAATAAATGCTGTTCCAACAAAAAGACTCAGTTGTGCAAAAAGAATAGCATATACAAAGCCAATATCCTGGTTATTAACTCCAAAATCTACCAGTGATTGTGTAAGAAATGGAAGTATAAGAGAAATAGCACTACCTGCTATTAAGCCCAGGACAAGCTGAATAATATAACGTTTGTAAGGGATTAAATATTTGAAGAGATATCGTAAGCTTACACGATTTAATTTTCCTTTTGGATTAACTTCGCTGCTGTATTCATCGAACTCATAAAATGCAGGTGTAGGTTCCAGCAACATAAGTATTCCAACATCTTCTCCATCACTTTTACCTGAAATCCAGAATTTTTTGAATTCGTCCTCGTCATATTTTATTAATTCATCATGAGCAGGGTCTCCGACAACTATAGTATCTTTTTTCCCTTTTTTACCTTTGATTATCTGATAGACAACGACAAAGTGATTTTGTCTCCAAAATGCAATAACGGGTAAGGGAGCCTCTTCACAGAGCGCTTTATAATGTGCTTCTACAGCGGTACTCCTTAATCCGATCCGTTCTGCTGCCGACCCTATTCCTGCAAGTGATGAACCCTCTTTACCAATGAAACAGCTTTCCCTCAAAAATTCTATGGGTATGTTTTTGCCATAGTATTTTGCAATCATCCTTAATGTTGTAGGACCGCAATCCATAAAATCGAGCTGGCGTATGTGAGGAAATTTTTTCTTAGCCATTAACTAAATAATTTTATAGGACAACAAAATCACGACCTGCAAAAGGGTTTGGGTATAAATCTTTTTAAGAAAAATAGCGTTTACTATAAGGTGGGCTAAAATATAAAAAAAACGTTTTACTGTTGGGGTGTGTTTATATCTATTTAAAAATTGTTGGCCAGAGATTCACAGATTTTTCCTGATGGTTATTCCTGAGTGGTTATGAATTTTTTGATGAGTTTGATTGAGTTAGACCATCTGTTAATAATACCAATTGCGTTTAAATTTTTTAACCCATAAACTCCCAGGCAGATTTATAGGCATTAATGCTTTCAATATAATCAAGAAAATCCTTATAAAAAGGGTGATTCGCAAGTGTTGCACTGTCGCCAATTACAACCAGCTTTTTTCTTGCACGTGTAAGGGCCACATTCATTCTGCGTATATCATTTAAAAAACCAATTTCTCTTAAATCATTACTTCTTACAAGGCTGATATATATTACATCTCTTTCCTGCCCCTGAAATCCGTCAACTGTTTTTATAGCGATACATGAGCGGAATCTTTTTAGTTCTTCATCTTCATCAATTTTTGTGGTAATGTATTGTACCTGTTCTTTATATGGAGAAATAATGCCTATTGTGATTTCATGTCCTGTTTTATTGCCCTGAACATATTGTTCCAGCAGTAGTTTTAAATGTTTGATTAGTAGTTGCGCTTCTTCAGGATTGGCAATACTAAGACTTTCCGGATTTGTTATTTCATTGTATCCGCAGCCAGCAGTGTCAATAAAATCAATAGGGGCATTCAAAATGTATTCATCGGCATTATAGCTTAAAACATGATCTTTTACAGAAATATCAGCAATCAGTTCATTTTTGTAAAACTTTTTATTGGAAAAGTTCATAATCAATTCATTCATTCTGTACTGTATATTCAGCATTATTGAAATGTTTTGAAGCCGCATACATTGCTCAAACAGTGTAATGCTTAACCCCTCTGTTTCTGCCTGTCTGGATTTAACAGTAGGTGGTAGCTGAAAATGATCTCCGGCAAATATCACACGGTCGCTTCTTGTAACGGGTATCCAGCACATTGGCTCTAATGCCTGTGCCGCTTCATCTATAAATACAGTGCTAAAATGTTTGTTACGCATCATTTTGCCGGCCGATACTACCGGAGTGCAGGCAATTACCTGTGCTTTGTCAAACTGATCATCGAAAATGTAATCTTCCAATGCGCGTGCGTCATTAAGTATTTTACGTCCTTCAGCATACAATAGCTGCCGTTGTTCGCGTTCTTCACGGCCAAATGTACGTTTGTATTTACCGGCCATGCGGAAGTATTCTTCGGCCGTTTTACGGTATTTTTTTAATTCTTTATATGATTCATGTGCAGCCATTTTAGCATCCAAAGTATTCATCAATACTTCTTCCGAAATACGTGCCGGATTCCCTAAACGCAAAACATTAATCCCTTCGCGATGCAACTTTTCTGTTAACAGGTCAACAGCAGTGTTACTGGAACTGCAAACTAATATCTGTTTTTCAGTTTTTAAAGTTTGGCGTATGGCCTGTACTAATGTGGTTGTTTTTCCAGTACCAGGTGGGCCATGGATAATGGCAATGGCTTGGGCTGCAATTATTTTTTGCACTGCTTCGTTTTGCGATTTATTCAATCTGTCAATAAATACAGGATTATCAATCCGGTTAAACGTTGGCGGAATTATACCATACATTATATCACGAAGCGTTGCTAAACGGTTATTCGAAGCATTTATTACCTTTTCCAGAGCAATATTCATTTCGCGGTAGCTGTTTTCATCAAACAATAAATTGATTCCCAGTTTGCCATCATCGCACCAGTCGGGTAATTCATCTATGTTTAGTGACAGCCTTATTTTATTGGGATTAATTACTTTAATAATTCCATTAACAGGTTGTGCGTCTTCATGTGTGTTGGAAAAGAGAGCTGCATTCTTACCGCCTGTGAACTGGTGTGGCTCATTGTGATTGGTTGTTCGTTCTATATCAAGGGTAAGGTATTCGCCCAGGCCAATCTCTGTATTGGTAATAATTACAGGATACCAGGTAACACCATTTTGTTTGCGGTAATTGATATTGTTTCGTGAAAAATATTCTTTGTATTGATTAAAATCCTCGTCACGCTCAATCTTCAGTAATTTTTGAAGCAGTTGCAGGCGTTCTATTGGTTGTAGCATTTTTTAAAATTAGAGATAATGTGTTACTGCTCTAATAAATAAGCCCCTTATTGCTGTTAATTATATTTTTTACCATATCCTTTAATACAACACCTGCCTGTAAAAGCATATCAAAATTGGGAGGAAAAGGAACAGGTCGATTTCCGAGTTTGGCCTTGGTTTCCGGTTTTAAGGCATTGAGGTCTCCGATAGCAGCATAAGAACGGTTTTCAAAAAAATTCTCACTCGCAATGGGGTCAGTTTTTATAAGCTGTCCTGTAGTGTTATTAATATAATCCAGGCTGCCTGCAATAATGGCTTTTTTGGTTTGGTAGGTCTCAATTATATTGCAGGTAATGGTTTTTGTTTTTGGTATTTTAATATCATTTCCAAGGGAATCTTTTTTCACATTACCCTTGGAATCCAAAACATAATCAAAGCCATCGGGGATTGTTTTTGATTCGGTAAAAGCTGTTTCCTTGACCCCTTCAGGCGACACATTAATATTTTTCATGTTAACAAGGATAGTGTAATCATAGTTCATCCCTTTTACTTCATGGGTGTAATACTTTATCCATTCACCATTTAGTTCCGTTAAACTTATTTTTGTTAATTCATCTTCAAATGTTGGCGGTAAGGGAACTCCGGTTGTGTTTTTCATTTTAAAAAGAACATAGCTGGTTCCAATGTCTTTGGCACGGTTAAGTTCCTTATCTAAGTCTTTGTAGTTATTCGTAAAACTTTTCACTTTTAACAGCTCATTGTATGCTTGTCTTGCATCAGACTGGTTATTTCTGTCAAGCAGAGACAGGGCATGAGCGTAAAAGTATTCTGTAGCATTTTTTTTCGCTTGTATAATTTCTTCATCATAATTTATAAATTCAAAATGTGCATCACGACCCTGGCTGCTAATATGCAATGGTAGCAATGGTTTTATATTCTGCTGACGCTGGCTTATCCAGGCATAGGTGCTGAATATCTGGTCCCAGTTTTCCGGCTTTCCTTCTTTCTTTAAGAAAAGTATTCTTTCTTTATCCCGGTCATTCGCTTTCTGGTAGGCCTGTTCTAAGGTAATTATCTCTTTATCGTTTTGTTTTTTACGCGTTAATTTCCGAACAGATTTTTGGATTGCGGCATCGTAATTTCCGCTGCGCATAAGTTTAGCTGAGTTTGAGCAAGCTGTGATGAAACTTATTGTAATAATACAAGCAATTAATCTTTGCATGAAAAAGATAGAGTGGGTTTTCATAAAAAAAAATTTATTGAGGTAAAAATAGTATTTTTTATTTTAGAATAGTATGCTTTAAGCAAACTGCATACCATTTATAGAAAGTGATTTTTTGTAATTGAGCATTTTTCTTTCTTTTGCTTGTCCCCTTCGTCAAAACTCAGGGCAGGCTCCAGAAAGAAACAAAGAAAAAGACACCATCCTTCGACTTCGCTCAGGATGAACTCCAACCAACCGCAAGCTTGCTCTTTCGCACCAGCCAACGCGTCAATGCTGAGCAACTTGCAGTTCGCACTTTTCGTGGACGTCAGCCGCACCCATTTTTTGATATTATCGTTTTTAAAGGACTTAAAAAACTTTTATTGTGCCTCAATAAATGCTCTTCTCTGAATTCTATTTTTTGATTAACTTTGTTTATCAACAAAAAAACGAGAAAACATGTCAGAACTATTAACAGCAAAAAGTTTCGGAATAGAAAATATTCTAAAAGATTTAGGACTTCAGGGAAGCAATTATGGTGCTTCTACCGGACTTGAACATATTACCACAAAAGGGAAAAAGATAGATTCTTTTTCGCCTGTTGATGGGCAGCTAATTGGGAGTGTGAATGCTGCAACAGCCGGAGATTATCAAACTATTATACAAACAGCCGAAAATGCTTTTAAAACCTGGCGTTTGATACCTGCCCCCAAACGCGGTGAGATTATACGTCAGATAGGTGAACAGTTTCGCAAATACAAGGAGCCATTGGGGAAACTTGTTTCCTATGAAATGGGAAAAAGCTTGCAGGAAGGCTTGGGTGAAGTACAGGAAATGATTGATATCTGTGATTTTGCAGTAGGTTTGTCCCGCCAATTATATGGTTTAACCATGCATAGCGAGCGCCCGATGCACCGTATGTATGAGCAATGGCATCCGCTTGGAATTGTAGGAATTATTTCAGCATTTAATTTCCCTGTAGCTGTATGGAGCTGGAATGCTGCTTTAGCATGGGTTTGTGGGGATGTGTGTGTGTGGAAGCCGAGCTCAAAAACGCCATTGTGTGCAATAGCTTGTCAGAATATTATCGGGGATGTTTTAAAACGGAATAACGTTCCGGAAGGTGTGAGCTGCTTGGTTATTGGTAATGAAGCAGGAGATTTGATTAATAATGATAAACGAATACCGTTGGTATCTTTTACAGGTTCAACACGTATTGGTCGCCATGTATCTAAAACTGTTGCCGAACGCTTTGGAAAAACAATATTAGAGTTAGGCGGTAATAATGCTATTATTGTTTCCGAACACGCTGATTTGGGAATGGTATTGGTGGGTGCTGTGTTTGGTGCTGTTGGAACAGCCGGGCAGCGTTGTACTTCTACACGCAGGTTAATTGTACATGAGAGTGTGTATGAAAAAACTATACGTGTTTTACAAAAAGCATACGAACAGTTACACATTGGCAACCCTTTAGACCCTAACAACCATGTGGGGCCATTGATTGATAAAAATGCTACCAAAGATTATCTGAATGCCATTGAAAAGGCAAAGCAGGAAGGGGCTAAGATAATTGTGGAAGGAGGAATACTGTCCGGTGAAGGCTATGAAAGCGGGTGTTATGTAAAGCCTTGTATTATTGAAGCAAAAAACGAATATCACATTGTTCAGGAAGAAACATTTGCTCCAATACTTTATGTAATGAAATATTCAACCGTTGAAGAAGCTATTGCTATGCAGAATGCTGTTCCTCAGGGTTTATCATCATCTATATTTACGAACAATATGCGTGAAATGGAATTGTTCCTTTCTCATGCCGGTTCTGATTGTGGTATTGCAAATATAAATATTGGTACATCCGGTGCTGAAATTGGCGGTGCTTTTGGAGGGGAAAAAGAAACAGGCGGTGGCCGTGAGTCGGGTTCAGATGCCTGGAAAGGATATATGCGCAGACAAACGAATACCATTAATTATGGTTCTTCATTGCCATTGGCACAGGGGATTAATTTTACGATATAGTTTAGGGTAGTTATAAATGGGAGCGATTGATGGAGTTGGTGGAGTTTGTTTATTCGTTGGTGGCAGGTTTAGGGAAGGAATCGTACTTTATTTTCTGCGCTTATCGACAATTTGACCCTCATTTAAAAAATGACATATACGACTGGAATGACAATCAAAGCAGGAATAACCCTTTTTGATCACAAGAATAGAATTGATTTAGATCCGTCTCATCACAATGAGAATATTTTTGATTATTACGACCGTTCAGCAAGGGAAGACGTTTCTAAAATCCGGCAACTACTGAATGAATGGCTTTTAAACTATCCCAAATCTGAACAATTAGAGTTAAAGAAGAGATTCAAAAAAACATTCTCAAGTGCATTTTATGAACTTTTTATTTATACATTATTTAAACATCAGGGATTTGAAATAACAATACATCCTGAAATTCCAAATAGTAATAAACGACCTGACTTCCTGTTAAAAAAAAATAATTATGAGTTTTATGTAGAAGCTAAAGAAGCAAGAGCCAAAACAGAAGCAGAAGAAGCGTTCGAAAAAAGAACTAATCAACTCTATGATTCACTTGACAAAATTAAATCTCCCAATTTTTTACTAAAAATAGATGAGTTAATAATAAAATCAACAAACCAACCGTCAATAAAAAAAGCAATAGATAAAATTGAAAGAGAAGCTTCAAAATACGACCCCGATAAAATAGCTGCGGAACTAAATAAAATCGGTTTAGAAAATGTTACAAAAATCATTCACGATGATGACAACTTAAAATTAATTGTTTCACTAATTCCTAAGATTCCTTCGGCAAGAACAATTGATAAAGGAAGAGCAATTGGAATGTTTCCAATGGAATCATTTTGGGGAGGGATGGAAGAATCTATTAAAGATTCATTCACAAAGAAGGCTAAAAAATACGGGGAACTTGATAAACCTTATTTCATCTGCATTAACGCCATTGGAATACTAGGAGATGGAGACTTTGATGTGGAAAATGCAATTTGGGGTTCACTGGCATGGACTTGGTCAACAAACCCAAATAATAGAAATGAAAGATGGGGAAGAGGTAACGATGGAATATTTTTAGGAAAAAATGGACCAAGGTGCAAAAATGTTAGCGGGGTTCTTGTGACAAAAGTTAGGGAGTATAATATACCCACAGCATCGTATTGGTTTGCGAAACATCCTTTTTCTGACAATGCAGCGAATTTTGAATTATTTAATTTGACGCATTATTCTGTTAAAGCAGGACAAATAACAAAACAGACAGGGCAAACCATTGGTGAAATCCTAAATTTAGAACCATTATGGCTAACTACTAACATATAGCCAATGCGAAAAGAGCCTATTTAATGGTAAAAGCTTAAAAAATGAAGTACAAATACATTTTACAAACATTATTAATAACTTTCTTGACAAACACCTTGAAAGCACAAATTGAAATAGAGTCAGTTTCAACTGAAAAACCATTCAAAATTGAATATGACAGCACTTTAAACATCCCGGCTCTTCAGAATTTAATAGGACAATCGTTCTTTGTATTACCTTTAAAAACATTAGAAGCAAATGCAGGTTATCGTAGTTTTTATACAAAACCGGATGGAAAAAAGCATTACTTAACGCAAAGTGAATACCAAGACACGCCAAAGGAATCCCTCGTAGGAAGGACACTTGAAATAATTGGTTATAAAGTAATAAACAAAGGTGATATTTTACGCGAGAAATCTTTTTTGGAATTAAAAAGAAAAGACAATGGTGACATCCTTTATTGGCAAAACAATCAATTTCCAGAAGAGGTAATTACAATTGGCTATTTCGAAAAGATTAAGAAAAATTTGCTAAACAAAAAATGTTATTTAACCAATAACTTTTTTATCCTATATAATCTTATTCAACATAAAGAAATTATTAATCAAAAAGATATATGGACTATATTTCAAATAGTTTACGATGAAAATATAGAAGTCCTTGTTGTAAAACTTAAAAACAGTTCAAATGAATTATGTGCAGCAAAATATTCTGACTGGTTCCATATAGAATTAAGTACATTAACTTATATTCCAGAAAACACATATAATGAAGAGTTGGATTTATACAAAGAGAACACCGAAGAATCAACTAAGCCAAACAACTCATTGAATGAATCAACAGGCGAAGTATATACAATTGTAGAAGAAATGCCTGAGTTTCCGGGCGGGGCAGCCGCAATGATGGAATGGATCAAGGATAAAATTGAATCTATTGGTTATCCACAGATGGAAAAAGAAGCTGGGATTTCGGGTACATGTTACGTAACTTTTGTGATTGATAAAGAAGGAAATGTAACTGATTCAAAAGTATTAAGAAGTGTTTCCGGAGGACCTGGCTATGATAAAGTTGCATTGCAGGTAGTAAAAGCAATGCCTAAATGGAGTGCCGGAAAACAAAACGGACGCTCAGTTTCCGTTCAATATAACTTGCCTGTTAAATTTTAAACTACAATACAAAAAATGATGTAAGCCCCCCGTTAAGCGTAGCATGTCAGAAAAATAAAAACAACACAGTTGGGCGTAGCGTCTTCGGCTACGCCTTCTTTAACAAGGCCTTCGGCCTGACATACAGCACTTCAGATTTTAGTATATGATAAAGTCAACTATAAAATAGTTGTATATTTGAATAAGAATGCCAACCGATTACCAAATTAAAGAACAAGATAAACTACACTTTATAACATTACAGGTGGTTGAATGGGTAGATATATTTAGTCGTCAAAAATACCGTGATATAATAATTATACCGAAGTGACTAAAGTTTGGGGAAATTAACAAAAGTATTTTGATAACAAATCTTGTGTTTGAAATATCTTTTGTTCAATTGATTAATTTTGTATATTTTTGTGCCACAAAAAAACAGGTTTATCGATAGTCGATAGTAGAATAACATTGAAATTTAACATTTAAACAGGTTATGATCAATCCAGAAGAAAAAAACGAAAGTATAACAGTAGATACAAATCAAAATGCTGATGTTACTCAGGAGAAGAATGAAAAAGAGCCATTTAATGGAGAAGAACGCTTGGATATTGATATCGGGCAGGAAGATAAAAATGAAAATACGGCATCTGGTGGAGGAAAACCAGGATTAAATATTAAAACAATCATTATTGTTGCCTTATTGTTGCTTCCTGTAGTTTATATTATTTATAAAACTATGGGTAGTAAAACAGAGCAGGAGCAAGTCGTTAATCAGGCGCAACAGATAGATGTTGCTGCGTATGAAAATACAGCAAGGGCAAATCCGAATTTTTCTAATTTGCTTAACCTTTCAAACGCATATATTAATTCAGGAATGGCTGGGAAGGCTATTGAACCTTTAAAAAAGGCGATTGAACTTAGTCCTAATAATGCTGCGGCTTATAGTAACCTTGGTTTTGCTTATACCATAATTCAACAATATAAAGAAGGAATTGCTTATGGCGAAAAGGCTGTTGAACTTGACAGCACTTTCCAGTTAGCTAAAAATAATTTGAATTGGGCTAAAAGTGAGCAGAAAAAACTACTTACAGCTTTAGAACAAATGGAAAAAACTCCTGAAGATAAAAAAGATATTGCTTTTTATACACTTTATGGGCTTCAGTTTTTAAAACTTCAGGAGTATGATAAAAGCATTGAGGTTTGGAATAAAATGTTAACGATGGAACCTAAAAATGCAGTAGCTTTGATTAATAAAGGAGTTACCTATATGTCTATGCCAGATTATGACAAAGCAATTGATGCTTTTAAAAAAGCAGTAGATAATAATCCAAATGATCAGTTGGCAAAAAATAATTTAGCTTGGGCGGAAGGAGAAAAGAAAAAGGCTGATGAAATGGCTCAGAAAAGTGCATCTGAAAAGATTGCCAAACCGGAAAAGAAATAACTTTGTTTCAGTTTTCAACAAGTATAAAAGATATTATCTTAAATTTTGGCAGATTTGCCAAAGTAAAGACGCTAAGCCAATGAACTCATTTGTATGTAAGCCTGTTTAGTCTGGCTGTACTGTTAAATCCCGAAGAAACCTTCGGGATTTAATTTTTCAATAGAAATTGTTTCGGTAAATAATGAGAACTCTGGGTTGAATTAAAAGCGAAAAAAACATTGGACTTTAGCCCTGCAATCAAATTAAATATTTTTGTACCCTTGGTCGTATAAATAATCAATTTTGGGGATGGTTAGTCTTTAAGATAATGTAAATGAAATAATGTTTAACAAAGAAGAACTTTTTTTTAAGCGCGCTGCTCTCATTTTTTTCATTTGTTTGTTTACTGTTGCTTGTTTTATTTTTACAGATTATGGAATCTATTGGGATGAAGGGGTGCAATGGACACAAATAGGAGCCTTAAATTATAATTATATAAGAACAGGAAACTCAGCCGAGTTACTTTCAAATTTTCACAGATATTATGGCCCCTCTTATGAAATTGTTTTATTTGCTGCTGAAAAACTTTTTGATTTAACAGATGCCCGGCATATTTTTATGCTGCGTCATGGAATATGCTTTTTAACCTTCTTTATAGCCGTTCTGTGTTTTTATTTTTTATGTTTAAAAATTTTTAAGAGGCATGCTCTTTCCTTATTAGGCTGCCTGATGCTTGTTTTATCACCGCGAATATTTGCTGACAGCTTTTATAATTCAAAAGACTTATCTATGCTGTGCTTTTGTATTATTTCAGCATATACTATGTATTTATTTATTGAAAAACAAACCATCTTCAGTGCTTTTATCCATGCTTTGCTTTGTGGTTTTGCAGTTGATATAAGAATAATGGCTATTTTATTGCCGATCGCAACTGTATATTTTTTCTTTTTACAAAAAGAGAGAAAAATAATTCCGTTGTTGGTGTTTATTGCTTACTCGCTGTTTTTTATCATGGCTTTCTGGCCAGTACTTTGGCTCGACCCGGTACAAAATTTTATTGAAGCCTTTAAACAAATGAGCAACTATCCGGTGAAAGGCTCTACAAATTTATATTTTGGACAAAGTGTCCCTGCAGCAGATTTGCCCTGGCATTATATACCGGCATGGATTGGCATAACAACGCCTGTGGTATACTCTGTGCTATTTATAACAGGTTTGTTTTTTGTTATAAAAAATTCTTTTGCAAGTTTTAAAAGCACCTTTATGCTCCATTCTGTTTTATTTATGCTTTTTACTCCCGTTGTTGCCATAATAGTTTTAAATTCTTCTCTTTATGATGGATGGCGGCATGTGTTTTTTATTTATCCTTTTTTTCTAATTATTGCTGTATATGGCTTTAGTCAGGTTTTTCAGATTATAAAAAACATGATGATTAAAAAACTTATTGTTGTAATAACAGTATTATCAATGGCATATACCATAATAGTAATGATTGGCATACATCCATTTCAGAATGTCTATTTTAACGTTCTTGCCGGAAATAATCTCCGGCAAAGATTTGAAATGGAATATTGGGGACTATCTTATAAACAGGCACTGGAATATATATTAGCGCATGATAAATCTGACCAGATACACATAACGGCTGCAAATCTGCCTGGTTATCTGAATTTTTATTGTATACCGGCAGAAGACAGGATGCGTCTGGTAAAAGATAAAGACATTAATTCGGGCAACTATTTTATTACAAATTTCAGGAACCATCCCCAGGATTACGATATTCCAAATTCGGTATTTCAGATACAAGTAAGGGGAGAAAAAATCATGGAAGCATTTAAACTACGATAAGTTAATTTTAAACTTATAGGAATAAAAGCAGCAATTGAATATTTATGGGGCATTTTAAAAAATACATTGATATTTATCTGCTCAATTATTTATTGCTTATTATCTATTTTGTTTTTTTCTCCAGCCTTCATATTAATATTAACGGAGGAATACTATTCACTACAATAGATTCTATTACATATCTGAATACCAGTGATGAGTTTTACAAATTTTCCGAAACAGGCTATTCGTATATACGTCCTTTCTTATACCCTTTGATTATTCTGTTGGTTTATAAATCTTTTGGTGCTACTGCCCTATGGATGATGCAACTACTCTTTTGGCTTATTTCTATCAACCTGATTTTTTTTTCGGTAAAACGGGTAACCCGGAATAGGGCACTAAGTTATGTTTCCGGGCTACTGATGGCGCTTAACTTTTCATACTTTGGGTTGACCATGCAATGCCTTACTGAAGTTACAGCACTGTTATTTATGTCAGTTCTTGTTTATTTTATAACACATAATTTCAAAGATGCATCGGGGCTAAAATTTTTTCATGGCTCTTTGTTTATCTTGGTATTATTAACTGTTCTAAAGCCGGTATTCATACTTCCTCTTATATTGATGCTCTTTATTATATTACCTTTTTTTTATCTGAAGAAATATTTTCAAACTCCCAAAAGTATTGTAATACTTGTGTTTGTTATAATTCCCCTACTATTCCAAATAACATTAATGAAAATTAAATACAATACTTTTTCCATATCCAGCATTAGTACGGAAACATATAGAAATTATATCCTTGCACAGGGAGTAATACAAATTGAAAATAGCAGCCTGGAGGAAGCAAGAAAAAAAACAATTAATTTTTCCACCTCGGAAGTGAGGGAATACCTGATTGCAAACAAGTCTGTGTATATTGATATTTACCTGCAGAATTTAAAAACAAATATGAATGCTTTTCCAGGTTTTCTACTTGGAACAAGGCAATTTATATATCCTCAATATGTTCGTTATATGGATATTCTTAACACGTTTTATTATTGGCTGCATCTTATTTTTATTTTACCACTTATAGTCATATTGTTTCTGCTTTACAAGCAAAGAGAAATGTCTTACTTTATATTGACTATTTTCTGCTACATACTGGCTTATTATATCTTTCTTACAAGTCCAGTTTCTTTTGGTGAAGGTGACAGACTGATTATTACAGCTCTTCCTGTGTGGGTGTTTCTGTATGCATTAACCTTTAGTTATTTTCTGAATTATTTTAAGGTCAAAACCGGCAGGGAAGTAATATAAATTTTAGTGTTTTTTAATTTTTGATTTAAATACTCTGACCGCAAAGTATACTTTAAGCATTTCTGTTATCGCTTTTCTTACGATTTTCCAGGAAGCACCTTTACTAACTCCATTATTCCGGGGTAAATAGATAGACGGCATCTCCATAAATCTGTTTCCAATGGCAACAAGTTTGGCACATATCTCAGTTTCAATAAGTGAACTTTCCAGTTTTAAATCAAGTTTTTTCAAAGAAGCAGATTTATATATCTTTACCCAGTTTATATCCTTAAAGGATATTCCAAGCAGCAACTTATTGAATTGTTTGTTAAATAAAGAAAGGATATTACGCAGCAGGGAATAACTTTGGTTTTCTTTTCTATAGAAACAAACAAAAGTTTCCTGCTCAATTTCAGAAAAAGGGAGCAACTCCGTAACATTAAATTGCCTATCGGCAGGAACTGCACACACATTCTCATATACCGCATTTTGATACCCACTGCGCAGTGCCATACCTATACCAAGGTTCGTAGAATGTTTTATCAGCTTAAAAGCTTCCCCGGGAAATTTTATGATTTCATTCTCTATCTCATTAACTGAACCATCGGTACTTCCGTCATCAACAATTATGATTTCCCTTTCCTTGCTTCCAATAGCCCGTATAACGGATACACAATCACGTATCACATGAGCCACATTCCCCTTTTCATTATAACAAAAGATAATAATCGACCAGCTTTGCATATGCTAAATATAAAGAAAATTCAATATTGAAGTTTCATTATTTTATAACAATATAAAGTCAAAACAATTTATATACTGAGCGAACGAGTTTGCTGGTTTTTGCAAACTCATTCAGCCGAAGTATAAACTACAGGATACAGATATCAGAACAGTATTTAACCGACAACTCTTTAAAATAAAACATAACGGGTTGCCTTAAAATAATATTTTGAGAAGGAGGTTATTTGCTTATTTTTGTACGTTTTTGATATTTTATTTTTGAAATGAAAATTGGCATAGTTGGCTTTGGTTACTGGGGACCTAATCTTCTGAGAAATTTTTCGGCTTTTGATAACTGTAAAGTGGAAGTTGTGGCCGATTATAGACCAGAACGGTTGAATAGTATTAAAAAAAATTATTCATTTGTAAAAACCACAACCAATGCAGATGATATTTTTAATGATGCCACTATTAGTGCCGTTGTTATTGCTACACCTGTATTTTCACATTACGAGCTTGCCTATAAAGCACTTGTCAGTAATAAGCATGTGTTAATTGAAAAACCTATGACCGCTTCGGGTGCTGAAGCTGAAAAATTAATTGAAATAGCAAATGCTAAAAATAAAGTATTAATGGTAGACCATACTTTCCTTTATACAGGTGCTATTCAAAAGATGAAGCAACTTGTAAGTAATGGAGATATAGGAAAAGTAAACTACTTTGATTCTACACGTATCAATCTTGGCCTTTTTCAGCAGGATGTAAATGTGCTGTGGGATTTAGCCCCGCACGATATTTCCATACTCGCCCATTTGATTCCTGAAAAACCATACAGTATAAATGCTACAGGAATATCGCATACCAATAATGGGATAGAAAATATAGCATACATGACAGTTAACTTCGAATCCGGTATGATTGCGCATTTTAACTGTTCTTGGGCTTCTCCGGTGAAAATACGTATGACTTTAGTTGGTGGTGATAAAAAGATGATCGTATTTAATGATATGGAACCTACGGAAAAACTAAAAGTATACGATACTGGTTATATGGTGAAAACAGATGAAGAGAAACATCGTATACTAGTTGATTATCGTGTGGGAGATATATATATTCCTAAAATACAGAATAATGAGGCACTGTCGTATATGGCTTCAGACTTTATCTGCGCTGTTACCAAAAACACAAAGCCAGTATCCGATTTTAACCTGGGACTCGAGGTTGTTAAAATTCTGGAAGGTGCACAACAATCAATTAAACAAAAAGGAAAAGAAATTCTATTGTAGCTCTGATCATGGAAGTAATTACTGTAACAAATGATAAACAGTCATTAAACAATGTAAAGATTGGAAACAATGTAAAAATTTTCAACTTTGTGAATGCTTATGGTTGTTCTATTGACGATAACTCAAAGGTGGGGGCTTTCGTTGAGATACAAAAAGGTGCATCAATTGGAAAAAATTGTAAGATTTCCAGCCATACGTTTATTTGTGAAGGTGTACATATAGAGGATAACTGTTTTATTGGACACGGTGTAATGTTCACAAATGATTTGTTCCCGAGAGCCACTAATCCGGATGGCTCTGTTCAAACAGATGCAGACTGGAAACTGATAGAAACGTATGTGAAAAAAGGATCATCTATTGGCAGCAATGCTACCATACTATGCGGGATTACTATTGGTGAAAATTCATTGGTAGGTGCCGGGGCAGTAGTAACAAAGGATGTGCCTGCAAATTCAATTGTTGCCGGTAACCCTGCGAGGGCGATAAAAAAATAAAAAATTAAATGTCTGAAAAAATTAACTGTCTGGATTTAAAAGGGCAGCATCAACAAGTCAAGAAAGAGATTTTTGAAGCATTTGAAAAAGTGTATGAAAATACAGCTTTTTCAGGAGGGCCTTTTGTGGAAATGTTTGAGAAGGATTTTGCTGCGTTTTGCGGAACAAAATATGCGGTAGGCTTAAACAATGGCACAAGCGCCCTTCATATAGCGATGCTGGCTTTAGAAATTGGAGCAGGAGACGAGGTGATACTGCCTGCTAATACATTTATTGCCACGGCATGGGGTGTTTCATACACCCGTGCAACCCCTGTTTTTGTGGATTGTACTCCTGATACCTGGCAGATAGATATTGCTAAAATAGAGCGGGAAATTACTTCCAGAACAAAAGCAATAATAGGAGTTCATCTTTACGGACAGCCCTTTGATATTGACGGAGTTGTAGCCATAGCTAAAAAGAATGGTTTGTATTTAATAGAAGATGCTGCACAAGCCCAGGGAACAAGATATAAAGGGGGTATGGTTGGAGGTTTTGGCGAAATGGCCTGCTTTAGCTTTTATCCGGGGAAAAACCTGGGGGCGTGTGGAGAGGCGGGAGGAGTTACAACCAATAACGAAGAATATTATAAACACCTGCAAAGCCTGAGGAATCACGGCTCTCAGGTAAGGTATTTTCATGATGAAATTGGTTATAATTACCGTATGGGTGGTTTGGAAGGCGCCTCACTTAAAATTAAGCTGAAATATCTTGAAGGCTGGAACCAGCGCAGGAAAGATATTGCCAGACAATATCAAAATGAAATAGTCAATCCTAAAATTAAAATGCAGGCACAGCCTGAGTGGGCAGATTCTATTTATCACTTGTTTGTAATCACCGCTGAAAAACGGCAGGAGCTAATGAGTTATTTAAATCAGAATAACATATATCCGGCTTTGCATTACCCTGTGCCTTGCCATTTGCAAAAAGCATATCAGAATTTGGGTTACAAAAAAGGAGATTGTCCCAATGCGGAATACCTTGCAGAACATTGTTTGAGTTTGCCTATGTATGCAGAACTTACCGATGAGGAAGTGAATAAAGTCATAGAGGTTTTAAATAATTATTAGAGGTTTCATGATTTATACAAACAACAGCATATTTAAAAAAATTGCTTATGTGTTTTTTATAACTTTTTTTCTGACGGGCTGTTTTATTTATTCGGATTATGGAATATCGACAGATGAAGAAGTGCAGAGATATGTTATTGGAGAGGCTAACTATAATTTTATAAAGAACCATAACTCTCGGGCTTTGCTTGCAAATGACGGGAAATACCATGGACCAGCGTTTGAACTTTTATTGTATGGGGCAGAAAAGATGTTCAATGTAACAGATGAAAGGAGCGTTTATTTATTACGTCATTTACTTACTTTTTTAACATTCTTTATCGCTTCCCTGTTTTTTTATTTTCTCGCGTTGAAAATTTTTAAATATCATTTTGCAGCTTTACTCTGTGTGGTTATGCTGGTTGTTTCTCCCAGAATATTTGCTGAAGGTTTTTATAATTCGAAGGATTTGATGATGCTTTGTTTCTGCATTATTTCTACCTACACCATGTTTTTATTTGTTGAGAGGCAAACTGTTTTATCCGCTCTTATTCACTCAATATTCTGTGGATTTACAATAGATATAAGAGTTATGGGTATATTGATACCAATCGCAACCATTTATTTTTATTTTTTTCAAAAAAAAAAAAGAACAATTCCTCTTATTATGTTCTTGATTTATCTGGTGGTGTTTGTTATTGTTTTCTGGCCTGTATTTTGGTTAGCCCCTTGGTATCATTTTATGGAAGCACTTAAGCAGATGAGCAAATACCCCGGTAATGGCACTACACTATATATGGGCAATTTTGTTCCGATACAAAATGTTCCATGGCATTATCTGCCCGTATGGATTTGTATAACCACTCCCCTATATTATATATTTATTTTTGTTATGGGAATAGCCTACATAGTGAAAAACACATTGAAAAATTTTAGAAGCACTATCCCTGTCCAGCTATTTTTATTCGTATTTGCCTCTCCAATTATAGCAGTTATTGTACTACATTCCACAGTATATGATTCATGGAGACATGTTTATTTTGTGTATCCTTTTTTCGTACTTATTGCTGTGTATGGTTTTATTCAATTGCTTCAAACAATTAAAAAGGTTATTATAATTAATTCTACCCTCACTTTAACTTTCCTTTCCATTATTTTCACTGTATTTTTTATGGTTAGGAACCACCCGCATCAGAATGTATATTTCAATCTGTTGGCGGGAAGCAATATCCGGGAGAAATACGATCTTGATTATTGGGGATTATCCTACAAACAAGGATTAGAATACATTTTGACGAACGATTCGTCCCCGAAAATATTTATTACTTCAGATCATAATGATATGGATTTAACCCCCATGTTAAATTTCAGTATAATGCCTGTTAAAGAAAGAGGTCGGTTAGAATATACTTTTGACATTAAATCTGCTAATTACTTTATAACCAATTTCAGATGGCACCCTAAAGATTATAATATCGGCACACCTGTACATAAAATTGATGTTAATGGTGAAAAGATTATGGAAGTCTTTAAATTGAAATAAAAATAATCTTATGATTGCATTCATAATTCTTTTCTCAATTATCTAAAATCACTCCTTAGTTTTACATTTTTTTGTACATTACGCTTTGATTAAGATAACTAATTAATTATGGCTAATAGAATATCCGTGATACTCCCCTGTTACAATGAAAAAGAAAATATACAGGCATTAGTTCCCTTTATCCATGATGTTTTAAAGGATTACGAACATGAAATTTTGGTGGTAGATGACAACAGCCCTGATGGAACATACAACTCAATTAAAGAAAAAAATTATGATTACGTTGTACCTGTTTTAAGAACTACAGACAGAGGGTTCGCTAAGTCTATCCGATGTGGTATCGAAAAGGCCTCAGGTGATATAATAGTGGTAATGGATTCCGATTTTAATCATATGCCAAAGTATATACCAATACTAATAGATAACTTAAAATATTATGACTGTGTGATTGCTTCCAGGTTCTTGTATTTGCCTCTCGAAAAACATGAGAGCATTTCGCGAATTGTATCCAGTTGGTTTTTTAACCTGTTTATTCGAATAATTCTGTTCTCAAAAGTTACGGAGAATTTATTTGGCTTTTATGCAATAAAGAAAACAGTTATTCAGCAGCTAAACTTTGATGATATCTTTTGGGGGTTTGGTGATTATTTTATACGGTTAATGTTTTATTTGCAGAAAAAAAATTATACAATATTGCAAATTCCTGCTATATTTGGGGAAAGGAATATAGGGGTTGGAAATAAAGCACTTTTGCTCAGAATCATTAGATATACAAAAGAAACGTTTATTTTAAGATTAAAAAATTTATAACAACAAATCGATATTCTTATGAGTAAATTGTCAGATGAAAGAATGGAAGTATTCTTTCCTACTTGCAATGTAGAAACTGTTAAAGATGGCCGTGGCGGGATATTTACCTGGGTGCCTCAGGATGTTATTAAAGAGTTTAACCTGCTTTATTTTACTCCTGGCACAACCCGGGGGAATCATTACCATCCGGAGTTTATCGAATATTTTTTAATTGTGGAAGGTTCCGGAATTGCTGTTACACTTGATGCTCCTGAAATGAAACAAAGGATAATCCACGTCAGTAAGGGATCTTGTCTCAGAACTCCTATCGGAGTGCGTCATACCGTTTATGCAATTACTCCTCTGACAGCTGTAGCAATGCTTACAAAGCCTTGGGATGATTGTAAAACACCAATAATAAGAGAAGATATATTTGTAAAATGATCACTGTTGCCGTATTTGGTGCTAATGGTTTTGTAGGTAAAAGTGTATGCTCTTCTTTAGCATCAAAAGAAAATTTCTGTGTCATACCCGTTACCAGGGATAACAACTCTGTTCACATCGGAAAAAACTATAACATTGTTATAAATGCAGCAGCTCCTGCTGCAAGATTTTGGGCGAAAAATAATCCGGAAAAAGATTTCGTAGAAACGGTACAAAAAACAGCTGACATTTTTTACGGTTGTACTTTTGACAAATTTATTCAGATAAGTACAGTTTCAGCGCGTTGCCAGCTTGATACTGTTTATGGCCGTCATAAACTTGCAGCAGAAAGTATATGCAATTTTGGCAACCATTTGGTTGTGCGTTTAAGCAGCATGTTTGGAGAAGGCTTAAAAAAAGGTGTGCTAATAGATATGCTTATGGGGAATAAAATATTTCTTGATGCCGAAAGTCGCTATAGCTTTTGCAGTGTTGATTTTGTTGCCGGATATATTACCTCTAATTTTGATAAAACAGGTGTAATTGAAGTAGGTGCTTCAAACGCACTTCGTTTGAAAGATATTGCAGAACATTTGAATGCGGATGTTATATTTGACGGACCATTTGATGTGCAGGAAATTGAAAACCCGGATATATCTTTTCCCGATTCAAGAGAGGTATTTAAATACCTTGATTCAATGAAAACTAAACTTAATCTGCTTCAATAAATGAATAGTGTAAAAATTCACTCTTGCCGGTTTTGCGGTAATCCATCTTTAATTCCTTGTATAGATTTGGGCAACCAGTATTTATCTTCCATATTTCCACAAAACTTAAATTACAGGAGCAATTTATCAAAGCAGGCACTGGATTTGGTTTTGTGTGAAAAAAATGAGAATAGCTGTGGTGTTTTACAGCTTGGGCACTCTTTTGATATGACACAAATGTATCAGGAGTACCCATTTACCAGCTCTACAAACTCCTCCATGCCTAAAATTTTAAAGGATGTGTTAGACAGTGCTTTAGCATATAAGGATGTTACAAAAGATGATTTAGTGCTGGATATTGGTGGTAATGACGGAACACTCCTGTCTTACCTTCAGAATAGAAATTGCGATTTATTGTGTATTGATGCTGCACAAAATGTTAAGCCTGTTTTTAAATCGGATAAATTTAAAATCGTCAATACCTATTTTGACCAAAAAACATTTGAGTCTGCTACCGGAAAAAAAGCAAAATTGGTATTTAGTATCGCCATGTTTTATCATTTATATGACCCGATTCAGTTCTCAAAAGACGTAGCTGCATGTATGGCTGATGATGGTATCTGGGTAATACAGATGGCTTATCTGCCGGCAATGGTTAAAACAAATATGTACGATAACATTGTGCACGAGCATGTCGGCTATTATGCTACTGACCATATGCGATGGATTATGGAAAAAGCAGGTCTCGAAATTTTTGATGTAACATTGAATGATGTGTATGGCGGCAGCTTCAGGTTATTTATCAAGAAAAAAGGATGCGCTAAGTATCCTCAAACGCAACGGTACCAGCAAGTTTTAGAAGATGAAATGGAAATGGGAATTTATAATCCGAACACGTACTTCGATTTTATGAAACGTGTTGAAAAAACAAGGACTGACTTAATCGAATTATGTGAAAAAATAAAAGCAGAAGGAAAAAAGATTTGGATATACGGAGCTTCAACAAAAGGCAATACAATTCTCCAATATTGTGGTATTGGTAGTAATCTGATTGAAGCTGCTGCAGATTCCAACCCGTTTAAATTCGGGAAATATATTATTGGTGCTGATATTCCGATCAAAAATGAAGATGAAATGCGGGCAGTAAAGCCGGATTATTTACTGGCTCTGCCTTATAGTTTTATGGATGGGTTTATGAAACGGGAGCAGAACCTGGTCAATAACGGAACTAAATTTATCAGACCGCTCCCTGATGTGGAAGTTATACCTTAAAATTCCTATCGTAATTATGCAAGGGCACAAAAACACTTTTTTCTGCATTTTGTCAGAATTAAAAGTACAAAATAAAATTACAAACTTCATCGGAGAACTTAATGACGATGGTCTCTGTTTTTTTGAGATGCAGAGGAAACATTCTGAATTTGGATTTCATATTTTGAATGAACAAAAATGATTCCGCAGGAGCTGTATACTGAAATAAAACGATCCTTTCCCCTAAGTGCGGTTGAGTTGCTTGTTTGTAATAAAAACAATAAGGTATTATTAGTTAAAAGAACAAATGAGCCGGCAAAGGGCCAGTGGTGGATTCCTGGTGGGCGTGTAAGATTTGCTGAAAGTAGACTAAATGCAGTAAAACGATTGCTTCTTGAAGAGTGCGGTATTGTATCTGATACGATTTCAGTGCAAGGTATATACGATTACATGATTAAGAATGAACTGGAGAATTATTATCAGCATACAATAACAACAGTTTATAGGGTACAAGTTGATAATGATAGCGTTAGAACGGATTCTCAGAGTAGCGATTTTTCCTGGAAACATCCTGATGAATGGATTAGATTGGTAGGACACGATTTTTTGAAACAGTTATTTAATGGTAATTTCAAGGCTAATAACCCTGATTTTTTTTTTGCAGAAAATTTGACATTTGAAAAAGGTTTTATCAGGAAAGAGTTATATAATGTTATTTTAGAATCCTTGCCTATTCCATGTATTGACCTGCTTGTAAAAAATAAAAAGGGAGAAATACTTCTTATAAAAAGAAAAAATGAACCCCAAAAGGATGAATGGTGGGTTCCGGGTGGGCGTGTTCTATATGGAGAAAGAAGAGAAGATGCAGCAAAAAGAAAATTATATGAAGAGTGCTTATTAACAGGAGAAAACTGCAAACAGATAGCATGCTTTGAGTTCATTTTTGAAAAACCCGCAAACAAAAAATATCACAACATTGTCACTCTGTTTGAAGTCACTGTTGACGATGCAGAACAGCGTGTGATATTAGATGAGCAAAGCGAAGAATATAGCTGGAAAACAGCCTCGGAATGGCTTAAAATGCCATTAAATGATTTTGTGAAAGATGCATTAGAAAGTGAAACAAGCAGGGAGACAACAAACAAAATATATAATTAAAAAAAATAGTATCAACAGAATTAAATAATATGGTTTGTGAAAGTAACATTGATTTTATTGTTACAGATAGTTCTAATTCCGAATTAATAAATTCATCTGCCCGGTTATATATGGAACACCTTTCGGACAATGGTTTTTTATCATTATTCGGGAGACGTTTTATACAGGAGTTATTTACAGATATTTTAAGAGAAAAGCTGGGTTTCTTTATTTTTGCTCTAAAAGATAATGCCGTTTGTGGATTTGCTCTTGCTTCTGTGGACAGTGAACAGATATTTAAGATCATTACCAGAAAATTTCTCAAATATTTTAAAATTATTCTGCCAAGGGTTTTTCTTAATCCAATACAAATAGTTCCTAAACTTTTTGAAACTTTGTTTTATGTTAAAAAGCAGAATACTGGTATAAAAGCAGAGTTGGTTGCTATTATTACAGACGGCAACTATAGAGCCAAAGGTATGGGAACACAAATAGTTGAAGTCTTAAATAAAGAATTTCTAAAAAGAGGGATTTGTCTATACAAAGTCACGGTACATGATGTGAAGCAAAAAGCAAATAGCTTTTATGTAAAAAACAGTTTTAAATATAGTACCAGCTTTAATATGTATAATTTAAAATGGAACATGTACATTAACAAATTAAACGGATGAAAGATAAATTTATTCCCTGGACAAAACCCAACTTCTGGGGGAATGAAATAGAATATGTTACCGATGCCCTAAAATCTACTTGGATTTCAGGAGGCGAATATCTCGAAAGGATGGAGTCCGGTTTTAGTAAACTACTTGAACAGAAACATGTTCTTGCTGTGTCTAACGGAACTACAGCCATTCATCTGGCTTATCTTGGATTAGGACTAAAACCTGGAGATGAAGTAATAGTGCCGGGATTTGCCTTTATGGCTGCGGCCAATATAGCCATACACATGGGGTTAAGGCCAGTCTTTGCTGAAATAGATCCGGACACATGGTGTTTATCTGCAGAGGAACTTCCAAAATATATTTCAACAAAGACGAAAGCAATTATCCCTATTCATACCTATGGAAATGTATGTGCAATGGATGAAATTATGGAAATTGCAGAAGTACATAAAATTGCCGTAATTGAAGATTGTGCCGAATCACTCTTTTCAAAATATAAAGGGCGGGAAAGCGGAACAATTGGAGAACTGAGTACTTTTAGTTTACAAGCTACAAAAATGATTACAACTGGCGAAGGCGGTTTGGTGGTTACAAGCTCTGATGAACTAAAAAAGAGAATGATGCTGTATCGCAGCCATGGTATGGACAGGGGTAAAAAATTTTATTGGCACGAATTACCGGGACACAACTTTCGGCTTACTAATTTCCAGGCAGCTATCGGAGTAGCTCAGTTGGAACAAAAAGATGCTATATTGACTGAACGTTACAGGGTAAATGAAGAATATAAAAAGTACCTTTTAGACAAAGATGGTATTACCATGCAAAAAGTCAATAGTGATGTTGATGCGGTAATATGGGCAATCGCCCTCAAACTTGACAGCAAAGTATTTCCGCAAGGACGTGATAAACTTATAGAACAGTTAAAAAGTGTAGGAATCGAAACTCGTCCGGGTTTCTATGCTTCTAGTATCTTGGAAATTTATGAACCCCATTCATTGCCGGTATGTGAAGATATAAGTAAAAATGTTATTAGTGTGCCTACGTTTTCTACATTAACCAATGAAGATATTGGGTATATATGTGAACAATTATTAAAGCTAAGAAAATAAATTCCTGAACAGTTTTATATCAAATAAGAATATTATTTTTAAAGATATTAGAAACAATAATAAATTTGATATCTCATTACTAAATATAATGATGTGTAAAAACCTTAAAATTAAAATCAAAAACACATATTTGTTCTAAAAAGATGTATAAATTAATTGCTTAATTGCAGTAATTATTGTATTTATAAATTAAACATAAAAATATAGGTAAATGAATAATAATAAAAAAGGTCAGAGTATTAATAGTGTTATATATTTTATTTTTTTTCTTTCAGGAATAAGTGGTTTAATATATGAAACCGTATGGCTCAGGATGCTTTCAAGGATTCTTGGCAGCACCGTTTATGCAACCTCTATAGTTTTATCTGCATTTATGTTAGGGCTGACATTAGGCAGCTACTTTTTAGGAAAGCGTATCGATAAAATTAAAAATTTAATACGGTTGTATGCTTTCTTGGAAATAGGAATTGCTATTACGGCATTGGTTGTATTCTTTCTGTTTAATGGCCTGATACCGGTATATCAATTCTTTCATGGGTTGTCTGGGAATAGTACCCTTTTATACACATTTTTACAATCTATTACAGTATTTATCTTACTTGTTGTTCCAACCTTCCTAATGGGAGGCACGTTACCCTTATTAAGTGCTGAGGCAAAAAAACGCAATTCAAGTTTTGCAGAAGGAATGGGCAACTTATACGGATTAAATACACTTGGAGCTGTAGTGGGAGTGTTGGCAAGCGGTTTTATTACAATTGGATCTATTGGTGAACTGAACACAATTATTCTTGGTATTAGTATCAATTTAATAGTTGGCGCTATTGCTATTTTTGTAATCGGTGAACGAAGCGACTTGAAGTTGAGTATTTCATCATTATTAAAAACGGAAGATAATAACTCTATCAAAGTGCAAAAAATTTCGACATATATACCTAAGGAGAGAAAGATTATTTTGTTTGCATATTTTATGATAGGCTTCACTTCATTTGCAATTGAAATAGTGTGGACCAGGTTATTTCAGCTTCAATTGGGAACATCTATATATGCCTTCAGTATGGTACTCGGAATTTATCTGTTGGGGTCTGCGCTCGGTAGCATTCTATCAGGAAAATATTTTGAAAGACTTGTAAATCCTATGGGTATACTGGGGGTAGCGTTAACATTTATTGGTTTATATAGTATTATTGGAATTTATATCTTCTGCCAGTATACACCCCAGCATAATGAAGTGTCCTATGGTTTCTCTAAAGTAATAGTACCAGCTTTAGTAGTATTTCCCATAACTTTTGCATTAGGATTTATATTTCCAATTGTTACAAATATTTATGTCGAGAAAACTTCAACAATAGGAGGAGGAATTGGCAGACTTTATTCAGTAAATACTTTGGGATGTATTTTGGGATCGCTGATTTCCGGATATGTTTTAATTCAGTTTTTAGGAACTCAGGGAACAATTATTCTGCTTGCTATTATTAATTCCAGTGTGGGCTTAATTGTTTTACTTACTGGTTATGGCCGAACTGTAAAAAATGCAGCAATAGTTGCAGCGATGTCGCTGACTCTATTAACAGCTTTTTTTAGTTTCACTGCACCAGATCCTTTCTATACTGTTATTAAAAGAGTAATTACAACAAACCCTGATTATGAAATTTATTATCATAAAGAAGGTGTTGTTGCAACAGCAACGGCTTATGGCTCTAAAACTAATCCTTTGGATAAACAGATTCTAATAAATGGAATAGGAATGACCGCCTTGGTTCCGGAAACAAAAATAATGTCTCATCTTCCGATTTTGATGCACAAAGATCCGCATGAGATGTTGATTATTTGCTTTGGAATGGGAACTGCGTTAAGGTCTGCAATATCACATGAAGAAATAAATTGTGATGTTGTTGAATTGGTGGGAGAAGAGTATGAAACTTTCAAATATTTTCACAATGATGCTGAACAAGTGCTCACTAATAAGCGTGTTCATACATATACGGATGATGGCAGGAATTTTTTGTTAATGCAGAAAAAGAAATATGATATTATTGTAATAGATCCCGCTCCACCATTATGGAGTGCGGGAACTGTAAATTTATATACTTCAGATTTTTTTAAATTATGTAAACAACACTTAAATACAAATGGAATAATGTGCATGTGGATTCCACCTGAATCGATGACAGATGTGAAAATGATTATGAAATCATATTATGTTGTATTCCCTAATACAACTGTTTATGCAGGGCCAAGCTATCCGGGATTCTTTATGATAGGCGGCCCTAATGATATTACTATTGATATGAACCGTTTTGCTGCAGCCGACCAAACTCCAAGGGTTATGAATGATTTAAACGAATGGGGGGTGCTTTTTAAATCGTCAGCTAATTTGTTAGATTTAAAAATTATGGATTCAGAACAACTACGGAAAAATGTTGAAAACGCCAAAGAAATAACAGACAATTTCCCTTATACAGAATTTCCATTGTGGCGCTCAAAATTTGATAAAGATTATGGATATTGGTTTAACGCAAATGATTTTCAAAGAAAATACCCGAATTAAAATTTTATACTTTATAAGTTTTAACGTTAATTATAAAGATTTTCCAGCTTTAGTATGATTGGCGATAGTAACGCACAGCAATAAATAATGAACTATAAGAAGTATATAGATATTTTCATACTCAATTATTTATTACTGGCGACCTATTGTATAATTTTTATTACATTAAAAATTGAAATTACCGACAAACAGCTTTTCTCCACAGTCGACTCTGTTACATATTGGTTAACGGGACATGAATTCTATCACCTTTCTTTAAAGGGCTATTCTGAAATCAGGCCATTTTTATACCCATTAATTATTGTAATTATTCATAATATATTTGGCTCTTATGGCCTTTGGATAATGCAATTTCTTTTCTGGATAGTTTCTATTAATTTAGTGTTTCTTTCTATAAAAAAAATAACTAATAGTAAAATTTTGGCTTTTGCTGGAGGAATAATTATAGCTTCAAATATAACTTATATAGTATTAACTTTTCATGCCCTGACAGAAACTACAACCATTTTTCTTATATCCGTTCTCATCTGCTTTATCTCCTTCAATTTTACCAAAGTAAATACATTAAATTTTTTTCATCGCTGTTTACTCATCCTTGTTTTACTTGCTGTTGTCAAACCACTTTTTTACTTACCACTACTTTTTATGTTATGTATTATTTTACCCGTTTTTTATTTTAAAAAATATATTAAAAAACCTAAAAAAATAGGTTGGCTTATTTTGGTTATTACACCAATAGTATTTCAAATAGCTATTGTGAAAATAAAATATAATACCTTTTCCTTTTCCAAAATTAGCTCTAATACGTTTAGATGGTATTTCCTTGCCCAGGGGATGCAACAAAATGAGAATATTAGCTGGGAAACTGCCAGAGCAAGAACTATGGTTTTCTCAACTTCGGAGGAATTATCTTATATCTTTAAAAACAAAGCATTATATTTTGATTTATATACTCATGATATGAAAGAAAATATAAAAGCTGTTCCCTGTTTTATGCTTTTCCCAAAAAAAATCCCCCATCCCGAAGTTGCAAACTATATGATAATAGTAAATGGTATATATTATTATACTCATATTGTATTTGGTGTTTTAATACTTATTTGTTTATACTTGATATATAGAAAAAGAGACACCAATCGTCTGGTACTGATTGTTTTCCCAGTAGCTCTGACCTATTATATATTTATTACTATTCCAATTTCCCTTTGGGAAGGGGATAGGCTTGTATTACCTAGCCTGCCATTATGGGTGTTCCTTTATTCTTTGGTTATTAATTACATTGTAAAAGAACTAAGAATACAAAATGGAAGGGTAACATAAATTTCAAAAGATAGTTTGTAGTATATTTGCAGTGAGTAGATTATTTGCTTTACTGAAGATTCCGATGTATTCTCATCTCCTTAAATATTTACAAAATGGTCTGTTGTTGCTATTGATTAGTTTTATGGCCTGGCAACAATGGAAAACCTTTCAAAAATACAAAGAAGGTTTTCACAATCCTGTAGCATATACAAAGAAATACTATGAAAAAGATTATATGACTACTGTTCTTGCTACAAGATATGAAGGGCTTAGAAAAATGTTTCCTCACACTTCACATATTTGCTACATAGGAGAACCAGGAGACGATTTCCCTACATGGTCTGCAAATTATTCATTTACTCAATACCTTGCTTCTCCAAGTGTATTTATTAAGGATAAAATAGATTGTGATACCATAGTATATAATCTTCACTGGTCTATACATATAAATACAAAAAACAACTATCATTTGAATAATGGCTGGCATATTGTAAAGGACTTTAACAATGGATTAATTGTGCTTGCAAGATGATATTTTTGATTTCCATATTAACTTCTTTTTTGCTGGGCATTTTGTTATGCAAAATTCTTTTTAAAGAATTTGCCAATTATGCTCCTCGTTTTCTGGTTAACTCCTCAATCCCCATCGGCATAGGAGTTTCATCAATTATTTTTATTGTTTTCAATTTGCTGGGCGTTTCAACACTATTTGTAATCCTTATTGAAATAGTATTTATACTTTTTCTGTTTTATAAATACGGTAACCCATTTAAAAGCATCATAAAGAACACACTAGAAAATAAAATTTTTTCTATAAATACTCTTGCTAAAAATCCGCTCTTGCTTCTCCTGGTAATCGTTTATTTTTATTCATTGCTATTAGATATTGGTGTTTATTATTTTGACAGCGTAAAGGAACCGCATGGCTTATGGGATGCATGGGCGGATTGGAACCTGGGTGCAAAAATGATAGGCCGAGACCCTGTAAATTGGCCAGATTCCTTTCATCAATTGGTTTCCGAAGATTTCCATACGGATTACCCTCTGCTACAAAAAGGCTACATTGCCAGATGCTGGATACTCCTGAAAAATGAAACAGTATGGATACCTATAGCTTTTTCATTTATATTTACGTTTTGTGCAATAGGTCTTCTGTCAGCAGCAGTTAGTTACTTTACAAATAAAATACAAGGACTGATTGCTGGCCTGATATTACTTTGTACACCTTTTTTTATGCTCCTTGGCGACTCTCAATATGCCGACAATACAGTGGGCTATTTTTTTCTTGCGAGCATCGTGCTATTAACCCTTGCCCGCAAGGATTCTGCTACAAAGCCTGGTTTATTAATTGCGTCAGGACTCACCGCGGGACTCGCAGCCTGGAGTAAAAATGAAGGACTGCTATTTATTGTATGTTTGTTGACTTCACAGCTAACTCTGTTATTTTTTAAAAATCCTAAAGAATTATTTACAGAAGTTAAATATTTAATAATTGGTATGTTACCAATTTTAGCTTTGATTATCTACCAAAAAATTGCCATATCTCCTCCTAATCAGATTGTGGTAGGCCAGGGCCCGCAAACATTAATAAAAATAAAAGATTTTTCCAGGTATGAAATAATCTGGTCGTGGTATAAGGAGCAATTTGTAATCTTCGGGCAATGGGCTTTTAACCCCTGGTGGTTATTTTTATTAGGCATCTTGTTTAAAGGAGGAATAAGTATAAAAAAGTACAGCTATTCTTTTATAGCTAACGTCACATGGTTGATACTAATGCTGGTCGGTTTTTTTATAGTTGAAATTATTACACCATTAGATTTAGTGTTTTATCTTTCAACATCCTTACACAGGCTTTTCGCACAGCTATTCCCTTCTTTTATTTTTATATACTTTGTTGCTCTCAAAAATAATTCTACAGTAATAAGTATCCCTAATGGGAGAACACGAAAACAGAATGGGCGGACTCTCAAAAATTTTAAACTTTCAAAAATTTTTAAAAGAACGGACTAATGTGGGGTTAATTATCTTTTCTTAAATAGGTTGCCAATTAAGCTTGCAATATTATTTTTTCTGCTGTCTGAAGAAGTACCATTAATGGCAAGGAAATACATGAAGATAAATGTAGGAAACAGTTGGAAAAACAACCGGTGCAAGGATGTTGCAAGATAATAACGCAGACCAAGAGGCGTTATTACCTCGATAAAAAAGAATCCAACCAACATTAATAAAAAACAGGTAAAGTTGGAAACAAAAGAATAATTATTGTTTTTAATATTTATCCCCCCCTTAAATAGAATACCCAGGAGGAATAACCACCAGGGATTAAATGCCCACTTGCCAAACGAACTAAATTGATATACAAACCAATGCCATACCATGGCATATCGGCTGGAATCAGTTAATTTGGAAAAAGTCTTAAAACCTTGATCAGACATTATCTGGTTAGGCGGTGCAATAAAAATTTTTAAATAAGCTACCAATATTAAGGCAGGAAGCATACCTATAAATAAATACTTGAATTCGGTGAATAATTCACGATGATTTTTATGAAAGAACAAAAGTGTTAATTGGGAAACAAATAAACATGCAATAAATAGCAGTCCTTCATTTTTACTCCAGGCTGCAAATCCTGCTGAAATTCCGGCAGCAATTAACAAATTTGGTTTTACAGAATGCCCTCTTCTGGCTAAGGTTAATAATACAATGGTCGCAAGAAAAAAATAGCCCACCGTATTGTCTGCATACTGTGAATCTCCCATAACCATAAAAAAAGGTGTGCAAAGAAGCACTAAACCAGCAATAAACCCTTCGGTTTTATTATTGGTAAATACGCTGACGGAGCTTGATAAAAGACCAATTGTGCAAAAAGTAAAAATAAAAGCGGAGAGAATGGGTATCCATACACTTTCATCCCCAATAAGCAGCCAGCACCTGGCAATAAATCCTCGCTGTAACAGGGGATAATCAGGGTGAAAATCTATAGCATTCATTTGATGAAGTAAAGTCGGCCAATCATGTGGCGCACGGCTTATAAATCGTGAAATTAAATTCCAACATGACCAGGCATCCCATAAACCATGAGGATTTTGAATGCTATCAAAAAAGAAAATTCCACTATCCATTATCCATGAATATAAATACATTAAGGTTGCAATGAGCAAAACTGGATTTAAGAGAAGTTTGTTGAGATTAAACCACTCGTATTGATATAGTAATTTTTCTTGAGAGGTTTTTATACGATAATTTCTGAATTTTAAGTATAGAAAAATTATTGATACAATTTCAATCAAAAATATTATTGAGGAAGAAAATCCAATCAGATTAAAAAAAATAAAAACAATTGATGAAATACCTATTCCTATAGGAATAGAAAGATTGATGAAGAAACGCAGGTTAATACTTTTTATTTTCTTAAAAAAAAAATGGCAAAAAGTAAACCCAAGTAAAAGAGAGGTGATTATTGATAAAAAAAACATCATTTAGCCAGTATAATTATCCCGTTATTAAAATCTTTTACTACATGCCAGCCATTATTCAGGTAATAATTATTATTAGCATCAAGATGAACTGAGCTATAAAGGTTATAAATAACAGTGTCATAAATTGCTGATGAAAAAGTTACAGGGCTAGCACCACTATTGTATACCATACTATCACTGACATGATTATTTCTGAAAAGTAAATTCGGAGCTAAATTATATTGACCAATAGCAAAGTGCATTTCCCTGGTACCGGCATTTGGTACAATGCTTTCTGAAACATAAGTCAGGCGGGTTTCCCCTGGAAATATTCTTTTTACTTCTTCAAACCTGCTACTGTATTGTGAAATATCATCGTTGCCATAAGTATTCCTTATATATTGGATTGGCGCAGAAAATTTATCTATATATTTTGTAAAAGTAACCCATTGCTGCCATCCCATTATACATAAAAGTAAAAAACAAAGAGAGCTTTTTATAATTGTAGAAGAATATGAGATATGATGCATTACAAAATAATGTAAGTCAGAATGTAAACAATCAAATATACACATTAGTCATAGAAACTGCTTAAATTTGTCGAAATATTTTGCCATTTAATCTAAAGTTTTTGACAAACTTCCGAAAGGGAACCTTCAGACAGACTGGCAGAGTTTCGTGGATTAGAATAGTTTAAGTGCTTTTATTTAATGAAAAAACTCAATTACATTGATGCAATAAGAGGATTTGCCGTTCTGGGTATTCTTATGGTACATACCGGCCAGTATGGTCATTTTAATGTGCCGGCTATGATACGTAATATTGTTGAACAAGGTGCCAGAGGAGTTCAACTGTTTTATATTGCAAGTGCATTTACCTTATTCTTGTCCTTTAAAACACGTATTAACCAGGAACATAGTTCTGTGAAAAATTTTTTTATTAGACGTTTTTTTAGGATAGCACCGATGTACTATTTGGGAATTATCTATTATATTATTCAGGATGGATTAGGGCAAAGGTATTGGCTTGGAGATGCCGATCATATTTCTGTTGCTAATATAGTATCCAATCTCTTTTTTATGCATGGGTTTTATCCTTATTGGATCAATAGTCTTGTGCCGGGAGGATGGTCTATTGCCGTAGAAATGACATTTTATATGATTTTGCCATTTTTATTTTTGAGAATAAAAAATAAAAATGATGCATTATTATTTTTTATAATATCCATTGTTATTAAAACACTACTCTATGTGTTTTTATCTAATTTTCCTCTTGTTACTGACAAAAGGCTATGGGAAGAATACCTGTTTATGTATTTCCCAAGCCAGCTTCCCGTATTTGCATTAGGAGTACTTCTGTATTTTTATGTGATGAATAATGAACAGGACTACAGACTGTCCGGTAAATTCTTACTTTTTTTGGGGCTTCTACTTTGGATTCAATTGGCTACCGGTATTGACTATTTATTTCCCTCCTACTTATTTTGGGCAATAGCTTTTTTTATAGTTGCTCTTGCCTTAAGCCGATATTCTCCAATATTACTTGTTAACCCGGTTATCATATACATTGGTAAAATCAGCTTTAGTATGTACCTTGTTCATTTTGCAGTATTGCACTGGCTGTTATATTTTAATTTTACAGACTATTTTAGTAGCGACATTGCTAATTATATAATACGCTTTTATATCGTTATCCTTTTAACAATGTTGATTTCGTCATTTACATACAGATACATTGAATTACCATTTCAGAAATTAGGTAAAAAAATAATTGATAAAAAAGAAACAAAACATAAAGTATAATAAAATCCACCCTAAGAGTTTATTCGATATAAACCCTGTTAAGGAAATGCTATGGCTGTAAATACTAATGAAAGAAAAAAGAATGAAGTTGAGTTCGATAACTTTGCTGATGATTATAATGAGTTGCTTCAAAAAAGTATAAGTGCATCCGGATACGAAGCATCATATTTTGATGAACATAAGATAAGAACGGTATTTGATGATTATGTAGCTGACCAAACAATCAAAACTAAAAATATACAAATAATGAATTTTGGTTGTGGTGTTGGAAAAAGTGAGAGGTTTATTAATTGCTATTTCCCGGATTGTTCAATTTGTTCTGTAGATATCTCAGAGAAATCAATTACTGTAGCTAAAGAAAAAAATAAGCAGTTTACCAATATTCAATTTATAACATTTCATGATGTTCAGGAACTGGCATCATTAAACCAAAGGTTTGATATAATATTTGTTGCAAATGTATTTCATCATATCCCCGAGGAACTACATATCAAAACTTTAAAACAATTGAGAATGTTGCTTTCTTCAAAAGGATATTTGTATGTTTTTGAACATAATCCTAAGAATCCTTTAACAAGAAAAGTGTTTAAAACCTGTGAATTTGATGTGGGATGTAAAATGATTAAACCTTCTTTGTTTATGCAAATGTGTAGTGAGGCTGGTTATAGTTTAGTGAATAAAAAATATGTTTTATTTTTCCCTAAGGCATTTTCTTTTTTGGGTGCTATAGAAAAATATTTAAAATGGTGCCCTTGGGGAGCGCAATATTACGTCAAGGCGAAATAGCAAAGATTGGTATATAACAATATGCACTATTTTACATGAAATTTTCTCATTAACCGTATCCGATTTGATTTGTTTATTTCTATTTTATAAAGCATAAGAAAAAATATTGCCATGATTACTAAAGCCGCTATGCCTTGTACGTAATACATCTGTGTATCCATCCATGGCCCGATATTCATCCATAATATCTGGTCAGGAAAGCCTATATTGCCATTTTCATCCGTGGGAGCCATTGTTTTATAGTAATCATAAATATTTAATGGTAACCATACTTTTGATGCGATGATACTTAATATGCCAACAATAATATAAAAATGATTTGGAAATGAATATTTGTCCAATGCTTTTGCCAGTATGACTATTAACCAGGGGAGTAAATTTATTAAATGTCTGCTTTGGGGTGCCAGCCCAAATAAAAACAAATTCAGCCCCATGGCTATTACAATACCCCACCCCATTTGCGAAGCAATTTTACAAAAGCTGTTCCAGAATAATATGAGGAGGCATATTAATACACCAAAATAACTGACATCAGCAACTATCGTAATGAGAGGTTTAATAAAAGAATAAAGAACAGGATCGATAAGGGTTTGTGAAATAGAATATAAAAATGTAGGTTTGGGATGAAGGGCTCCGATAATTAAATAAACAGTAATAAAAACTATGCCCGATATAGCTAATCGTTTATAATCAATTTTTTTTATAAATAATAAAACATTAAATAGTGCTTTATTAAGAAATAGTTTTCCGAAAAAAAAGTAGATAGTTGCTATTCCTGCGATGCTTAAGGGTAAAGCGAGCCACCCACGATCGATTTTTGCGACAAAAGCTACTTTAATATCCAGATTCAAAATAAATACAATTATTGTTGATAGTATCAGAATGTATAAAACAGAGATACTATAGACAGCTTTCTTTTGCAGCTTGCTGGCTTGTGAATAGGGTAGTACCGCAAATGGAAGGGCAATTAATATCAGACCAAGATAATAGGCCATTGGCCAGGTGAATGCTAATGCAATTGTTGAAATTACCAAACCTGCAACATTGTTTCTCAGATAAAAATATAGCAAAAGAGTGCTCAGCATTAAAGCAAGTTGATCTGTCATTGAAGGGAAATAGAATTGATATTTAATAACGCCAAAGTTGAATAAGAACATTATAAAAAAAAGCAATTGACTTTTTAGAGAAATCTTTAAAATAAGAAATATTTTTTTTAAGAAATAGCTTGATATAACCAGACTGACAATATTTAAAATCTGAAATGCAAAAAGAATATTTGCCTCAGTCATGTCTATTGAAAATAAATTAAATGAGATGCGGATAATGAGTGAGGGAAGTATCCGGTGTATATAATAGGAATCAAAATAATAGCTTTGTGAAAAACTGAAGACAATACTTTCATATACTCGTCCGTCAGTACTAAACCCGGCTTTAAAAGGATATTGCTCTCCAAATAAAACATAAAATAAACTATAATAAAGGACAATAGCCACAAAAAAGTAGTTGCTGCTTACAATAGTTTTTAGTTTATTCATATCTATAAAAGAGAAATTAAGTTATTGAAGTTCTATTTCCGATTGAAAGAAAATACAAAAATATAAATGTTGGAAATAATTGAAAAAATAATCTGTGCAAAGAGGTAGAAAGATGAAATTCTAAATTTAACGGTGTGACAATATAAATAAAGAAAAAGCCAACTAACATCAATACCAATAGTGTATAGTTCGCAATCATGCCAGGAAACATTTTCTTTATATTTATCCCCTTGTATAAAACCCCAAAAAGGAAGAACCACCACGGGTTAACCATCCATTTCCCGAATGAAGCTATTGTGCTGATATACCACTTGGCTATAGTTGCATATCGGGAACAGTCAGTAAGTTTAGTCAGCGTTTTTTCACCTTGAGCTTTCAGAATGTCATTGGAGGGAGCAATTCTCATCTTGTAGTATAGTATTATTAGCAGTACGGGAAGTATCCCAAGTATTAAATATTTTATTTCATTCATTAATTCGCGGGTATTCTTTACAGGAAATAACGTTAGTTGTGAAATAATTAAACAGGCAATAAATAATAGCCCTTCATTTTTACTCCATCCACACAAACTTGCTGTAATGCCAGCTGCAATTAACAATTGTAGTTTTATAATTGGTTCATCACGGGCCAAGGTTAGCAGCACTACTGTTGCAAGATAAAAAAAACCAACAGTGATATCAGCATACTGAGAGTCGCCCATCGTCATATAAAACGGAGTACATAGTAGCGTTAACCCTGCAATCAGGCCTCGTATTCTGTTTGTGAAAAAACTAACAGATGCTGATAATAGCCCTATTGTACAAAAAGTGAAAATGAAGGAAATGGTAATTGGCACCCAAACACTTTCATTTTTCAGGAATGTCCAGCAATATGCGATATATCCGGTTTGTAATAATGGATAATCCGGATGGAAATCTTCTGAAACCATTTGATGAAATAGTGCTGGCCAATTATTGGGGGAGCGGTTTATTATCTTTGCTTTCAGATTCCAGTAATTAAAAGCATCCCATAACCCATGGGGTTCTTTGACGCTATCAAAGAAGAATATCCCTGCATTTGTGATCCAGGCATATATGTATATTATAATCAATAGCAAAAATATAGGTTCCTGAACCTGTTTTTTTAGATTAGATATTCCCCCATTGATAATAGTATAATTAGAATAAGGTTTAGATTTAAGATTGTTATAGAACAGAAAAAGTATGAGTATGATTTGTACGAATAAAATTAATAATGGCGTGAAGTCCATTATACTTAATAAGACAAAAACAATAGATGAAACACCTATTCCTATTGGAATAGAAAGATTGAATAGTATACGTAAATTATAAAAAGCTGTGTTCCTGAACAGTGCGAAACAAAATGAGAATCCCAAAATGAAGGAAACAAGTATTAAAAAAAATAATATCATTTGGCAAGTAGAATTAAGCCGTTATTAAAATCTTTAACAATATGCCACCCATTATTTAAATGAAAATTAGTGGCATCACTAACACGTTTCGAGTTATAAAGATTGTAAATGATAGTATCAAAGTCGTTATTGTTTCTATAGATTAAATTGGGGGATAAATAATATTGTGTAAGTACATAATTAAAGCAGCCCATAGAAAAGCTCTCATTAGGTTCTCCAATATAAGATAGTATTGTTGACGGGGGAAGCCATTCTCTGATCTCGGTATAGCGGTTCCCATATTGGGTTATATAATCTGTCCCATAATTTTGTTTAAAATATCTTACTGGACTTTCAAACGTCTCTTCATAAATACTAAACATCACATATAGCTGCGATACTATAACAGCAAGTAAGGCCAATGTTAATACACATTCTGTAACTGAAAGCACCTTGTTTTTCATTTATAATTTAATTAAAAAATCTATACAAATTCATCCATGAATCCGAATAGATGAGTTGGTTGTTTGCAGGAAGTGCGGCAGGAGAAGGATCCAAAAAATAGCGAAGTTTGTGAACGTTCCTCAAATCCCTGCCATTCCTGTATATTCTGTAGTGTATCGGATACCCTTTATTATTTATTAATGGAAAACTAATAAAGTAATCCTCGGTACCATGCCGCACAAGCCCAATACTAATTCCCACTACTGTATTTTCATTGTCATTGACCAAATCTTTAATTTTTGAATAGGAGTTTTTTCTTGCAACCCGCTCCGGTGTATTTGCATTGACCAGGATCGAAGCCATATTTCTCTCCTTCGTCTCCCGAACGACATCCGGGAAAAGCCATAATTGCAAAATAATTACAGGATAAAAAATGAAGGAGTTCGCATTTCCTACCAATGAAAATCCTAAGATCGGGTTAAGCACGGCTAATGCACGCTCATCATAAGACCAATATACTTCATAAAAAGTTAAGCATGCAACAAAATATGCCCAGCTAACCAAAGTACAGGCTATTGTAAACTTATTCCGCTTAAAAATGGCATACCAGGAACTAATCAGTAATAGCATAAGCAACAAGTAACGCATACACGTGGTGGTAAGCTTTGGATCTGGTATCAGGAATAATTGTAAGTTGTTTCTGAATTTTTGCCAGGCCGTTGTAAGTGAATTTATCAATGAAAAATTCCCTGCGTTAATAATACTATCACCAGTCATATCATAATAGGGATACGGAGCTACAATATAACGGCTTACAAACACCCCAAAAACCAATAGTCCAATTGCTACCAAACACCATTTAATAAAGCTCTTTAGGTTGGTAGAAAGAGGCAATAAGCCTGCCCCCCACATAAACCATCCATAACGGAAAGTAATAGCAACTGTAATAACTACAAGAAAATAAACGAGATATTTGGTTGTTCTGTTTAAAGGGCTAAGATATAATAAATACAAGGCTTCCAACGCAAGTACCGCAAAAAAATATTGAATGGTTTCCTGCATATAAGAAAGTGTATAGCTGTACAAAATATAATGCGTGGCTACTACCAGAGCTATTTTTAATCGGATATTAAAACTAAACTGCTTAAACAAAAGAATAAGCACCAATACTCCGATACAAGTGATAAAGTTGATCAATAATAGCGGAGGATCCTGTGTGTGAAAAAACAGTTTAGCTAACCACCCGTCTTTTATCGCATAACTAACTGCGTGAAAACCAAAATCTCCTATGTAAGAAGTATTTCCATCCAAACTTGCCGGTGTTTGATAAATATTATGAGCTGCTATAGCTTTGGCTTCAATATAATAGAAAAGCTCATCTGTAGTCCATGGTTCGTATTTATCGGCAAATTGAAAATATTGATATGTATACACCAGCACAATACCATACAGCAGAATACTTAGCAGGTAAGTTTCAATTTTATTAAACTGTTGCCGGCTGATAACCATTTATAAGCTCACTCAAAAAATAATTTTTCAGGAAAATTCTCAGGAATACGAAACCTGCTCATTTGCTTGAAATGAGCGTGCTTTTTAACAGCTATACCTACTTGTAATATCATTATTAAAAACAATAAAAGAACAGGTATAATTCTATCAAGACGGATTATTGTTAAAGCATTGCCGCTAAAATCACCACCTCGTACTAAAAAATAAAAGCTGGGAAGGTAAATAAGTGCTCCTATCCAACACATTAGTGATATATATTTTCTGTAAAAAACACCCCTCTCTTTTAACATCGGCATCAATGCAATAATGGGCAATACAGAAGTAAATTGGTATTCCCATATAGTATTATAACTTAAAAAGAAAGAAAGCGAAATAGCCATAATCAGCAGTAATGTACTTTCAAGGCGGATCTTTACATCCTTTATTACTGCAACTCCCACGGATAAAAACAAACTGATGTATATTGGTATTTTATATATTCCTGCAGATATGCTCTTCCCAACGATAGTGTCAATAAAAACCGGTAATGAAAAAACATCAATGTGCATAAACTTATATTCCGATTGTGCTATCAGGTTTAACCAATGGATACTGTTATCCTTCATATACTCGTTTAGTTTGTACTGATTTTTATAAATATTCATGTTTTCTTTTATAAAATCAAAATCAAACACAATGCTCATCAGCTTATTCCAGCCAATACCTTCGGGGTTTAGTACAGGAACTATAATAAAAATGAATGAAACAATAACATAAATAAATAAACTTATAATTGTTATTCTGCGCGTTTCTTTTGTAAAAAGTAGCAGAGGGAGCATGAGTAATACGATAGGTTTGCTAAAGAAGGAAATAAGTAATCCCGCCAATAGCTTTTGATTGGCTGCTTTCATATCCGACTCCTTTTCTGAATATGTTAATTCATACACAGCAACTACTATTAAAGCAAGTGCCAATACCAATGGAGCCTGCATGTTTCCTACATACAACATCCAGTAAACCGGAAAAGCACATAGCATCAAAAAATAAGCAAGATGTTTGTTTAAGGTAGAAGTTGTAGTTTTTGAAATTATATGTCCACAATAAGCCATTATAGCAACTGAAAAAAGAATAAACAACCAGTAACTTATCCAGGGCGGAAAAAATGAAAACCAGGAAGCCACAAACAGGCTGAATGCCGGATGTGCCAAGTACCAGGTGGCACGAGGGCCATAAGGTGTACCTCCCCAGGTATCGAAAATACTCCTTCCTTCCAGTAAATTTATAAATGATTTAGGCACGGCAAAATAGTCGATGCCCTGAACATTTGCATATTCGGAGTCAAATGAAAACATATTTAACCATCCAAAATGCAGGGATAGTAGCATTATTGCAACAGTTGCAATAGTCGCAAAAGGCAGATAACGGGTAATATTCTCTTTCATAAGTTTCAAAGGTAAGTAATTTTTTAGTTTGTAATTTGCTCCTTCATATTGAACCAAATTCTGTTAACTTTACACCCCAATTTATGGCACTTTTCGGACTTTTTAATAAATCAACTAATAACATAGGTGAAATGTCCTTTTGGGGACATATTGAAACCCTTAGGAAACATATTATACGCTCTGTAATTGTAGTAGCGATACTTACTGTGGTGCTATTTTGTTTCCCGGAGTTTTTGTTTGATACAATTATTTTTGGCCCCTTGAATAACAATTTTCTTACTTATCGGGGGTTTTGTAAACTTTCTCACTTGCTTGAATTAGAAGACCAACTCTGCTTTGGTCACTATACATTTAAACTCCAAAGCCTTGGTCTGGCTGACCAGTTCACATCACAAATGTGGATTGCCTTTCTGGGTGGACTTATACTAGGTTCGCCTTATTTACTATGGGAATTGTGGCGTTTCATCAGGCCGGCATTACACGAAAAAGAAAAAAAAGCTTCTACAGGCTTCATCGCAGCTTCTTCCGCACTTTTTATTATAGGGGTGCTTTTTAGCTATTATATTATTGTTCCGTTAACAATCAACTTCCTGGGAAATTACCAGGTAAGCGCTATGGTAGAAAATAATTTTACAATGGATTCTTATATATCTACCGTTACTACTCTTACCCTCGCTTCCGGTTTGGTATTTGAACTGCCGGTTATTGTTTATTTCTTAACCAAATTCGGAATAGTCACACCGCAGTTTATGCGTAAATACCGAAAACATGCCGTTGTTGTGATACTTATTGTAGCAGCCGTAATTACTCCATCTCCGGATATTACCTCGCAACTGCTGGTGGCTTTTCCATTGTATTTTTTATATGAAGCAAGTATATTTGTTTCTGCTTATGTTATTAAACAGCAATTAAAATTGGCATCTAAGTAAATTGTATAATCATTGGTGGCATCATTGTTGTTTTTGCCTCGAAAAATAAAAAGAATCAGTTTTGACAAAAAATTGTAGTTCATTCATTGGTATTTACCTTCTTCTTTTATTTTTCGCTCTCCCCTTTGGAGAGGGATGGGGAGGGGCTTTTGCTCAAACCACTAAAGTTACTGGTAAAGTGGTTGATGCCAATACACGTGAACCCCTGCCTTTTGTTAATATAATCTTAAAAGGTACACGCTCTGGTGCTACAACTGATATAGATGGCCATTATTCTGTTATAACTACAGAAAAACCTGATTCCCTTGTTATCTCTTATATCGGTTATAATCGTGTTTCCAGGGCAATTAAATACGGTATTGAACAACAGGTAAATATAGGACTTACCCAAGGTGTTGAATTAATGACAGTAGAAGTAACCCCAGGCGAAAATCCAGCCCACAGGATTCTGAGAAAAATTATTGCAAATAAAGAAAAAAATGATGTGGAACGCTTCACCGCTTATGAATATGAAGTATACAATAAAATTGAGTTTGATATCAATAACATCACTGATGATTATAAAAACAAAAAACTACTACAGCCTTTCTCTTTTGTTTTTGATAATATTGATAGCAGTAATGCCCAGGAAAAACCTTATCTTCCCGTGTTTATGACAGAAACAATTTCAGATTATTATTACCGCAAAGCTCCTAAAGTACATAACGAAGTTATTAAAGCAAGCAAAGTAGCAGGTATTGAAAATGCCAGTGTTTCCCAGTTCATGGGAGATATGTACCAGAAAATAAATATTTATGATAATACATTAATTGTATTTGGAAAAAACTTTCCCAGCCCTATCTCTGATAATGCTTTGTTCTATTATAAGTTTTACCTTATTGACAGCATGGAAATTGATGGATATAAATGCTATCAGTTGCAGTTTAAACCCAAACGTAAACAGGAGCTTGCGTTTGTTGGAAACCTGTGGGCTGCAGATTCTTCATTTGCCATTAAACAGATAGAAATGAGTATTACCCCTGATGCTAATATCAATTTTATAAATGCTACTTCATTGGTTCAAACATTTACCCCTGTGAATGGCGGATGGATGGTGAAAAAAGAAAAGCTGGTGATTGATTTTAACCCTTACCCCATCGACCAGAAGAAAAAGAAAATGCTTGGTATATACGGACGAAGAACAGCATCTTATACAAATTTTAAAACCAATCAACCCAGAGAAAACGATTTTTATTCAATTACTGATAATTTAAAAGTCAAAGATGATGCCTTTAACAAAACAGATGAATTTTGGAAGAAAAATCGTCATGATACGCTGTCTAAAGCAGAAAAAGAAATTTATCACATGGTGGATACGCTCCAATCATTGCCCATATACCGCACATGGATTGATGTTATCCAGCTTTTTGTTACCGGATACAAAACAATTGGCAATTTTGAATACGGACCGTACTATAATATATTCAGCTATAATGTTATTGAAGGCAATCGTTTTCGTATTGGTGGACGTACAAGCGATAAATTCAGCAAATGGTATGAATTAAGTGGATATGTAGCTTTTGGTGTGCGCGATGAAAAATTCAAATACAGCTTTGGTATGCGCTCCTTTATAGAAAAGAAATCACGTACAATGGTGGGTATGTATTATAGAAACGATAATGAGATATTAGGCCAAAGTCAGAACGGATTTACTACAGACAATATCCTTGCTTCACTTTTCAGAATAACTCCTTTACGGAACCTAACCAATGTACGTCAGGTACATGCTTATATTGAACGTCAGTGGTTCACAGGATTTACTTCACGGGTAAGCTTCTATAACAGACGCATGCAGCCTTTGGCAGATTTTCATTATGAATATGAAAAAACACCCAATACAATTGCATTTAAAGAAAATATTGTTACTTCTGAAATACGTTTTCTTACAAGATTTGCATACAATGAAAAATATGTTGACGGAACATTTTCCAGAGCAAGCCTGGGAACAAAATATCCAATACTTCAGGTGCAGTATACATTGGGCATTAAAGATTTATTCTTTAGTGATTATAACTATCAAAAATTAACTTTCAATATTGATGATCGTATCCGCATTAATCCAATAGGCTATTTTGATTATGTAGTCGAATATGGGAAAACCTGGGGCAAATTGCCCTATCCGCTTATGACTATACATGGCGGAAATGAAACCTATATTTATGATATATATGCTTTTAATGCCATGAATTACTATGAATTTGTCAGCGATGAATATGCCTCCTTAACCATTTCACATCATTTTGATGGTTTTTTTCTTGACAGGATACCATTGATGAGAAAACTGAAATGGCGTGAAGTTGTTGGAGGAAAAGCTTTGGTTGGAAGAGTAAGTGACAAAAACAAAAATGTACTTATTTTCCCTGACTTCCTGCATACACTAAATAAAGGACCTTATATGGAAGCTTCTGCTGGAGTTGAGAATATTTTTAAAATTTTTCGGCTGGATGCTGTATGGCGTTTATCATACTTAGATAATCCCAAAGCGCTTCCGTTTACTATTAAAGGAACAATGCAGTTTAATTTTTAACAGCCGGGAGCCAATTGCCATGGCTCCTTTTAACTTTTAACTTTTTGACTTAATCAATGATTCTGCGAACCGAAAACCTAATTAAAAAATACAAAAACCGCACTGTTGCTAAGAATGTCAGTGTTGAAGTAAAACAAGGTGAAATTGTTGGCCTCTTAGGCCCAAATGGCGCTGGAAAAACTACTTCATTCTATATGATCGTTGGAATGATACAACCCAATTCGGGTAAAATATTTCTGGAAGATAAAGACATTACCGATCTGCCTATGTACAAACGTGCCCAGCTGGGTATTGGCTATCTGGCCCAGGAAGCATCGGTTTTCAGAAAATTGAGTGTTGAAGATAATATTCGTGCTATCCTCGAAATGACCAAATTGAGCAAACAGGAACAAAATGAAAAACTGGAAACACTGTTGGGCGAATTTCACCTACAGCATATACGTAAAAACTCAGGCGACAGACTTTCTGGTGGTGAACGCAGACGTACCGAAATAGCACGTTGTCTGGCGGCAGACCCTAAATTTATTCTCCTCGATGAACCTTTTGCCGGTGTTGACCCTATTGCCGTTGAAGATATCCAAACTATTGTTGCTGAATTAAAAAAACGAAATATTGGTATCCTTATAACAGACCATAATGTGCAGGAAACGCTCCAAATAACAGATAGAGCCTACCTGCTTTTTGAAGGCAGTATCCTCAAAGCCGGAACTGCCGAAGAATTAGCTAATGATGAACAGGTACGAAGAGTGTATCTGGGTAAAAATTTTGAGCTGCGTAAAAAGTCGGAGATTAACAGTTAATTCTCAAAAAGCTCAAATTCATACGATTCCATAATCTGGTTGGCAAGTAGTTTTTTACATGCTTCATCCACTTTTGTTGCTGCAATATCTTTTGATGCTGCTTCAATTTCCAGCGTTATATGTTTACCAATACGTACATTCTCAATTCCTGGTAAACCAAGATTTTTCATGCTTCCTGTAACCGCTTTACCCTGAGGATCTAACAATGCTTTTAAAGGCATTACATCTATTTCTGCTCTGTATTTCATAGATATTTAATTATTTGTTCCTAATTACTATTATACTGAATTTTACTGAATTTGCGATAGCAAAGGCGGTTAGATTCAGCAATACTGAGCGAATGAGTTTGCTGCTTTTTGCAAATTCATTCAGATGAAGTATAACAACTAACCCATTAACTTTTCTCTCGATTTACCACCGATAAAATGATATACAAAAATACAATAATGGGAATTGCTATAAAGTGAAAGATAAATAATAATATCAATGCAACAAGTATAAACGTATAACGGATTTTATTATCAGTCCAGCCAAAATTTTTGAATTTGAGCGCAAATAGTGGCAATTCAGCTACCATTAGAAAGGACATAAGTAATGTTAACCCTAATAAAAAATATTTATTTTCGATTATTGTGGCGGTACTAAAACTCCCTATTGTTGGTTGAAAAAACTGTATCAAGGGCAGAGAACAGATTAAAATCGCATTTGCAGGAGTAGGGACTCCTATAAATGAGGTGCTTTGACGGGTATCAATATTAAATTTAGCCAATCTCAGGGCAGAAAATATAGGAATCAAAAAGGCTGTATAAACGCTGCAAATTGTAATACTATTTATTGCCTCACCCGCAAATGCCAACAGTAGCAAGTGATACATTACCACTCCCGGAACAACACCAAACGTAACCACATCTGCCAGTGAATCTAGTTGTTTCCCAATTTCCGAGTGCACATTTAAAAGCCGGGCTGTAAAACCATCAAAAAAATCAAGAACAGCAGCAATACCCACTAAATAAGCGCTCCAAAGCAAATCTCCCTGAAAAGCAGCAACAATGGCTAAACAGCCACATAATAAATTACCGCAGGTAATGCTGTTTGGTATATGTTTTTTAATGTTCATTGTTCATCCATTAATTTCGAAACCTTGCTTACTGGCATATAGATTAACACTTTCTCTAAGAGGGGCTCCTCCATACAGTGCAAGGCTTTGGTTTCAATAAATTTGTTTTGCCTCCCTTTAAGTCCTCTCCTTTGGAGATGATTTAGGTGAGGTCTTCTTGCAAATTTCGAAAGTACGATTTTCTTGTTTCAAATAAACAATACGAAAATACTGTTTTAAAGGAATCAGGCAATAAAAAATATAAAAATGCGTTTTTTGACACTGGCTTGGAGCAAAGCTCATAATTTGAAAAGATGTGAGAATTTTAGCTTATTTTTATCGTCCGTTATGATTAAAAAATTATCTGTATTAATCGCATTTATAGTAAACATTTACCTGTATGGCTATGCACAGGCTCCCAAATACAGCAATGAATTTCTGAATGTTGGGGTGGGAGCAAGGGCTTTGGGAATGTCTAATTCCTACATCACTTCAGCAAATGATGTTACTGCAGGTTACTGGAACCCGGCAGGCTTATCTGGCATTGGTAACCAGCATCAGGTGGCATTAATGCACAGTGAATATTTTGCAGGTATTGCCAAATACGACTATGGGGCTTACGCAACACGTTTAGATAGCTCAAGTGTGGTGGCTGCCACAATAATACGTTTTGGAGTAGATGATATCCCCAATACTACAGAATTGATAAATGCAAATGGTAATGTAGATTATAGCAGGATTACCACGTTTTCCGCAGTTGATTATGCATTTATACTTTCCTATGTAAAAACACTCAAAATTCCGGGTTTGCAGCTTGGGGCCAGTGCTAAAATTATTCGTAGAAAAATAGGCAACTTTGCCGGAGCATGGGGATTTGGCTTAGATGCGGGAGCACTATATAGTTATAAAAAATGGAAATTTGCTGCAATGGCGCGTGATGTTACCTCTACCTTTAATGCATGGACATTCAACCTTTCTGATGAAACCAAAGCCGTATTTACTGCTACTGGCAATGAGATACCTGAGAACTCCGTTGAAATCACCTTGCCTAAACTATTAGTAGGAGGCGCACGTAAATTCGAGTTTCCTCGTAATATATCGCTGCTTACAGAGTTTAATATAGATGCAACTTTTGATGGGGAACGTAATGTGCTGATTAAAAGCAATGTTTTAAGCATGGATCCTCATTTTGGCCTTGAAGGCTCCTACATGAACCTGGTGTTTCTAAGAGCAGGAGTGGGGAACTATCAGTCTTATACAGATGCTATAGGTAAAAAAATCAAAACTTTTCAGCCAAACATCGGTATAGGTGTGAAAATAAAATCAATCACCATTGATTATGCATTAACGGATATTGGCGACCAGTCGGCAGCTCTTTATTCAAACATATTCTCTGTTAAAGTTGATATAAATAAAAAATAAATTCAAAGAATAAGGAATTTTAAATTTTAAACATAGATCGTTGAACCAGTCTGGTTTTGGTTCGCTATTCGCGGAAATTCGCAGATTCGTAATTCGTAGTAGATGCAACTAATTTTACTCTCTCTCCTAAGCGCATTATTACTGGCTTTTGGTTGGTTTCCCAATGGTTTTACTCCTTTACTCTTTATTGCATTTGTACCATTACTGATGGTGGAACATATTATATTTCAAAACCCTCATAAATACAAATCGTTAACTCTTTTCACCTGTACTTATTTCGTATTTCTTTTATGGAACATTTTAACTACCTGGTGGATAAAAAATGCTTCTCTTGGTGGTGCTGTTATGGCTATTACATGCAATGCTTTATTGATGACCATTACTTTTTTATTGTTTCATAACGTAAAAAAAAGAATTGGCGAAAAATGGGGTGTACTGTTATTTATTAGTTTTTGGATAACATTTGAATTTTTACACCACGATTGGGATTTGACCTGGACCTGGCTTACTCTTGGAAATGCTTTTGCTGAGGTGCCCAACTGGATTCAATGGTATGAATACACCGGTGTTTTTGCCGGCAGCCTGTGGATACTGGTTGTAAATGGATTTTTTTTTAATATAATTTCGAAGTATGATTTTAGTCAGAAAGAAAATTTTGGAAAAATTAATAGAAATAAAATAGCAGGGTTGGCAGCATTACTAACACTTCCTATTATAGTTTCCTACTGTATCCTGGCCTTTCCTGATAACTTAAAGGAATCTGTTAATGCAGTTATTGTTCAGCCCAACATCGACCCATATAACGAAAAATTTGTAGCAGATTATGAAGAACAACTGCAAAAAATGTTGAAACTGGCTTCTGAAAAAACAGATTCCGCAACAGACTATCTGATATTTCCTGAAACTGCTTTAACAGAAGATATTTGGGAAGGACAAATAGAGCAAAGCAGCAGTATTCATATTTTAAAACAATTTTTAAAATCATATCCCCGGCTAAAAATTATTGCAGGGGCATCTACTGCCAGAATATATCAACCCAATGAGCCATTGTCATCAACCGCCCGTAAATTCAAGCATCAGGATGCCTATTACGATGCCTATAATACAGCACTTCAATTGGATAGCACTAATAAAATACAGGTTTATCATAAATCAAAATTGGTTCCCGGTGTTGAAAAAATGCCCTTCCCTTTTATTTTTAAGTATATAGAGAATTTAGCAATTGATATGGGAGGTACAACAGGAAGTCTGGGAACCCAGGATGAACGTACGGTGTTTGTTTCGGAAGATGAAAAGATAAAAGCAGCCCCCGTAATATGTTATGAAAGTGTTTATGGCGAATATGTTTCTGATTATGTAAAAAAAGGAGCCTCTTTTATTGCAATTATTACCAATGACGGTTGGTGGGGCGATACTCCAGGTTACCGTCAGCATCTTAAATATGGCAGGTTAAGAGCTATTGAAACAAGAAGATACATAGCACGGTCGGCAAATACGGGCATTTCCTGCCTTATAACTGATACAGGAGAAATACAACAAGCTACAACATGGTGGACTCCCGCTGTTATAAAAACAAAAATTAACATCAATAATAAGTTAACCTTTTATACCCGATATGGTGATTTTATTGCCCGTTTCGCCATGTACCTCTCTTTTGTTTTGATTATATATTCCTGGCTTTTGCGTTTTAAGATTATTAGAAAGTAGTAACTTTGAAGGGATTTAAATACAATGGAAAAATTTGACGTTACAATTATCGGTTCCGGCCCGGGGGGCTACGTGGCTGCAATTCGTTGTGCCCAGTTGGGAATGAGAACTGCAATTGTTGAGCGTTACAATACGCTTGGCGGTACTTGTTTGAATGTAGGATGTATTCCTTCCAAGGCCTTGCTGGATTCCTCAGAACATTTTTATAATGCTGGCCATACGTTTAGCGAGCATGGTATCGATTTGAAAGATTTAAAGGTGGATCTCAAACAAATGATAAAACGGAAAGATGAAGTGGTGAAGCAAACTTGTGACGGGATTAACTTTTTGATGAAAAAAAATAAAATTACCGTTTTTACAGGGCATGGTTCGTTTGTAAGCAAAAATACAATTGAGATTCTTTCTGAAGACGGGAAAAAAATACAAATAGAAACTGCTAAAACCATTATTGCAACAGGCTCTAAGCCATCCTCATTACCGGGCATTCAACTAGATAAAAAACGCATTATTACTTCAACTGAGGCATTGCGGCTAACAGAAGTCCCCAAACACCTTATTGTTATTGGAGGCGGTGTTATCGGGCTTGAACTGGGTTCGGTATATGCGCGGTTGGGAGCAAAGGTATCAGTCATAGAATTTACTTCAGAAATTATAAGTACGATGGATGCCGGGCTTGGTAAGGAACTTCAGAAAAGTCTGAAAAAATTAGGCTTTGAGTTTTATCTGAATCACAAAGTTACAGAGGCTATTTCAAAAGGAAAAGAAGTTATCGTAATTGCAGATAATGCAAAAGGAGAAAAAGTAGAATTGAAAGGCGACTACTGCCTTGTGGCTGTTGGCCGCAGACCATACACCAATAATTTAGGACTTGATAAAGCAGGAGTAAAAACAGATAACCGTGGTAGAATTGAAACGGATGAACACTTGCAAACCAATATCGCTGGTATATATGCAATTGGAGATGTAACCAAAGGAGCAATGCTGGCACACAAAGCAGAAGAAGAAGGAATATTTGTTGCTGAAACAATTGCCGGACAAAAACCCCACATCAGTTATAATTTAATCCCGGGAGTGGTGTATACCTGGCCGGAGGTAGCTGCTGTTGGTTTTACTGAAGAACAATTAAAAGAGCAAGGTAGAAAATACAGGGCCGGCAGTTTTCCTTTTAAAGCAAGTGGAAGAGCCCGTGCTTCCATGGATACAGAAGGCTTTATAAAAGTGCTTGCTGATGAAACAACAGATGAGATATTAGGTGTACACATGATAGGCCCGCGTGCTGCCGACATTATTGCTGAAGCGGTAGTAGCAATGGAATACCGTGCCAGCGCTGAAGACATAGCACGTATATGCCATGCTCATCCTACTTATACCGAAGCATTCAAAGAAGCATGCCTGGATGCCACCGGCAAAAGGGCTTTGCATATATAATTTTTTTTTCAACACAGAGACCACAGCAATTTATGAGTTTCACAGAGAGGGATTATAATGAATTCTGATTACTCAGTGATCTCTGTGTTAAAATTTAAACAACAACATGAAAACAGGCATCTTACTCATTAACCTTGGCACGCCCGATAGCCCCGGAATTTCGGATGTCAGAAAATATTTAACCCAATTTTTAAATGATCCTCGTGTAATAGATATTAACCCTGTTAGCCGGTTCTTATTGGTAAATGCTATTATTGTTCCTTTCCGTTCATCCAAATCAGCAAAACTGTATCAAAAAATTTGGACAAAAGAAGGATCCCCGCTTTTAACAAACTGTGTCAAACTAAAAGAGCTACTCCAACAAGAGTTAGGACATTCTTTCCTCGTTGAACTGGGTATGCGTTATCAAAAGCCAGACATAGCATCAGCATTAAATAAATTGCGTGAAGCAAAAGCAGAACAAATAATCATTATTCCTTTGTACCCACAATACGCTTCTTCCAGCACAGGCTCTTCAATAGAAGAAGCCCTTCGCATCATTAAAAAATGGGAAGTGACACCAACAGTTAAAATAATATCAAAATTTTATGATCACCCGGGGTTTATTGATGCCTGTGTGGCTGTTGCTCAAAAATATAAACTGACTGATTATGATTATTATATTTTCAGTTATCACGGCTTGCCAGAGCGGCAGATTATGAAAGCTTCCGCGCATTATGGAGCAAATACCTGTCAACTGGGCTCGTGCTGCAATTCTATTACAAAGAACAACCATTACTGCTATCGTGCAAATTGTTTTGAAACCACCCGCCAGTTAGTAAAACGATTAAATATACCGGAAGGAAATTATGAAACCACATTTCAGTCGCGTTTGGATGATAAATGGATAAAACCATACAGTGATAAAGTAATAGCGCAAAAAGCAAAAGAAGGGAAAAAGAGATTACTGGTATTTTCACCAGCTTTCACAGCCGACTGCCTTGAAACCATTTATGAAGTGGGAACAGAGTATGATGAAATTTTCAAAGAGCATGGAGGTGAAAAATTAACGTTGGTAGAAAGTTTAAATGCTCATCCCAAGTGGATTGAAGCACTAAAAAATATGGTATTAACCCACTCCATGACTTCCTGAAAATAAAAAACCCCATCCTTTTGGAACGGGGTTTTAAAAACGTTTTTTTATCGGTTAATAAGAGACCACAATTTGTTGAGGAGTACCCTGTAAATCTGTCCATTCAAATTTATATCCATAAGGACATGTTGTAGCAACAGTGCCATCGGCATTAACACCATAAGTAATGTGAAGCACTTTTGTTGACCAGTG
>JAHEXZ010000063.1 GCA_023251835.1 Bacteroidota bacterium | reverse complement strand
TTTTACTTAATGACTTTTGCCCTGCCTGTCCAATTGCACGTCCCCAACGCTGCGCCCTGTTTTGTAGTGGATATTCACCTTCAATAGCATAAGAAGCTTTTGAATCTTTTAATAATAAAAAGGCAGCAGTTCGGGACATAATATCCGGATGAATGCTGCCAAGCGTTTCCTTTATTTTTTTTGATAAATCCAGTTTGATAAAAGCTTCTGTTTTTTCTGTCTTACGGATAAGCGGACAGAAATTTTTTACACCAGGCAAATTATTTTTTATCCGGTGACGTTTTGATAAAACTGAAGAGCCTGTATATTGCAAGGCTTTATCCAACAAGTCGATGTAATTACCCGTTTGTACATCTTTAACTTTTAATTTTTTACCCGTTAGCCATTCATATAAGAACCAGATTCTACGGCTATAACTGCCAGTGGGCTTTTTCTGAATAAGGGCAATAATTTCCTTTTCGCTTACTGTTTTAAAAAGAGCATTTAGAACTGCTAAATCAATCCCTTCATATTTCAGAGCAAAGGTTAGCTGGCCGAATAATGATTCATCTGGCTTGTGCCTGGGTGTATATATTCGCCATTCTTCAGTATTGTAAACTTTATGTTTCTGGCTTATTAAAGCTAATAGATCCGGAACAGGAACTCGCAAATTATAATATTCTATGAGGGCAGCATAACCCACTATGCTTCCTTGCTCAGGAGTAGTGCGTCCATGAAAAACAGTTAAACTTCTTGAATACTGTTTATTTTTCATTCGATTCTGTGAAAAATGATTGTTTCCAAAGATATGAAAAATACTTACATTTTATGAAAAATAGTTACAAATGATGTTTTTTTATGAAAAATGATTACAAATTATTTAATCATTAGAATCCTTCTATTGAACCAAAAACCATAGAAAGTAATACCAATTCTTAGTTCAAAATAGTCCAAAGGGCATTTTAAACTTTAGAATGGTTAATGCTGATAGAGTAGCTGTTATAGGCCAAAAGCCTCAGGCGCACCGGACTATTATAGATACCGTATCGGTATAACCGCTAAAAAACGAAACGGGATTCTGAGTTACCAGAATCCCGTTTTGTTTAATGGATATTTATTGTATTATTTCACCGATTCTACAACAGCTTTAAAAGCTTCAGGGTTATTCATTGCTAAATCTGCCAAAACCTTACGGTTTAGGTCTATATTTTTAGCATGTACTTTACCCATAAACTGAGAGTATGATAATCCGTATGGGCGAACACCAGCATTTATACGTTGAATCCAAATGGCGCGGAAATTACGTTTCTTCTGTTTTCTGTCGCGGTAAGCGTAAGTCAAACCTTTTTCTAAAACGTTTTTAGCAATTGTAAGAACGTTTTTTCTTGCGCCCCAATAACCTTTTGTTTGTTTGAGGACTTTTTTTCTTCTGGCTCTTGAAGCCACCGAGTTAACCGATCTTGGCATTTTTCTTTTAGTTTTTTGGATTCAGCGCTCTCACAGTTTAAAGAGACTTAGGTACTGAATACCGGGTTATTATTTATTGTTTGGAACTGTACTCACTTAATTGGAGGATCCTGACCTGTCGTCAGGACAGGTTGGCGATTTATAGAGTTAGTGATTTTTTAATTCTCCAAATCTCTATTTCTCTATTACCCCTTACTTACCTATGGTAAGCATTGCTTTTACTCTTGGCAAATCAGCTTTATCTACCAATCCGGCATGAGTTAAGGCACGTTTTGCTTTAGTTGTTTTTTTTGTCAGGATATGGCTTTTGAAAGCATGTTTTCTTTTTATTTTTCCTGTTCCGGTAAGCGAGAATCTTTTCTTCGCACTGGAATTTGTTTTCATTTTAGGCATCTTAATGTAAATTGTTGATTTATTGATTTGTTGAATTTTTGAATTTCTAAAATGGGTTATTGTTAGGTTTGCTTTTTATTTAGTCATAAATCAAGAATTTCAAAACCTGTCCTGACGACAGGTCAGGATTCTAAAATTCTAAAATTACTTTTTCTTCGGTGCAATCACCAGTATCATTTTTTTGCCTTCCAACAATGGCATTTGTTCTGCTTTTCCGTAATCTTCCAACTCGTTGGCAAAACGTAACAATAATATTTCGCCTTGCTCTTTAAATAAAATGGAACGGCCTTTAAAAAATACAAATGCTTTTACTTTAGCGCCTTCCTGTAAGAACTTGATAGCATGATTTTTTTTAAAATTAAAATCATGATCATCGGTTTGCGGGCCGAAACGTATTTCTTTTACTACTGTTTTAGCAGCTTTTGCTTTTAGTTCTTTTTGTTTTTTCTTTTGATCGTATAGAAATTTTTTATAATCAACTACTTTACAAACCGGTGGCTCTGCATTTGGTGAAATTTCCACCAAATCAAGTCCCAATTCTCTGGCTATTTCAAGGGCTTTATCTATTGGATAAATTCCCTGTTCAATTCCTTCGCCTACTACCCGAACTTCACGCGCCCTGATGCGCTCATTGATGGCATGTAATTCTTCTTTTCTTCTCATACCGCCTCTGCCAAACCGGTTATCGGGGCGTGGTGCAGTATCTGTTCCAGGACGATTATTTCCAAATTTATTTCCTGTTGGTGCCGGCTTATTAAATTTGCCGGTATTTGTATTAAATGGGGCTGCTATTGTTTGTTCCTCCTATATTTTGTTAATATTAACTTTTTAAACTTTCTATTTCACTAGTAATCATCTGTGCAAATTGCTCAATATCAAAACTTCCCAAATCACCTTCTCCCTGTTTACGCACAGAAACTTTATTTTCAGACTCTTCCTTTTCACCTACTACCAGCATGTACGGCACTTTTTGTAATTCGGTATCACGTATTTTTTTGCCGATTTTTTCGTTTCGTTCATCAACGAGCCCGCGAATATCGTAATTTTTTAGCAATTCTAAAACTTTTTTTGCGTAATTATTGTATTTTTCACTTATTGGTAGTATTGTAACCTGTTCAGGGCTAAGCCATAACGGAAATTTTCCGGCACAATGTTCTATTAAAACCGCAATAAAACGTTCTAAAGAGCCAAAAGGAGCCCGGTGAATCATTACCGGACGGTGTTTCTGGTTATCGCTGCCGGTATATTCCAGTTCAAAACGTTCCGGCAGGTTATAGTCTACCTGAATGGTTCCCAACTGCCATTTTCTGCCTATAGCATCTTTTACCATAAAGTCGAGCTTGGGGCCATAAAATGCAGCTTCTCCAAGCTCTACTACTGTAGTTAGTTCTTTTTCTTTGGCCGACTCAATAATTGCCTGCTCTGCCAGATGCCAGTTTTCGTCACTACCAATGTATTTTGACTTATTGCCAGGGTCTCTTAAAGAGATTTGGGCTGTGTAATCATGAAAATTTAATGCCTTAAAAACATATAACACCAGGTCGATTACTTTGCAGAATTCCTCTTTTACCTGGTCAGGACGGCAAAATAAGTGTGCATCATCCTGTGTAAAGCCGCGAACGCGTGTTAAACCGTGTAATTCACCTGCCTGTTCATATCTGTAAACTGTTCCAAACTCGGCATAGCGAACAGGTAAATCTTTATACGATTTTGGCGATGACTTATAAATTTCACAGTGGTGCGGACAGTTCATTGGTTTTAAAAAGAACTCTTCGCCTTCATGCGGAGTGCGGATCGGCTGAAAGGAATCGGCTCCATATTTCTCGTAGTGGCCGGAAGTAATGTATAGATTTTTATTCCCAATATGAGGTGTTACCACTGGTAAATACCCGCTTTTAATCTGTGCTTTTTGTAAAAACTGAACCAAACGTTCGCGTAGTGCTGCTCCTTTGGGAAGCCATAATGGTAAACCCATTCCTACTTTTTCAGAAAAAGCGAACAATTCTAATTCTTTACCCAGCTTTCTATGGTCGCGTTTTTTAGCTTCTTCAAGCAGGGTCAAATAATCTGTAAGGTCTTTCTGTTTGGTGAAAGTGATTGCATACAAACGGGTAAGCATTTTATTTTTTTCATCTCCTCTCCAGTAGGCTCCCGCTACATTCATCAACTTTACAGCTTTAATAAAGCCGGTATTGGGAATATGAGGGCCACGACATAAGTCGGTAAAATTGCCTTGTTCATAAAAAGTGATATTGCCATCTTCCAAGCCTTCCAGGAGGTCTAATTTATATTCATCACCTTTTTCTTTAAAATAAGCAACAGCATCTTTTTTAGGAATTTCCTTACGGAAATAAGTGTTTCCCTGCCTTGCCAGTTCCAGCATTTTATCCTCTATCTTCTTAAAATCTTCATTAGAAATAATTTTTCCGCCAAGGTCGATATCATAATAAAAGCCATTTTCAATGGGTGGGCCAATGCCAAACTTTGTTCCCGGATAGAGTACTTCTATTGCCTCTGCCATCAGGTGGGCAGAAGAATGCCAGAGGGTGGATTTTCCTTCCGCATCATTTATTGTAAGCAACACAATATAAGCATCGGCAGTAATAGGACGTGTTGCATCCCAGACTTCACCATTTACTTTTGCTGCTAATACATTTCGTGCCAAGCCCTCTGAAATAGATTGTGCAATCTGCAAAGCAGTTGTTCCTGATTCATATTGACGAACGGAACCATCAGGTAGAGTTATATTTATCATATTTTTTATACAGAACACCCATACAAAGGGGCATCCATAGGTTAATTTTTAGAAATTCCGTTAATTACCTTCCAGTTCAATAACTGTTCCTAACATAAGCATTACGCATCCAGTATGGGCTTTTCCTGTAGTAGTGGGAGGGATAATGTATTCTACGTAATAATCGCCTGAACTGGTAGGTTCAAATTTCCATAAATTAGAGCCTTTGTTTTTAGAACTGTCATACAATATTCTTTTTTTTGTTGTTTCGATACTTTTGTCGTATATATTTACTATTATATTTTCTGCACTTTGGGAGGAGCAAAACACAACCTGATACTTCAATCCTTCAAGTACTACAAAATGCCCTTCAATACGTTTGTAGTTTTTATCAATCACAAATTCTTGCATCCAGCAGCCACTGTACTGGTAGGGATAAGTAAATTCTGATTTGCAGTTTTTAATTATGGAACGGGCAGTACATTGCCCAAATACACTATGATTCAGAGCTGCCAGCACAATAGCTGCCATTAAACTATAGAATAAAGATACTTTTTTCATTCTTGCATTTTATGTATAAAAATTTAAACCTGAATGTCAATAACCCTTTAAAATTCTCCGTTGATGAGTTTTAAACGCAGGGGTTCAATTTTTTTACTTAATAAAGTTATTTCCTGATCTGTTAACACTATTTTTTTATCTGCTTCCGGAGTGGTGTTCCTGGTGTCTTTTACGGAAGGTAAAGCCTCATAGGCATTTTTAACATCGAGTAAACTTGCAATTAATTCTGTAATTGCCGGAACTTTCTTTTCAACAGTTTTTAATGCATTAATAATACTTTCCAGTATTGTCATTTGTTCAGATAATCTTCCATTTAGTGGTTTTTCTTTATTGGTTTCATTAATTGTAAAAGCAATATACATACTTTCAACCCAGGCACCTGCAAATGCTATGGCAGTAATTTGCTGTTGATTGTTTTCATCTATATAAAAATCCATTTCCATTTGTAGTTCAGAAAGAATAACGGCAAGCGAATCTTCGTTAGTGATATTTTTTTCAAAACGTTTTGAAACATTATTCACCTCGTATACACTTCCTATTCCTAATTGATCTGCTGTTCGCCTGCCCAGTTTCATATACTCCATTACGGTTTGGTGTTGCTTATTCAATAGGGCATAAGATAAATCAGCACTATAAACGCCCAGATTCAATGTTTTATTAAGGCTTGTCATATATTTTGCGGGGTCTTTAAGCTGGCTGGTTAAACCTGCTTTATATTCCATCCCTGATTTTTTAAATATAGACGCTATCTGCAATGGTGAAGGTAAAGAATAGGTTATCTCACCTATGCCTGTGTTTACTGTTGTGTCTTCGGTAATGGTTTTTGTATCATTATTAACTGTTTCCTTATGAGTTTCATTACTGCATGCAGTTAGAAACATCCCTATTGTAATAACAAAAGCGCTTTTCAGCATCAAGTTGTATTTATGTGTAAGCATTAATATGGCGTTTTTATGAATTACTAAATTAGTATAAATAATTTATCTTTTTGCTTGATAATACAATGTTGAACAATTTTCATTCTTAAAGATAATAGTTGCCTGCTCTCTGATTTGTTCTGCTGTTACTGCATTGTATTTTTCTACTTCTTTATTGATTAAATCCGCATTACCCAATAATTCGGCAATAGCCAGGTTGGTCGATTTATTGAGTATATCCATTTCTCCAAATACCTGTGATGACTCTATTTTGTTTTTTACTTTAGTTAACTCCTCTGTTGTAACCAATTCCGACTGCATTTTTAGCAGCTCCTGCAAAACTCCTTCATCAGCCTGTTCCATGGATACGCCCTTTGTAATTTTGCCCGAAATTACAAAAAGTCCCTTTTCAATATCTCCGAGTACATATGCATGAATATCACTAAAAAGTTTTTTATTTTTTATCAGAGCATTGTGTAAACGTGATGAATTTCCCTGAGAAAGTATGTCAGAAATTAAATCCACAGCATAATATTCTTTATCCAATCTGGAACACATATGATATGCTTTGTATATAGCATCGGCCGTTACCTCTCTTTCTACTGTTAAACTGCGTGCTTCGGTTTGTTCAGGTTCCTGCGGCAGATTACGGTTGTTTTCACGCCCTCTGGGAATGGGATCAAACCATTTTTCCGACAAAGATCTTACTTCATTTATAGTTATATTCCCTGCCACAACCATAATTGCATTATTAGGACAGTAGAACCGTTTAAAAAAATTCTTTACATCTTCTATTTTAGCATTTTCAATATGAGAAATCTCTTTGCCTATAGTATCCCATCTGTAGGGATGTACTTTATAAGCCATTGGTCTTAACAGCAGCCATACATCACCATAGGGCTGATTCAGGTAACGTTGTTTAAATTCTTCTATTACCACATTGCGCTGTACTTCGAGGCTTTTTCCTGAGAAAGCAAGATTTAACATCCTGTCAGACTCCAGCCAAAAACCCGTTTCAATGTTTTCTGCCGGAAGTGTTAAATGGTAATTGGTAATATCATTTGTGGTAAATGCATTGTTCTCACCACCTACACGCTGCAATGGTTCATCATAGTTAGGAATGTTTATGGAGCCGCCAAACATAAGATGCTCGAAGAGATGCGCAAATCCGGTTTGGTCAGGGTTTTCATCCCGGGAGCCAACATTATATAAAATGTTTATACAAGCCAGGGGTGTTGATTTGTCCTGATGAACAATCACTTTCAACCCATTGGCAAGCACAAATTTTTCAAATTTCATCATTCTGATAAATTAAGAAATAAGGTGATTTTATACAAACAAAAGTGGCCAAATATAGTAATAAAAATACAGCCGGTAAATTACCGGTTGATTGGGGGGAGGGGCATGGCAATTTTCTATTTGATGTGATTACTGCACAACAAGCTTCTCCTGGAAAACCATTTTGGTCCCGGAGTTAATGGTTATGAGATATATTCCGGCACTAAGGGTGTTTATTTCAATTTGTGTATGGCTTGTAGTAATTATTGATTCTTTAACTTTCTGTCCGGCTATGTCATATATGGCATAGGTATATTTTTCATTATTGGGCTCAGAAACATAAAGTGTAAATGAGTTTTTTGCCGGGTTAGGGTAAAAATCAAAAATAACATGTGATAGTTCTTCTTTACTTTCTATGGCAACAGAGGCAGTTGATGAAAAAGTAGCCTTTCCATCATAATCTGTTTGATTGATACGGTAGTATAAATAGGCTCCTTGTACTCTTTCCGGAAGTTGTTCATCAATAAATTCATTTGTATCCGCCATTACTCTTCCGATAGGAATAAAACTCTCTGCATCTATACTTCTTTCAATAATAAAATATTCAGTTTTTATTTCATCAGAAGTTTTCCAGTTCAGATTTACCCTGTTTTCTGTTTTTTCTGCAGTAAATGCAATCAAATCACTAAATTCTGTGCCTGTAGTATTATCTTCATCAATCAATGTTCCACCGTTCAAAGCGCGTAATTTTAAATTGAAACTTAGGTCAGAATTTGTTGAAGAATTCTGATGTATTTCTACAGCTATTAGATTTGCTCCATCTACAAGAGAAGAAGAAGAAATGGTTTTTATTTCATAAGCAGATGCATTTGCTGTAGCTATTGATGCCGGAGTAGTATAGCTGATATTTCCGGAAGGCATATTGCTCCGGTATATTTCTGTTCCATTAATGTAAATAACAGCGCCATCATCACGCAGTAAACTGAGTTCCAAACCCGAAATGGATGATTTGTTAATCACATTAAAAGTTTTTCTAAAATAAGTGGTTAGAAATTTATTGTTTGCATCGTTACCATAACTCACTAGAGTAGTTTCGTCTTCATCGCCATATCCGAACTCTGCATTACCAGTCTTCCAGGTAGCATCTGAATAAGAAAGTGTTCTCCATGCGGTATCCTGGTTGCTTCCATTATCAAGGTATTTCCAGATAGCACCTGTTGATACTAACTCTGTACCCGCAATCATAGCTGATGAACCATTTTTTAACTTAGTAAGAAAAATATCAGTACGGCTATAGGGATTAAGGGTAGTTGCACCAAACTGCCCACCATTTAATATAGATCCTGTTGCATAAACACTCCCGGCCGGACCGGCACTAATGGCACATCCTGATTCAAAGCCAAGGTCTTCTGCAGTATCAGCAGAGCCTCCGACAGAAGTAGCCCATAAAAAACCACCATTATTATTAAGTGCCGCAATAAAAACATCAGAAGCATCGGCTGAAATTCTTGTTGTAGAACCAAAAGAGGCGGTTCCTCCAAACTGGCCGGTAATAAAAATAGTACTTCCATCAGTTCCTATTCCTCTTGCTCTGTCTATACTATATCCGCCAGCTTTTTTTGCCCATTCAACGTTTCCGGATGAGTTGTAACGCGCAACAAAAATATCAGCGCTACCGGTTGTATTCAGTTGAATGCCTCCAAAATTCATTGAAGCATTAAATTCACCGGCAATAAATATTTTACCCGCATTATCAATAGTCACTGACCAGGCAATATCGTCCCAACTGCCTCCAGCAGTTTTTACCCATTGTAAACTGCCATTTGTTGCATATTTTGCTAAAAACATGTCTGAATTACCGTGAGTGTTTACAACCTGGCCACTAAAATTGGCCGAACCTTTGAATACACCGCATATATAAACATTGCCGTTAGCATCACATTTAATTCCTCTTGCTTCATCCCTCCCTATACCTCCGGCTTTTTTTACCCATAATAAATTTCCATCAGTATTGTATTTTGCTATGAAAATGTCTCTGTCGCCATAGCCGGTAATAATAGTGGATGAGCCAAAGCGAGCCTTTGTAGAAAAGAAACCGCAGACAAAAACATTACCTCCCGAATCAGATGTAATACCTAAAGCTTCATCATTATATATGTCCCCCTCATTTTTTGCCCATAACAGATTTCCATCTAAGTCATATTTAGCAATGACGATATCATTGTATCCCCTGCCATATAATTTAATAGAAGAGCCAACAAAGGTAATTTGCGTACCGAATCCTTCAATCTCTCCACCAACGTATACAGCAGCATTATCAACTGAAAGGCAATGAGCATAATCGCCTAAATAGCCTCCAGCCGTTCTTACCCATGTTAATGCTCCTGATGATGAATATTTTGCAACAAAGATGTCATGATTACCTTTACAGGGTACCGTGGTTCCGCCAAAGTTGGCATTCATCTCATATTTGCCGGCAATGTAAACATTCCCTGAATTGTCGGTGCCAACTCCTAATCCGTAATCATAAGCCCATAGTCCCGCTCTTTTAGCCCATTGAAAACTCTGTGATTTTCCAATAAGTGCAGCTGTACTCAATAGCAATATGAGCAAGTATTTTTTCTTCATAACAATCTACTCAAGAAGCCTTGTACACGAATAGTTTCTGCCTGAACTTCGGGCAGGACAGAAGCTCTTTTATTCATGCAACAAAGTCCTTTTCTATGTAAAATTAAATTTGAAAAAAGCATAAACTTCCCGAATTTCGTTAATACGATTTTATTGATAGCTGAATTCAACACACTAACCAGTATGAACCGTTTGCAAAACGTCCAAACTCATTCGCTCAGTATAAATTCTATGTACTATGGCCTATTTCAAAATAGTACCGAAGTATTATTATATCTTTGCTAAAAAAAAATATTTTTGAGTAATGATACCCGGAATAATTAAGCCAACTTTCATTTTTATGAGCTGTATACTGTTATTGTCATGCTCTACTACAACAACTACTATGGATATTTCTTCTTCTGACAATGTTATTTTTGATAAAGAAGGCCATCGTGGGTGTCGGGGGCTTATGCCGGAGAACACTATTCCTGCATTTAAAAAAGCTATTGATGTAGGTGTTACTACTTTAGAAATGGATGTTGTGATAACTAAGGATAAGCAGGTAATTCTTAGCCATGAACCTTTTTTTAATCATGAAATTACAACTAAACCTGATGGTAACTATGTAGAAGAAAATGAGGAGAAATCATTAAATATTTATCAAATGACCTATGAACAAACACAACAGTTTGATGTAGGTATGAAACCTCATCCACGTTTCCCTAAACAGCAGAAAATGGCTGCTCATAAACCTAAACTTGCTGATGTAATTGATAGTGCAGAATCATATACAAAAGCTAAAGCATTACCATCTGTTCAATACAATATTGAAACTAAAACTAAGCCTGAAACAGATGATACTTACCATCCGAAGCCGGAGGAGTTTGTGGAGCTGCTTATGGCTGTTATAAAAGAAAAAAAGATAGAAGAAAGGGTAATAATTCAGTCATTTGATATACGTACATTGCAATATCTTCATAAAAACTATCCAACAATTAAAACAGCATATTTATTTGAGCCACCGTCACTTCAGTCGTTATCGGAACGTTTAAAGCAACTGGGATATACTCCTGCTATCTATTCTCCTGATTATAATACTGTAACACCTGATGTAATAAAAGAATGTAAAGATGCAGGTATAAAAGTAATTCCATGGACAGTAAATGATGTTGAAAAAATGAAAGAGCTAAAACAAATGGGAGTTGATGGGATTATTAGTGATTATCCAAATCTTTTTGAAAACTTTACATATAAGGGAAACTTTTATTTTTATACAACAAAATGAAATTAAAGATACTTTTTGCAGCATCGTTTGCTTTTTATAAGCTAAATGTAACTGCTCAGCCAGCCTATCCGCCAGCTCCGGTCAAAAATGTAAAAGTAGCCGTGGTGCTTCAGGATCCTCCTATTCCTTCGCAAAATGGTATGAGGTTTCATGAGCTTTTCAACTGGTCCGACCCTCTTATTTTGGTGGAAAACCTCCGCGACAGCTTAAACGGTGTTAGTCATGGGGTATTAAATTATTCCATTGATTATATTTATGACGACACCTTATTTTTTGAACGGATGGGAGGAGTATTGCTGACTCGTGATTCATTTGCATCACTTCTTTTAGAACCAGGATGGACAACACTTCATAGTAGTGAACAATCCGGAAACTCTTCCTTTGACTATAATATGATGATTGATTATCATAACTTATGTGCAAAACGCGACAGTAACCTTATCAACGAAGTATGGGTTTACGGGCCACCGATTAATGGAAGCTGGGAAAGCTGTATGGCTGGCTCCAATGCATTTTGGATTAATGGCCCCGTTATTACCGGAACAACTTGTTCGGATTTGCTCCCCATTATGGGATTAAATTATGAACGTGGCCTGGATATGGCTATGCATAGTTATGGACATCGTGTCGAAAACACGATGCTGCATGTTTACGGACGGTGGAGCTATACAGCAGCAAATCCGAACAATTGGGAACGATTTTCATCCTATGATGCAGTTTGGCCTGATTCTGCGCATTGCGGAAATGTTCACTTCCCCCCAAATGCCTTAAATGATTATGAAGTAGCAAATACAAATTTTACTACCACCTATGCTGATCAATGGCTCAATTATCCTGTTCTTACAGGGAATCAAAGAAGTATTAATTGTACCGAATGGAATTGTGATGCAGAAGGTGAATTAGGTCATCTTTCATGGTGGTACAGGCACTTTCCTTATTTTGATTGTACTAATCCCAACGACCTGAAGCTAAATAACTGGTGGCATTATGTAGTAGATTATAATGAAGCGGTGGCCACACAGAATGCATTCAATAACAACTCAGTTAGTTGCAATTTATTATCTGTTGAAGATTTAAACTATTCAAAAGATATCATCCTTTCTCCTAACCCTTTTACCACTCAAACATCTTTTGCACTGGGCAAAGAGGTAAAAAATGCCTGTTTAAAAATTTACAATATTTTCGGACAAGAGATTAAAGAGATGAAAAATATAACAGGACAGAAAATAAACTTAAACCGGGAGAATTTAAGTAATGGAATTTATTTTTATAAGCTTATGCTGGAGAATAGAGTAATTGCAACAGGAAAACTTATTGCGGAATGAAAATGTCTATGTCATTTGTAAAACTTATTGCTAATCATTAAAATTCTATTTTTTTTAACTTTAAAACAAAGCCTTATGTCAGTATTCTTAGGTGAACTTATCGGAACCATGTTACTACTCATATTTGGAAGCGGTGTGGTAGCAGGTGTTATATTAAAAGGTACAAAAGCAGAGAGTGCCGGATGGCTGGTTATTACCAGCGGATGGGGGCTTGCTGTAACAATAGCAATATATGCTGTAGGCAGCATCAGTGGTGCACATCTGAATCCGGCAGTTACTATTTCATTGGCTTGTGCCGGTGATTTTTCATGGAGCCAGGTGCCTCTATATATATCCGGGCAATTTGTTGGTGCTTTTTTGGGAGCTGTTGTTGTGTGGATTCACTACCTGCCTCACTGGAAAGCAACCAAAGACCCCGCAACACAATTGGCAGTATTTTCTACAGGTCCCGCAATACGTAAAACATGGGCTAATTTATTAAGCGAGATTATTGGCACTTTTATATTAATGTTTGGTTTATCAGCCATTGGTGCAAATAAATTTTCTGATGGTTTAAATCCTTTAGTAATAGGAGGTTTAATAGTAGCTATAGGCTTATCTCTTGGTGCAACCACAGGTTATGCTATTAATCCTGCACGGGATTTAGGGCCACGCATTGCCCATTTTTTATTACCCATAGCCGGTAAAGGTTCTTCCGATTGGGGATATGCCTGGATACCCGTTGTTGGGCCTGTATTGGGTGGTATAGCAGGCGCCTTACTCTATAAGGCTTTATTTAAGCAGGAAATATATCCAATCTTATGGATAGTTGCCTCGCTCATTTTGGTTGTAATGGTATTGGCTGTTGTTAAAGAAAGGAAAGAAAGTTAGTGTTGGGTTATTCGTTTAAATTCGTAATTCGTAGTAATGGAAAAAAAATACATCTTATCAATTGACCAGGGAACAACCAGTTCCAGAACTATCCTTTTTAATAAAGCTGGCGAAGTAGTTAATGTTGCTCAGAGAGAGTTTACCCAGCATTTTCCTAAACCGGGATGGGTAGAGCATGATGCTATGGAGATATGGCAGTCGATAGAGGATGTTGTAAAAGAAACATTGACGAAATATAGTGCAGAAGAGATTGCCGCAATTGGTATTACCAACCAGCGCGAAACAACAGTAGTGTGGAACAAAAATACGGGTAAACCTGTTTACAATGCTATTGTGTGGCAGTCGAGACAAACAGCCGATATTTGCGATGAGCTGAAGCGTAATGGGTTAAATGATACTTTCAGAAATAAAACAGGCTTGCTCATTGATGCTTATTTTTCAGGAACCAAACTTAAGTGGATACTTGACAATGTAAAAGGAGCAAGAGAGCAGGCTGATAGAGGTGAGTTACTCTTTGGTACTATTGATACCTGGCTTGTCTGGAAACTGAGCGGAGGAAAAGCCCATGTTACAGACTACAGCAATGCATCCCGTACATTAATGTACAACATTTATGATTTATGTTGGGATAAGCAGTTGCTTGAGCTATTGAATATACCGGCCTCTGTTCTTCCAAAAGTATGTTCATCTTCTGAACTGTACGGCTATACTGAAACGGAATCTTCCCCCTTTCAAAAGCCTGTCCTGAGTCAGTCGAAGGAGGGGCAAGGGGGATTGTTTAACATTAAAATACCTATTTCAGGTATTGCAGGTGACCAGCAGGCTGCCTTATTTGGTCAGGCCTGCTTTGCTGAGGGAATGGCTAAAAATACGTATGGTACAGGATGTTTTATGCTGATGAATACAGGAAAAAAAGCTGTTCGGTCAAACAATGGATTGCTCACTACCATAGCCTGGGGAATAGACGGAAAAGTGGAATATGCTCTTGAAGGAAGTATATTTATTGCCGGTTCGGCTGTGCAATGGTTAAGGGACGGACTTCAATTTTTTAAAGATGCTTCTCAAAGTGAAACCTATGCTGATACTGTAGAAACGTCAGATGGAGTATACGTTGTACCTGCTTTTGTTGGTTTGGGAACCCCTTATTGGGACAGTGAAGTGCGTGGTGCTATTTTTGGCCTTACACGTGGTACCAGAAGAGAGCACTTGATTAGAGCTACCTTAGAAGCAATTACCTACCAGGTGAAAGATGTATTGATGGCTATGGAACAAGATTCGGGTATTCAACTGAAAAGTCTCAGAGTGGATGGTGGTGCTGTTCGTAATAACCTGCTTATGCAGCTTCAAAGCAATATTTTAGAAGTGCCGGTTGACAGGCCGGTTGTGAATGAAACCACAGCATTAGGTGCTGCATATCTGGCCGGGCTGGCTATAGGTTTCTGGAAAAGCAGAGATGAAATTGCTGCTCAATGGCTGGTTGATAAAACATTTCAGCCGGGCTTTACTACAGAAAAAGTATACGAGTTGTACGATGGCTGGAAAATAGCTGTAAAAGCAGCAATCGCTTTTAAACCTGTGAAAAAATCAGAATTGGTACAATAACAATGAATTTTTATAGGTTTATCGTAACTGAAAAACTAAAAAAACGTAAAAGCCTCCGTCATCATTTTTAATCTCTTTTGGTAAATTCCCCGCCCCTTGGGGCGGAAATTGGGTTCAGGGCTTGCCCTGAGGTTAATACCAATTTATTTAAAAAATAAAATTTAATTTGAAAAAAATATGAGACTCCATTTTTTACCTGTTCTGCTTCTTTGTTGTTCGATATTTATCAAAGCTCAGGCTCAGTCAACCTGGAGTGGGGTAATATTATCATCCGCAGGTTATATAGCTACAAGCAATCATAATTTAGAACCGGGATATCATTTTGAAATTGATGTGCTTAACAACGGTATCAAAAAAACCTATCTTGGTAACCTGGTAAAATCTGATCCGGTAAATGATTTGGCTATTTTAAAAATTGACGACCCTCTCTTTGCGGTTATCGGTGCTGTGCCATATGCTTTAAAAGTTAAAGATGTAAAAGAGGATGAAAAAATATTTGTAATGGGTTACCCTCAGTCGGAATCAAAAGAAGAAGTAAAAACATCGGAAGGAACAATCAATTCAAAGTCGGGCTACCCAAATGATATTGGTACCTACCAGCTTTCCTGCACCATGAAACCCGGAAATGAAGGATCTCCTGTATTTGATAATCAGGGCAATATTATTGGAATAATAAACTCTAAAGTTTCGCAAAGTGCTGGCTATGCTGCGAAAGCTTCCTGCCTTTACAATATGATAGAAACACTACCCAAAATGCCGACAATGCCTTCAAAATCAACAATATCTGGTTTTTCGTTTTCTGATAAAGTAGATGCTCTTTCAAAGTTTATTGTTTCTATAAGAATAAGTAGTCAGGCATTTGAAGAAGCGGACAATAAAAATAAAAAAGTGGTGGGTCAAACCTATGGAGGAGGAATAATATTTTATGTTGATGCCAGTGGTGAACATGGTTTAATTGCATCTATTGATAATGGTGAAGGTGTGCGCGCACAATGGGGTTGCTATGATATGCTTGTTGATGATACACAAACAGGCATTGGCACCGGGCTGGAAAATACAAAAAGAATTATTTTACAATGTCGCACTGCAGCAACCGGAAATATTGCTGCCAGACTATGCAATGAACTGGTGCTCGAAGATTATACCGATTGGTTTCTGCCTTCAAAGGAAGAGTTAAACCTTTTATATGAAAACAAAGAAATTATCGGAGGGTATCAACATGGTTATTACTGGAGCTCTTCGGAGGTTGATCAGCACTTTGCCTGGTATCAGCATTTTGATTTTGGTTTCCAGGACTATTTGAATAAAGATTTTTCTTATTATTTCCGTCCTATAAGAGCATTCTGAAAAACAAAAATTTACAATTCTTAATACAATTACATTGGCTTCAATTTCTGCAAAAAACAGAGCATCTATTATTAATGAAATGAGTGCTGTCACTTTTGACCTGATAGTTATAGGTGGCGGTATTACGGGAGCAGGCATTGCATTGGATGCAACTGCACGAGGGTTAAAAGTAGCTCTTATTGAGATGCAGGATTTTGCTGCGGGAACTTCCAGCCGATCTACAAAGCTGATTCATGGCGGATTGAGGTACCTCAAACAACTGGAGTTTAAGCTGGTTGCTGAAGTGGGACAGGAGCGGGCTATTGTACATCAAAATGCGCCTCATCTTACTAAACCAGAACACCTGCTCTTACCAATTGTAAAAGGTGGCTCATTAACTAAGTTTACTGCAAAACTTGGTATGACCATTTATGAATGGCTTGCCGGAGTTAAAAAGGAAGAAAAACACCGTGTTTTAAACAAAGAAGAAACCATAGCTGCAGAACCTTTATTACGTAGGGATAATTTGTTGGGTGGCATTCTTTTTTATGAATACCGTACTGATGATGCACGCCTCACTATAGAGGTGATAAAAGAAGCAGTTAGCAGAGGTATTTTTGCAGTTAATTACGTGAAGGCCATTTCTTTTGTTTATACGAATGGTAAACTTACCGGGGTGAAGGCGCAAGATCAGCTTACCCAACAAGTAACTGAGTTTAGAGGTAAGTATATTGTTAATGCTACAGGCCCCTGGGTAGATGAAATAGATGATATGGATAAGCCCCAAAAACATCATAAACTTCATACTACCAAAGGAGTTCATATTGTTGTAAACTGGAACAAGCTGCCTTTGAAGCAGTCGTCATACTTTGACACGTATGACAAACGTATGATATTTGTTATCCCACGCGAAGGAAAAACCTATATAGGTACTACAGATACCTTTTATTCCGGTGATATTGCGGATCCAAAAATAACGAATGAAGATATTGCCTATCTTTTAAAATGCGCAAACGATATTTTCCCGGCAGTTCAGCTCACAACCAATGACGTTGAGTCGCACTGGGTTGGTTTAAGGCCTTTAATTCAAAAGCCGGGCAAAGGTCCATCCGAAATTTCGCGTAAAGATGAAATCTTTGAATCCCCTTCCGGTTTAATTACTATTGCAGGTGGAAAGCTCACAGGTTATAGAAAAATGGCCCAGCGTATCGTTGACCTCATCGGAAAAAAAATGAAAGATGAAGAAGGCAAAAAGCTTCCAGAATGCACTACGGCTAATATTGTTTTATCTGGTGGTGAAACGGGGGGAGCAACAAGGTATAGTGATTTTGTAAAGAATAAATTAATACGTGGTAAGGAGATAGGACTTTCAGCAAAAGAGACTGAGCTGCTTATTAATCGGTACGGTTCAAATGTTGATATTCTTTTCAGTAGTATTGAAATGCTAAAGCAACAAAAGCAACTACCTTTACCTATTCTATTGCATGCCCAACTACTTTACTGTATCGAATATGAAATGTGTTGTACTCCTGCTGATTTTTTTATCAGGCGTACAGGAGCACTTTATTTTGATATTACAACGGTGAAAAAATGGGCAAGCCCTCTGCTTCATAGTATGAAGGGTATTCTGAATTGGAATGATGAACTTACCAGACGTTTTGATGCGGAATTACAACAGTTCTGTGAGCAAACAGTTGCTGTTACTACTTAAATTCAATCAAAAGGTTTTCATAATTAATTTTTTATTAATACATTTACATAAGAATACTCTATTGTAATGGTAATATTTAAAAAAAGAAATTCATTTTCAGGATTTATTTTTCTGTTTTTACTTTTTACCCCTCGCCTTTCAACGGCTCAACTGACAACCAATAACTCACTTACACCCAATCAATTAGTACAAACAGTGCTTTTAGGTGGAGGGCTAACTGCAACTAATGTCACATACAATGGCGATCCTACTGCTATAGGTTCCTTTAATGGAACCTCATCAAACATTGGGTTTTCTGCCGGATTAATTATGGCTACCGGAAATATTTCAAATGCTATAGGCCCTAATAATGACGGGAGCCAAGGTTCAAATTTTAATACCACATCTTCAGATCCTGAATTAACCGGAATTGCTTCAGGTTCATTGAATGATGCTGCTATTCTGGAATTTGATTTTGTGCCCAGTTCAGACACCATAAAATTCAGATACGTTTTTGGTTCTGAAGAATACATGGAATTTGCAAATTCCACTTTTAACGATGCTTTTGGCTTTTTTATATCAGGGCCAAACCCGGCTGGTGGAAATTTTGTAAACAAAAATATTGCTCTTATACCAGGAACTGCTACACCTGTAACAATCAATAATGTAAATCTATCTAATAATGGTGCTTATTACTTTGATAATGGGGATGGAACGGGTACAGGAACTGCTCCTGATGGATTGACTGTCCAATATGATGGGTTCACCGTTCCGCTCATTGCCATTTCACCAGTAGTTTGCGGACAACAATATCATATTAAACTTGCGATTGCCGATGTTAGTGATGGCGCATACGATTCAGGAGTATTCTTAGAAGCAGGCAGCTTTTCAAGCGGAAACAGTACTACTTTATCATCAACTATCAATAATCCCGGAGGAGTTACAGGTAATGATAGCACCATTTATGAGGGTTGTATTTCCGGTTCTTTTGTGATCCATAGAAATCCGTCAAGCAGTGGTACTGCTCAGACTTTTTTCTATTCATTGAATGGTACAGCAACAGAAGGCACTGATTATGCTGCTATGAGTGATAGTGTTATTTTTGCAGTAAACCAAGACTCAGCTCTCATTACAATTAATTCCCTTTCTGACTTATTGATTGAAGGTTCTGAAACAGTTACATTGACATTGTACGTAACATCTCTCTGTGGTGGAAATGATACACTGACAAAAACAATCTATATTGAAGATACACCAGCACTTAAAGTAAGTTTAAATGATGATATTGTGTTAACCTGCCCAACACCTGACCTCGTTTTAACTTCACAGATAATGGGAGGTGTTGCTGTGGGAGGATATACCTATCAGTGGCAAAATTATCCGGCAAGTACACAGGATACACTTCACGTTTATCCGTTAACTACTACAACCTATATATTAACTGTAACAGATATTTGCGGTCATACAGCATCAGATACGTGTACTGTATTTCTTTCTTCATATACTCCAATGCAATTAACAATGAGTAATGACACTTCTGTTTGTCTTGGTGAGAGCGTTTTGCTGGAATCACATGTAAGCAATGGATTGCCTGTATATAATTATAGCTGGTCTCCGAATGTTACCTCGCAAGATTCAGTAACTGTCATACCTGATGTTACTACAGCGTACATCCTCACCGTTACTGATGCCTGTGCCGTTACAATTAAGGATACTATAAATGTTACTGTTTATCCAATTAGTGCGAGTTATAGTTATACATTTGTGACTAATCAAACGGTGCAATTTAATAATCTTTCTATTGGAGGTATTTCTTACCATTGGAGTTTTGGCGATGGTTCAGATGATTCTGTATCTATAGAAACGAATCCGGAACATTCTTTTCCGGTTGAAGGCAATTTCAGCCAATATACTGTTACATTGATTGCTGTTAATCCCAAAGGATGTTCAGATACCATATCTTCTGTAATAACTATTGTTCCCGATTTTTATTTTTATTTCCCTAATTCTTTTACACCTAATGGTAATGATCGAAATGATTTTTTTACCGGCTATGGTTCCGGCATAAAATCATATCGGATGCGTATTTTTAACCGCTGGGGGCAGTTACTTTATGAAACCAACGATATTTTAAAAGGCTGGGATGGGACTTATAAAGGAACCTTAGTAGAATTTGGTGTATATTCCTGTGTTTTTGATGTAGAAGATTTTAAAGACAAAAAAATAAGAAGGTTTGGTGATGTTAATCTGATGCGCTGATTGGTATGAGAAATTCACTACTAACTGATGTTACGCATTAAAAAATATAGCTGTAATATTTTAGTAAAATTGTAAGATTCTAAAGCCCCAGAGGGGCGTTAGAGATAATCTGTTCTTTTTTTAACTAAAATTATCTATTCAAAACTGAAATAACATGAGCAAAAAAATTTTAGCCAATGATGGCATAGATGCACAAGGAAAAGCACTACTTGAAAAGTCCGGTTTTACTGTAATTACCGAAAAAGTAGCACAGGAAAATTTAGCCCGGATGATTAATGAACAAAAATATACAGGGTTAACAGTACGTAGCGCAACAAAAGTCCGTAAAGATGTAATTGATGCCTGCCCTGATTTGAAATTAATTGGGCGTGGTGGAGTGGGAATGGACAATATTGATGTAGATTATGCACGTGGTAAGGGTATTGAAGTAGTAAATACGCCTGCTGCTTCTTCTCACTCAGTTGCAGAGTTGGTATTTGCACATTTGTTTAATTGTGTACGTTTTCTATATGATAGTAACCGTCAAATGCCAGTCAATGGTGATAGCCAGTTTGATTCATTGAAAAAAAAATATGCTAAAGGTATTGAGCTAAAGGGTAAAACTATTGGTATTATTGGTTTTGGCCGTATTGGCCAGGCTGTTGCAAAAATTGGCTTAGGTTGCGGAATGAAGGTGCTTGCATTTGACCCATTTCTTCAGGAAGCACTTATTTACTTGGATATTGAAGGAGTGAAAGAAAAAATATCGATTAAGATTCATACTGTTTCATTTGAAAAACTATTAGCTGAAAGCGATTTTATTACACTTCATGTTCCTGGTGGTAAAGTAATCACTCAAAAAGAGTTTGGTCTGATGAAAACCGGTGTATGTATTGTAAATGCTGCCCGTGGAGGTGTGATAGATGAAACGGATTTAATTTCAGCATTAAATTCAGGAAAAGTAGCACATGCTGCATTGGATGTGTTTGAAAACGAGCCCACACCTAAAAAAGAATTATTAATGCACCCGAAAATATCATTAACCCCTCATATTGGAGCAGCTACCGAAGAAGCCCAGGAAAGGATTGGAGTTGAATTGGCGGAGTTGATAATTTCTAAGTTAAGCTAGGAGTTGGGAGAAAAATGGCAAAAATAATCCCATTCAAAGGCATACGTCCGGCAAGAGACAAGGTTCATTTAGTGGCATCACGTTCTGTAGATAGTTATACTACTGCTGATTTAAATGAAAAGCTGCGCGGAAACCCTTATACTTTCTTACATATAATTAATCCTGATTTTTATGATGGAAAAAGAACCAAGCCGGGCTCTGATGAACGTTTGTTAAAAGTAAAAGCTGCCTATTTAAGATTTAAAAAAGAAAAAATATTTATAAATGATTCGGATCCTTGCTATTATATATACCAGCAACTGAAAGATTCAACCGTTTATACGGGAATTATTGGTTGTTCAAGTATTGATGATTATTTTAATGGAGTTATAAAAATACATGAACAAACACTTACTGAACGGGAAGAAAAATTAAAGCATTATCTGGAAGTCTGCGATTTTAATGCAGAACCGGTGCTGTTCAGCTATCCTAATGATGCTATAATTGATGAATTGACTATAAAAATTATACAATCTGAGCCAGTATATGATTATACTACTACTGACCGAATACGGCACAAACTATGGGTGGTAAATGACAGAAAAAGAGTAGCTCAGATAGAAGACCGTTTTTCAAAAGTGCCGGCTGTATATATTGCCGATGGGCACCACCGTTCAGCATCTTCTGCATTACTGGGTAAAACACGCAGAGAAGCCAATCCGAATTATACTGGTAAGGAAGCATTTAATTTTTACCTCGGTATATTTTTTCCTGAAGCACAATTAAAGATTTTTGATTTTAACAGGGTCGTAAAAGATCTGAATGGATTATCAGCAAAACAATTCATTGATAGGCTTTCTGAAAAGTTTATAATTACTGAAAAAGGAGCAGCTATTTACAAGCCTTTACAAAAACATAGTTTTAGTATGTATTTGGAGGGTAAGTGGTATTCTTTGGATGCAAAAAAAGAAATTATTCATAATGACCAGCCTGTTGGAAGTCTTGATGCATCTATTCTGACAACACACGTACTTTCCCCCATCTTAACCATCCACGACTTAAAAACAGACAAACGTATTGGGTTTGTTTCAGGTATCAAAGGCATGAAAACATTGAAAGAACTCGTTGATAGCGGAAAATATGCAGTTGCTTTTGGTTTATATCCTGTTGAAATGAAACAGTTAAAACATATTGCTGATACTAATAATATCATGCCTCCAAAAACTACCTGGGTGGAACCTAAGATGAGAAGTGGGTTGGTGATTTATGGTCTGGGAGAGTGATATTCTGATACATTAATGATGAATGTTTAAACTATGATATAGTGTATACCTTATGTCTATAGCGAACAATTTAAATATAATCAAATCTTCCCTTCCGACTGATGTAATCCTTGTGGTTGTTACAAAAACACATCCTGTTGAAAAGTTAATAGAAGTTTATAATGCAGGCCATTCGGTTTTTGGTGAGAACAAGGTACAGGAAATGGTGGAGAAATATAAAGTTTTACCCAAGGATATACAATGGCATCTGATTGGTCATTTGCAAAGCAATAAGGTAAAATTAATTGCCCCTTTTGTATCATTGATACATTCTGTTGATAGCTTAAAACTATTACAGGAAATAAATAAACAGGCTCAAAAATACAATCGTATTATCAATTGTTTACTACAGATATATATTGCGAAAGAAGAAACCAAATTTGGGTTAGATTACGCGGAAGCAGAGCCGCTACTCAATTCAGAGGAGCTTAAACAATTAAAAAATGTAAAAATTGTTGGTTTAATGGGAATGGCTACCAATACGGATAATCAAGCACAGATAGCCAATGAATTTAAATCATTAAATATATTTTTCAATAAATTGCGAACTACGAACTACGAACTACAAACTTTAAGCATGGGTATGAGTTCTGATTATAAAATTGCTATTGAAAATGGCAGCACATTAGTTCGTATTGGCAGTTCTATTTTTGGTGCCAGAAATTATACTGAATCTTACTGAATTTGTGATAGCAAAGGCAATTATATTCAGTAATACTGAGCGAATGAGTTTGTAAAGTTTTTCAAACTCACTCAGTCGAAGTATATCCTGATAACTGAGTTTTGACAGCTAAAGCCGCTGACCCTTCGGGATCATTTGTCATTTCGTTTTTTTTGTTATCTTTAATCAGCAGATTTTCTATTGATTTATCTTACCAACACTAATATTTTATATTCTCATGAAACTACAAAACTATGCTTTTGGAAAATGGATGGCAGGAGAGGGGGACGGACAGCCTTTATACAATGCTATTACAGGTGATGAAGTAGCAACAGCAAGCAGCAAAGGGCTTGACTTTGCTGCAATGATGGATTATGCCAGAAAAACAGGAGGGCCTGCATTGCGTAAGATGACTTTTCAGGAGAGGGGGCTAATGTTGAAAAAACTTGCATTACACCTGACAGCCGAAAAAGAAAAATTCTATAAAGTAAGTTGGGCTACCGGTGCAACCCGCACTGATAGCTGGATTGATATTGAAGGCGGAATTGGTAATTTATTTGCCTATGCCAGCTTGCGAAGGCAGTTTCCTGATGAAACATTCTGTTTGGATGGTGATGCTGCAAAACTCAGTAAAACTGGGACTTTTATAGGCCATCATATTTGTGTACCCAAAGAAGGGGTTGCTATTCATATCAATGCATTTAATTTCCCTGTTTGGGGAATGTTGGAAAAGATAGCTGTAAACCTGTTAGCAGGGGTTCCTGCAATAGTAAAGCCTGCAACGCTTACTTCTTTTTTAACAGAAGCAGTTGTAAAAGAAATTGATAAATCAGGTATCCTGCCTGCAGGTGCATTACAGCTTATCTGTGGCAGTGCAAATGGTATTCTTGATCATGTTATTAATCAGGATATGGTTACGTTTACCGGCTCTGCGAGTACCGGTAAACTTTTAAAATCACATCCCCGTTTGTTGGAAGAAGCTGTTTCATTTAATATGGAAGCGGATTCTTTGAATTGTATTGTCTTAGGGGCAGATGTTGTACCGGATGCTGGCTCTCTCTCCCCTTCGGGGAGAGCTGGAGAGGGGCTTTTTGATATTTTTATAAAAGAGGTACAACGTGAAATCACTGTCAAGGCCGGGCAAAAATGTACTGCAGTACGCAGAATTATTGTTCCTGAAAATCTGGTTGAAGATGTACAGATAGCCTTGGGTAAACGTCTTGCGCAAACTATAATTGGCGATCCACAGGTAGAAGGTGTACGCATGGGTGCATTGGCAGGTAAAACACAATTGAAAGAAGTTGCAGAGAAAGTAATGCAATTGGCCAAAACACAAGAGATTGTTTTTGGAGATATGGAAAAGTTTGAAGTAACGGGTGCTGATAAAAATAAAGGAGCTTTTATTACACCTATTTTGTTTTTAAATAAAGATCCATTTAAATACCAGGATGTGCATAACATTGAGGCCTTTGGTCCTGTCAGTACTATTATGCCTTATAAAACAACTGCTGACGCTATAGAATTGGCCAAGCTTGGCAAAGGTTCATTGGTATGTTCTATTGTTACAGGTGATGATAAAATTGCAAAGGAATTTGTAATAGGCGCTGCCTGTATGCATGGACGTATACTTGTACTGAATGCAGACTGTGCTAAAGAAAGCACTGGTCATGGTTCTCCAATGCCAATGCTTACACATGGTGGGCCAGGACGTGCCGGTGGAGGCGAAGAGATGGGCGGTAAACGCGGAGTATTTCATTATTTGCAACGTGCTGCTATTCAGGGTTCTCCAACTACATTAAGTAATATTACAAATAGTTATCAATATGGCGGAAAATACATTGAAAAAGATATTCATCCGTTCAAACGTTATTTTGAAGAACTTGAAATTGGCGAAACGCTCATTACCGCTAAACATACAGTTAGCGAGGCTGACATCGTTAATTTTGCTAATGTAAGTGGTGATAATTTTTATGCTCACATGGATGCGACATCGCTTGATGGGACAATATTTACAGGTCGTGTAGCACATGGATATTTTGTTCTGTCAAAAGCAGCTGGTTTGTTTGTGGATGCTAAAAAAGGACCGGTTTTATTGAATTATGGATTGGAGGACTGCCGTTTTGTTAAGCCTGTTTATCCGGGAACTACTATAGGTGTACGTTTCACCTGCAAAGAAAAAATTGTTCAGCAAAAGAAAACACCGGAAGACATTGCGAAAGGTATTGTAAAATGGTTGGTTGATGTATATGATGAAACTGGAGAAACAGTTGCAATTGCTACCATTCTTACTATGGTAAAAAAGAAAAATCAGGAGTAATTATACTGAATCTTACTGGGTTTGCGATAGCAATGGCGGTTAGATTCGCTCAGTATATTTCATTTAATTTGTGTTTTTCTATAAGCCGGACATTGTAAAGTTTAAAAAAGAGTTATACTTATGAAAGTGCCGCATTTCTTGCAAAAAATAATCAATTTCGGGATTAAACCGGGTTTTTCCTCTGATGTAATTGAGAAAATGCAGCTCCTCAATGTGATAAGCTTTTTGGGAGTACCTATTTGCTTTTCTTATGTTATTTTATTTGTAATCACTTCACACTATTTTCATACTGTTGTTTTTCTTTTAGTCGCTTTGGGTTTTATTATTCCATTGTTATTAAATGCATGGAAAGGGTTGAAAATAGCAATTCCTGTTTTAACCATTTCAGCACCTGTATTTTGGGCATTTATTACAATCATTATGGGTAAGGAAACCGGATTTTATTTTGGCTTTATGGTAATGTGTATTCCTCCTATGCTCTTTTATCCTTCTTTAAAAAAATCATTAATTTCCGTTGGGCCATGTCTTATAATGTTTTTTCTTTCCATAATAGGTTTAAGGATTTTTCCTCCTGTTGAAACATTTTCATTTGCAATGACTCTTTTTGTAATTAATTTATTTACCGTTTTAATTACCATTCTTTTTATAGTATATTTTTTTAAAAGCCAGCTTAATGAAAGCAGGGCAAAAGTTAAAGAAAAAAATCGTGAGATTGTTGATTCGATTAACTATGCCAAACGAATCCAAAATGCTATGCTTCCATCAGAAGTTTTTTTTCAAAGAAACTTTAATCAATATTTTATTCATTATACGCCTAAAGATATTGTTGCAGGAGATTTTTACTGGATGGAAGAAATGGATGACAAAATTCTGCTTGCCGCGGCTGATTGTACGGGTCATGGTGTTCCGGGAGCGTTGGTAAGCTTAGTTTGTTATAATGCTTTAAATAAAGCCGTATTAGAAAATAAGCTATCAGACCCTGGCCAAATACTTGATTTGACAAGAAAATTTGTTGTTGAACATTTTTCTAAAACAGATGAAAAAGTAAAAGATGGAATGGATATTTCTCTTGTTTCCATTGATAAAGAAACAAAAAAAATTGCTTGGGCTGGTGCCAACAATCCACTTTGGTACATTCAGAATAATGAACTGAAAGCAATTTTATCCAACAAACAACCTATTGGTATTGCAGAAAAAGCAATTCCCTTTACTTCTCATCAGATTCAATTGTCGGTTAATGACTGTATTTATTTATTTACCGATGGTTATGCCGATCAGTTTGGTGGAAATAAAGGAAAAAAGTTTATGTATAAACAATTGAAAGAACTACTCTTGGCAAATTCACACATATCAATGGTTGAACAGAAGAAGGTGTTAAAAGATACGATTGAAAATTGGAAGGGCAGTTTAGAGCAGGTTGATGATATTCTTGTAATCGGAATAAGGATATGAATAAAATTCTTTTTGCCTTATTTGTTCTTTTTTATTTAGGCCATCCTAGTTTTGTTCAATCTCAGGAAGTCAGATTTACTCATTTATCGGTTGATCGGGGTTTGTCACAAAATTCGGTACACTCAATTATTCAGGACCAAAATGGTTTTATGTGGTTTGCCACAAGTGATGGCCTAAACCGTTATGATGGTTATTCCTTTCGAATTTTCAAAAATGAACCAACTGATAGCAATTCAATATATTCTAACAATATACATTGTCTTTATATAGATGATTCAACGCTATGGATTGGTTTTGGAAATGGAACAATAGACTGTTTTAATGCAAAAAAAAATTTTTTTACTCATATTCACCTACCGCCTCCAGAAGGTAAAACTGAAAATATAAGCAATGTTAACGGCATAACCGAAAATAAATCAGGTCAATTATTCATTGCTACTGATGGTGATGGAATATTTATTTTCACGAAACAAACCGGAAAATGGCAAAATTTTAGAAATGAAAAATTCAATCAATTGTCGATTCCAAGCAATAATATAGCAACTTTAACTTTTGACAAAAATGGGGTATTATGGTGTGCAACGGCTGATGCAGGAGTATTTTCATGGGATCCCGGCTCTTTTAAAGTATCTCAATATAGAAATTTGAATGCTTTGGGCATTGCTGCACTTTACCCTGATAGATCAGGAAAAATATGGGTAAGTGCCTGGAGTGCGGGCATAAATGTGATTGACCCTGCTACCGGAAAAATAGTTTCGAACAGGGACACTTCATGCTACCTAAATAAGCAATTACCTTATGGTTTGGTATCTAATTTTATGGAAGACAGAAATGGTTTGCTTTGGTTATCAACAGCCGAAGATGGTGTTATTTCATACAATAAGGAAAATGGCAAATCTACTGTTTATAAAAAAAAACCGGACGATGAAAACTCATTAAGCGATAATCTTGTATTGAGTTTATTTGAAGATAAAAGCGGGCTTTTATGGTTTGGAACATGGCAGGGAGGAATTAATATTTTTGATCC
>JAHEXZ010000062.1 GCA_023251835.1 Bacteroidota bacterium | reverse complement strand
CAGATGGTATGTAAACTGATAATAGAACCGATATTTGAAGCCGATTTCGAGGAAAGTTCTTACGGGTTTCGTCCCGAGCGTTCATCAAAAGATGCGATGACAGCGATAAAAGAACACTTACGAGAAGGAAAAACAGATGTACTTGATGCCGATTTAAGTTCTTACTTTGATACAATACCACACGATAAATTAATGAAGGTATTGCAAATGCGGATAGCAGATAAAAGGATTTTACATCTAATCGAACTATGGCTAACAAGCCCTATTAGCGAAGATGGACAACTTAAAGGCGGCAAGAAGCAAAAAGGAGGAACACCGCAAGGCGGAGTAATATCGCCATTATTAGCCAACATCTATATGCACCTTGTAGATACACTCGTGAATAACACGAAAAATATATTCTATAAATTAGGCATAAAGATGGTACGCTATGCGGATGATTTTGTTTTAATGGGAAAAGCGATAACAGAAAAAGCGATGGAACAACTACGCTCTATCTTAACAAGAATGGGTCTAACGCTCAATGAGCAAAAGACACGGCAGATACAAGCGAAGGAAACATCGTTTAATTTTTTAGGCTTTACAATACGGTATGATAAAAGCAGGAATGGACAAAACGACCATTATTGGAACATCGTACCAAGTGATAAATCCGAAAACAAAATCAGAGAAAAGCTAAAAGAATTTCTTAGGCACAGCGGGCATTTCAACCCTAAAGAAGTGGCGAAAGGCTTGAATACAATATTGAGGGGATGGTTAAATTATTTTGAAATACCAAAGGTTAGCTATCCAGCAATGAGTAAGGGAGCAATACGCTACTATTTGACAGAGAGCCTATATCGGTATTACAACCGCAAGAGCCAAAGACGTAGTAGCTTGTATGGTACACAAGCCTTTGAGATATTAGTTCACCAATACGGATTAATAGACCCAACGAAATACAAAGTCAGAAGCTAATTGTGAATGTTTGCAACGAAGAATGCAGGAAAGCCGTATGCGGGAAAACCGCACGTACGGATTGACGAGGGGGAGAGCGGAGTGGCAATTTGGCTTCCGACTTTCTCTACTCTACTATACGAGACCCGCATGTACAGTGGTGTGAGAGGCGCACTCCGTCATCGTTTGGTGGCGGAGCCGTCTACTCGATTGGGCGCTGGCTTACTTTTTAAACGAATTACAAGTTCGAGAAAAGTCCAATTCCTCTGTCTTTTAAGTCCTCTAAACTCCGGTCGTAACATACAGTTCGTAAAAGCACTGCAAAGTGGGGGCGAAGCCCCGCTTTGTTTTATTTTTTGTAGTTTCAATTCCATCGGTAGTGTGTCAAAACACAGCGGTCTGAAAGTTCTATAAGCAGAGGTCGTTACACATGGTTCGTAAAAACACACTGGTCGTAATTTTAAAAAGTATTTGCTCAAAAGTTTCTACGCAACGGTCTGAAAGTCATATAAACAAAGGTCGTAACTAAGTTTTTATTATTTTTTTACTTGCAGAGCCAAACTTTGATGTTATTTTTAAAATGTAAACTCCTTTTTTATTTTCTGTCAAGTCCAGTTTGATTTCATGATGAACATTTTCTATTTTTTGTGTAAAAACTGGTCTCCCCGTTATGTCTTGTATTTCAATGATTCCACTTTGGAATATATTATCTAAAATTTCTATATTGATAATATTAGAAGAAGGGTTTGGGAATATTCTAAAATGAATTTCATTTTTATTTTCAGCAACGCCCCAAGGTATTGGAGTTATATGAGTTATTGAGCTATCCCAGAGGTGATTACAATCATTGTCCCATCTCGAAATAACATACTTGTTGGTTACAAAACCCTGAAACTGGTATTCTACATAATTATAATTTTCACCAACAGTAAAAATAAAATTATCCTTTATTGCAATGTCATAAAATGTTAGGGGGAGATTAGATACACAAAATGGAATTCCGGTGCTGTCTTGTTTCAATATAAAACCACCTCCATTTGAAGCTGAAATTCCAGTAAGTGGTGGGTAGACTATGCTATCATTGAAATTGCCTAAAGTAAAAATGTTGCCGAACTGGTCAAAGGAAATTCCTTTACCTTCATTATTGTAATTTGAAAAATTTTGTGACCCTTGACGAACCCATTGTGCATTTCCGGAGGAATCAAAACGGGCAGTAAATATATCTTGAAAATTTGCAGTGATGGCTGGAAGGTTGCCAAACTTTGCTCCATAGTAGAAAAACCCTGTCAAATAAGTGTTTCCGTAATTGTCAACAATTATTTTTTCCGAAAAATCACTTCCAGTCATTCCTTCCACTTTCTTTAACCAAATAGGATTACCAGATGAGTCACATTTAGCCAAAAATATTTCTAAATCTCCATTTCCATTTGCTGTAACTGACAATGTACCAAAGTGCAAAGGACCTCCAAAAGTTCCTCCGAAATATCCAGTAAAATAGGCATTTCCGTGTAAATCTACTGCAATACTTTTCATAAAATTATTAGACCCTTGGCCAGCACCCCCACTATTTAAACTTTTTAGCCACTGTGGATTTCCAAAGGAATCAAATTTCACTATAAACAAGCTTTCTATTAGACTGTTATTGCTAATGGGAGGTAAACTTCCAAAGGTAAAGTCATTAGAGTAATTTCCGCTTAGATATACATTAGATTGAGGGTCAACTGCAACGTCAATATTTCCATAGTTACCACCTGAACCAGTTGATTGCCTTGCCCAAATAAATTGCCCTGTAGAATCGAACTTCGCTACAAAAAGATTTTGCGAAGTTCCAATTAAATAATTAATACTGTCAAATCTCAAAGTATCATAGTTACCACCGGCTATGTAAATATTGTCAAATATGTCCTGGCAAATACTAATATCTCCATTTACATTTCCTATAATATTTTTCGTCCAATTAATTAAACCACTTGAATCCATTTCGGCTAGGAAAAAATGGTTTTGGTAATTACTATAGTGCCCAATAGTATCACCATTATTGAATGCAAGTCCACCTTGAGCAGAACCAAAAATAATTAAGTTACCATTGCTTCTTGCAACCAACCTTAAAGGTCTTTGAGCGCTTGTTGATAAGTCTAGCACCAATAAAGATAATAATAAAAGAAAATTTGGAAATTTCATTTGGTTATTCTTCTGCAAGTTGGTTAATATAGGAAGTTCTAAAGATAGTGTAAACAAAGTTTGTAACAAATAGTTAGTAAAAACACACCGGTCGTGATTTTAAAAACAGTTGATTTGAAAGTACTAAAATTACAATCCAAATCAGATTGCTTTTTTTTCTAAGCTTGCGCCCAACTTGCAGCTAGGCTCTACATTATAATTTGTAACCATTTGTATATATTTACAAATGCTTACAACTCATTTTATTCAATTGTCAAATTTTATTATAAAAGTAATCAATTTATTGACTTCGCACCTATAGAAGGTTATAGCGAAAAATGTGGCCCGGAAAAATCGAGTGCACCTCAAATATGACATTATCTATATTTAGGCTGAATGAGTTTGTAAGTGAATGAGTTTGCTGGTTTTTGCAAACTCATTCAGTCGAAGTATACATTGCATTGATTATAATTATAAGGGAAGGGGAGTAGGTAAATGAGTATATTATAATTTATTTTTCAAAACCCAATATATTCCTTTAACATTAGTTTTCCATTCAGGTAAAAGAAAGACAAGGGTAATTTCTTCTACCAAATCAAATATGGTAATCACTGCCGCTGAATAAAACAAGAGATACGGAGGTTCTTTCATAAAAAATACAAGTATGAGAAATATGCCCAGTACTATTGCTGCAGTTTTAGCAAGGTAAGTATGAAAACTGGAAATTTTATGGTATCGGATCAAGGCTATAATAATTTGCCCCAGAAACAATGTAATTAAGACGCTGACAATAATATAATTATCCATTATAAATGTCATCTTAAATTTAAGTAAACCTATAATAGCAGCAACTATTGTCATATCATCAGCAATGGAATCCAATTTTGACCCAAATATGCTGTTTACTTTGTAGTGTCTGGCAAGTGTACCATCAATCAGATCTGTAAAAAAACTGAATGCCAGCAACCACTTAAACCAATTGATATTATTGGTCAAAATCAATATGATTAACAGAGACGATACAATAAGCCTGTACATTGTAATGCTATTGACTATATAGTAATTTCTCTTGTTCAAAGAATCAATTATATAAGTGAACGGGTATTACAGGTAGTAGGGATTTTATATAAAAATAAAAACTATTGATTGTTAAGAGCCTTGGGTTGTAGATTCTACAAGGGAAAGCTCCTGAATAATTTTATTTATTACATCAGGATCAATCAAGGTGCTAACATCACCAAAATCTTTTTTTTCGCCCAGCATTATTTTCTTTAGAATCCTTCTCATGATTTTTCCGGAACGTGTCTTTGGTAATCCCATTACTATATAAATCTGTTCGGGTTTAGCAATGGGACCCACGGTTTTAGTTACTAACGATGCAATTTCTTTTTTGATAGCATTAGAGTCGTTTCTCTGATTTTGGCTTATCACAAATGCAGCAATAGCATTTCCTTTGATAGGGTGGGGGTATCCAACTATGGCAGATTCTACAATATCAGGGTGTTGGTTAATAGCATTTTCAATTTCGGCAGTTCCCAAAAGATGTCCTGAAACTTTAATTAAGTCATCTGTACGGCCTGTAATCCGGTAATGGCCATCTTTGTCTCTTTTACATCCATCCCCGGAAAAGTAAAGGCCGGGATAGTCGCTGAAATATGTTTTTTTGAATCGTGCATAATCTTTATAAACTGTTTTTAACATTCCTGGCCAGGGCTGTTTAAAGCAAAGATTTCCTACTATTTCATTACCTTTTAATTCTTCTCCTTTATCATTTACAATTACCGGAACAACTCCCGGAAGCGGGAACATGGCAAATGCTGGTTTTTGTTCTTTAACAGGTATAAGAGGAGATATCATAATACCGCCTGTTTCTGTTTGCCACCATGTATCTAAAATGGGGCATTTTTCTTTGCCTATATTTTTATGATACCAATGCCAGGCCGATTCATTAATTGGTTCTCCAACGGTTCCTAATGTTTTCAGGGATTGCAGGCTGTATTTTTCAATAAGTTCTGTACCATAGGTTTCAAGAGTACGAATGGCTGTTGGCGAAGTATAAAAAATGTTTACTTTGTGTTTGTCAATGAGCTTCCACCATCGTTCGGCATCAGGCCAGGTAGGAATTCCTTCAAACAGGATAGAGGTAACTCCGGATAATAATGGGCCATAAACGAGATAAGAATGGCCGGTAATCCAACCAATATCGGCAGTACACCAATACACATCCTCCCTGGTACACTGAAAAACATTGCGGAAGGTATAATCTGTAAAAACCATATATCCTGCAACAGCATGAACAATCCCCTTGGGTTTGCCTGTAGACCCTGAAGTGTAAAGAATAAAAAGTGTGTCTTCTGCATCCATTTCTTCTGCAGGGCAAACCTCAGAAACTTTGCTTTCTTCATCCTTCAACCATACATCTCTTTCTTCGGTCAGGGATACCGGCTCTCCGGTTCTTTTTACCAAGATGACTTTATTTAGCGAGGGGCAATTTTTCAGTGCTTCATCGGCAATATTTTTTAGTGAAATCTGGTTTTTACCTCTGAAAGCTCCATCAGAGGTTATCAGAATTCGTGCTTCAGCATCAAGAATGCGGGTTGCCAAAGCACCGGAAGAAAACCCGGCATATACCACTGAGTGTATGGCTCCAATTCGGGCACAGGCCAACATGGCAATAGCCAGCTCAGGAATCATGGGCAGATAAATGCACACCGTATCGCCCTTTTTAACACCGTTATTTTTGAGGACATTGGCAAAGCGGCAGACTTTAGAAAAAAGTTCCCGGTAAGATATATGTACGGTTTTTTCATCAGGATTGTTGGGTTCCCATATAAATGCTGTTTTATTGCCATATTTTTCAAGGTGCCTGTCGAGACAATTTTCTGTGATATTTAGTTTACCTCCGATGAACCATCTGATATCGGGTTCTTTAAAACTCCATTCAAGCATTTTTGTCCACTTTTTTCTCCATTGAAAAGCCGTTGCTTTTTCTGCCCAGAATTTTTCCGGGTCGGAAATACTATTTGTATATTCACGTTTATAATCTTCGTATGAGTTAATATCAAATTGCCTGTTGGTATTGGATTCGGGATGTTGCATGATGTATTGGGGGGTGTTATGTGTTTTATCAATTTTTATTTTGAGGCAGTATTTATCGCATTCTGAATAGTGATGTATTCCGAAATATTTTCAATATCCAGTACACCTATAAACTCTTTTTCTCTGAAAACAGGCATCAATACATGACTGCTGCTGTTAGTGAAGCGCTGCATAACATCTTTTAGGAAGTCATCTGCCTGCAAATAGGTAATTTCTTTTTTCATGACTTTCTCAACCGGAATATCTTTTCCAAATTCAGAAAGTCCGGAAATAATTTCTTTTCTTGATAAAATTCCCTTAATGTATCCATTATCTTTTATGACAAATGATTGCTCTTGCCCATCCAGCAAAATGGAAACTGCATTTGACAGTGGCTCACTAGGTTTTAAAGTTGAATAGCGATGCATCAGCACATCTGAAACTTTAACATCTTTCAGGTTTGACTTGGTTTCTTCTGCTACCGTTTCGGCTTGTGCACCAAGAAAAATAAATAAGCCTATGAAAATGAGCATAGGGTTTCCGAAAAATCCAAGGAATACAAACAGGATAGCAATAAGCTGTCCGGTACGGGTAGCGATGCGTGTTGCTTTTATCCGGGGGAGTCTGAATGAAAGCAGGGCACGAAAAATTCTTCCTCCATCCATAGGGAATGCAGGAATAAGATTAAATACAGCAAGAAATATGTTGACTATATACAGGTAAAACCAAAAATTTTCTTTTGTAATATGCATTTCGTTTGTTAACTCCGGAACTACACTTGATATTTTAAGAATAAAAAATAAAATAATGCCGATGGCCATGTTTACTAAGGGTCCCATGATGGCTACTACAAATTCCTGTATAGGTTTTTCCGGGAGTCCTTCCATGCGGGCAAGGCCGCCAATAGGAAGAAGATTAATGTCGAGGGTTTTGAAGTGATAATGTTTGGCCGCAAGGGCATGCCCAAGTTCATGCAGTGTAATACATACAAATACTGCTGCAATGAAGGCCAGTGCAAGTAAAATTTCATTCACACCATGGCCGGCCATCAGATGTGATTGAATGATGAATAAAAGAAGAATGAGAAATGTCCAATGAATAAAAATTTTTATTCCTGCAATTTTCCCAATATAGAGTGACCACTTCATTTTTAAAATCCTATTACTGCTTCAACTACTACTCCCTTATAATTTCCACCCTGGAATACAGTGCCTGTCCATCCGTCTCCTGAATAACTTTGATTAACATACTCCGCTTTAACCATAACTTCATTGGTAAGAAACCAGCCTCCGCCAATATTCACTCTGTTTATTGATTTTGTGGTGGCAGCACTTGTATCTTTCCCGGTAACAAGGTTATAGCGGCCACCGGCATAAAACTGATTAGTATTTCCAAAGCGGTATATCAATTCCGTACCAATCTGTGTATAGCTTCCTCCGGTTTGAGTTCTGCTTTTATTTCCGTTGACAATTTCATATATACCAAAAAACTCTATGCCTTTATATTTAATAAAGGGATTTATCTGATAGGATTCGTATTTCCAAAATCCGGGAGTAAAGCGACCACTTCTGAAATCAGCAGCCCCATTATTTATCTGCATTACATTATAATAGCGTGCCCCCGTTCTGTCACCACTATACAGGTATTGCCCGTTATCATAACCGGGGGATATATAAAAAGAGCCGGTAAAACGTAATCTTAAATCATTATCAAACTTTTTATCATAGCCAAGTTTTCCATACCAGGATGGCACAGGCTTTTTGTCTCCTTTAACTACAGTTTGGTTTAAATTGCCATTTGATACAGCAGCAACAAGTAAAAAGTTGTTTTTCTGAAAGTTCAATTCACCAAACATCTCAGTATTAAAGGCATCCATGATATAATTGCCAACAAAAGGATTATAAATGGCCCTTGCATTATCGGACCTGCGGAAGTGCGCATCGCCATAGTTAATCTCGTCTAAGCCAACTTTTATGGTCAGTATTTTCATTAAATTTTTTAGAAAATCTGTTTTAATAAAGTCTAATTTATCTATTTGCAGATAGCCACCTTTTACCCATGCTTCATTATGGTGTCTGGAAGATAAATAAGTTACTAAGTTCATTCGCATGCCATCAGCCAGTTGTACGTCAATGTTCAGATTGGCTGCTGGCAGGTTGAAATTACTGCCGAGGGTAGCTAACGTATCGTTACTTTTAGTACTGTGGTTCAAGGCTTGAAACTGAAGGGCAAAATCACCTCCTACCCGTACCTTTATACCTGTAAATGATATTTGACTTGTATCTTTTCCTGTTTCAAATTGATTGAGCCCATTAAAGCCTGGAAGTCTGAAATATTGCAGATTTCTTTTATACTCCTGCGCCTTTCCTGAATGGGGGATACAAATTATTAAAATCATGAATAACAAATAGCTGTTTTTCATACGCCCTAATTCTTGTGGTTATTTCGAAACATAAAATAAAACCGAATAGTAATTTTATCCCCTGTTTTAAAAGCACCCAAAAGAAATTCCGGAGATTTAATATTAAAATCTGACATATTAATAATTGTTTCTCCATCAAACTTTATATACTCACCAGTATTTTGATAATTAATTTTTGAGTTTATTTTTTTAGTAACTCCGGCAACTGTCAATATTCCTGTTGTAGCTATTTCTGTTTTTTCAATTGTACACTCTTTCAGTTTATAAATTATTTCCGGGAACTGCTTTGATTTTAGTGTTTTGTATATATTCTCATCCATCTCAGATTTGCCGCTCTTTAAGGAGAGTACAGGAATATTAATTTCTACAGAGTCCAGTTTTTTAATATAGGTGTTTTCAATATCAGCTTTCAATGAACCTTTTATTTGTTCTACAACCACTGTCCAGCTATGTAATGTGGATGTGCCATTTATATAAATAGAACTTACATTAGAATCTATTATATATTGTGCACTAAGTGAAATGTAAGGGGCTGACAGTATCATAATCAATGGAATTATTACTACACTAAAAGGGCTTTCTTTTATAAGTTCTCCTTTAGTCATGCTTATTATACAATTAATAAAGGTTCAATTATTATTTTTTTAATATCATTAAGTCCAAGTTCTTTAATGTATATTGGTAATTCATCAAATACTCCATTATTAATTTTGTAATCATCCCAAAATTCTTTTTTATTTTCAACAGGAAGGAAACAGAATTTTTCAGATGGATAATCTTTAAAACCTCTATTGTTTTCAATTACCTGAAATTTTACAAATTGCCCTTTAATATTTTTGTTGTCCCCGGTAATTATTTCTATATTTTGAAAATGAGGGTTGGCTAAATCATAAACCAGGTAGTCTGTTACTGATGCATTTTTCCTTTTCATTTTTATTTTAATCTGACTTTGGTTTGTATAATGTGATGTAGAGTGTTCCTTTTTTCCATTTTTCCAACATACCATAATTCCAGAATCTTCAGAACCACTTTATAATGAGTATATGTCAAAAGAAAAATGGGCAGAGGCATTTCAGACCAAAGTTTCTTCTGTATTTTTCCACCATTTTTCAACCCAATGGCTGAATGATTCCATGCTTTTGTTCTGCAACTCATTCAACATTTGCATTTGAGAATTGATTCCGGCAGAAAACTGTTTATTAAAATTCAGGGCAAGATTCAAATGTTTATTATAAATCGAAGTTATTTTTTTTGTGTTTTCGATTGACTGGTTTGATGATTCTTCAATGTTTTTATTAACCAGATAAAGCACTTCTTTAGCTACTTTATTATCTGAAGTACCAATATTTTTGATTGCTTCAACCAGTTTTGAATTAAAGTCAATTGTTGATTTTAATTGCTTTGATTGAATATCAATAATAGTATCTATGGCTTCTTCGGAAAGTTCAACTGAATCACTGAAAGTTTTTTTTACTTCACTGATTAATGAATTATTTTTAAAATCTTTATCGAAAACTTGTTTTTCAAGCGATTCAATGAATTTGTTGTTTACATCAAGAACAGTTTCAAATTGCCTGGAAGATGAATCTATAATATCATGTATAGATTTTTTGGATTTTTCAGAAACAAGCTCAATGTTTTCTTTTAATTTGTCGGAGTAGTTGTCAGTTACATTTTTCATATTATTTAGGTTTTATAGGATTTTTATAATTGATATTTACTGTTTTCTTTCAAACTATAAGTGCTACGGGTTCAGATGCAGCAACTTATCTGTTTGGGAGGAGGCGATTTGTTGAAATAAACACATCCCGAAAATTTCGATCACAAAATTCAGATAAAGATTGACTATAAGGAATGATTGCGGTCACCATGAGGGCTGATATTAATCAAATTTTATTACCTTAGAAATGCTCATGCAAGACCTGATGATATTTTAAGTGTAAGGAGAGCCTACCTTCATTGTGAGACACATATCAGAAACCTGGAAACCAAATTTCAGTGTACGTTGGAAGATGCTTTGAAAAAATTTCCTGACATAAAGGTTAGTTGTAATTTTTGATTAGAATTGGAATCGTTTAGAACCAATTCATATTTCCTTAAGAATTAATCCCGAAATTTGGGGCATGAAAATTCTTTTAATAGAAGACGAGCCGGAATTAAGAAAATCCATCAAACAATACCTTCATCAGGAAGGATTTTTGGTGGAATTAGCAACCGACTTCATTAAAGCATCTGAAAAGGCTTCTGACTATGATTATGATTGTGTGCTGGTAGATATAACCTTACCCAAAGGAAATGGATTGGATATTATCAGGCAACTTAAAAAAAATCATTCAAAGGCAGGTATTATCATTATATCTGCCAGAAATTCATCAGGAGATAAAATTACAGGACTTGATTTAGGGGCTGATGACTATTTATCCAAGCCTTTCGACCTTGCCGAACTCAATTCAAGAGTTAAGGCCGTTATACGAAGAAGAAACTTTGACGGCAATACATCCATTGTAGTAAATGAGATTACCATCATTCCCGAACAACGGATGGTGAAAGTCAATAACGAACCCATTAGCCTGACAGCGAAAGAATATGATCTGCTCCTCTTTTTCATTACCAATAAAAACCGGGTAGTATCAAAAAATGCCATTGCAGAACACTTATGGGGAGATGATAGTGACCAGATTGACAGCCATGATTTTATTTACGTTCATTTGCGTAACCTGAGAAAAAAATTAGCAGATAAAGGATGCAGGGATTATGTACAAACCATTTACGGAATAGGCTATAACTTTAAAGTGAACGGATGAAACTAATCAATAAAACCATTTTATACTACCTGCTAATAAGCCTACCTTTACTTATAATAGCAGGATTCATCTCTTACCATCTTATCCGAATGGAATTAAGAGACGGTACAGATGAAGCCTTGAAGAAAGAAAAAACAAATGCAATAAAACTCATTCACTCTTTTTCAGAACCTCACAACGTTAATTTGAGTTTTGACAGCCTTTGTACTATTCGGGTTACAACCGCAGGAAGAACAGGTGAAGTTTATACAGATACAAGCATTTATGACAAAGAGGAAGAAGAATATGTACTATACAGGTTTCTCAGAAGTTATTACAGCTCCGGCAAAAACAACTATCTTATCACAGTTGCGAAAACCACCATCGAGGAAGACGAGCTGATGGAAGGCATATTCTCCACCTTTGCAATCGTCATAGGTTTTTTAGTAGTAACATTCTTCATCGTAAACTGGCTGCTTTCCCGTACACTCTGGAAACCCTTTTACAAAACACTTTCAGAGCTGAACACCTACGACATCAAAAAACATGAATACCATCAGTTTCAAAACGAAACTACTGCTGAATTTAACAAACTCAATATGGCGTTGAGTAAAATGACTGAAAAAATCCATTCAGACTTTTTGCAACAAAAAGAATTTACCGAGAATGCTTCCCACGAAATGCAAACGCCTCTTGCCGTTGTCAAAGTCAATCTTTCATTACTCATGCAATCTCCTAACCTGAAAGAAGAAGAAATGAATCAATTACAGGCGATAGAAAACACATTGAAAAAACTAAGTGCCTTAAATAAAACCCTGCTGCTGTTAACCAAAATTGAAAACAACCAGTTCAAAGAAAATGAAACCATCCACTTAAACGAAGTGGTTTCCAAATCATTAAGTAACTATGCCGACTTGATCCAGGCTAAGAATATTCAACTGGAAACAAACTTTGAAAGCAACCTGACTGTTGAAATGAATCCTGTGCTGGCCGATATTTTATTATCCAACCTGCTTCAAAATGCCATCCGGCATAACCAGGAAGGAGGCAGTATAGTTATTTCTACAAAGGGAAATACACTTTCCGTTTCCAATAGCGGAGAAGCTTTGACCATCAGCCAGCAAGAATTATTTGTACGCTTTAAGAAAAACGATGGCTCCAAAGATTCATTGGGTTTAGGCTTATCAATTGTAAAAAGCATCAGTTCTTTATATGGATTTGAAATAAGCTATGACTATTCCAACACTTTACATACGTTCACTTTAAAAATATAACACTATTTCTTGGATCAGGCCTCATCACCGCAGGAACATTGGTGCCCGTTTCGGCTAAAGATTCCCTTTAGAATTGCAGTATAAATTTGAATAAAATTCAGCTTATGCGTTTCAGTTTATACATAATTTTTATCGTTGCCAACATTCAAAGTTATGCCCAACATCAGTATATATGTATAGTTAAGGATAGCATGACAAAAGAATTGCTCCCCGGAGTAAATGTTGTTTTAGATCAAACTGCCAATGGCGCAGCTACCGATATAAATGGCAAAGCTGTTCTGAAAAATATTTCAGACGGAGAACACATCATCCATTTTTCATTTATTGGATATAACCCTGCAATACGGGTCTTAAATTTTCCTTTGGCGGATAGCGCAAATGAAGCGGTTATTTTACTTCCATCTGAAAACGAAAATCTGGAAGAAGTTGTTATTTCTTCTACCCGCACTAATTCCCGTATAGAAGACTTAAATACTAAAGTGGAAGTATTGGGACAGGATGATATGAATGAGGAAAGCACCGTAGTGCCGGGAAGTATTACAAGCATTTTGGGCGATTTATCAATCATAACCATTCAAAGAACAAACCCGGTAAATGGAAATGATGCAATTCGTATGCAGGGACTTGATCCCCGCTATACCCAGATTATGAGGGATGGCTTACCCTTATACGGAGGTTTTTCCGGTAGCCTGGGGGTATTGTCCATTCAGCCCTTAGATTTAAAACAGGTGGAAATTATCAAAGGCTCTGCTTCAACCCTCTATGGTGCTGGTGCTATTGGTGGGTTAATCAATTTTATTTCAAAAGCTCCAACTGATTCAGCTCAAACCGCGCTGACATTTAACAGTACAACTTTAAAAGAATACAATATAAATGCGTTCACTTCCCAAAAAAAAGGAAAGCTCGGCTTAACTTTATTTACAGGTGCAAATATAAAATCACCATATGATATAAACAGAGACGGATTTGCCGAAGTGCCTGAACATAAAAACCTAAGCCTGCACCCACGTATATTCTATGACTTTAATAAAAAAAACAAATTAATAGTTGGCCTGACAACATCCTACGACACCCGTTTAGGAGGTGATATGAGAGCAATACTTTTTAAAACAGATTCCATACATACATTTTTACAAAAAGAAAAAACCATCAGGAATACGCTGGATGCTATTTATACAAGTCAACCAAATGACAGGCATCAGTTAACCTTTAAAGCAGCCGGTAGCGCTTTTCAACGATCTGTTGATTATTCAGGCTTTGCTTTTGACGGAACACAATATTCCACCTATTCAGAGGCAAATGATTTTATTAAACTGAAAAAGCACAACATCGTCATTGGAGGTAATTTTATCAGTGAAAATTTTATTAAAAATCAGTCGGATTCGGTTTTATTTTCTAACACAAATTATTATACTATCGGTTCATTCATTCAGGACGAATGGCAATTAGCCGAAAGGTTCTCTATTCAAACCGGAATGAGATACGACAATCACAACAAGTATGGTAATTTCTTCTTGCCAAGATTATCCTTCTTTTACAAGGCAAATACCAAACTATCTGTTCGTTTAGCAGGAGGAACAGGATATAAGATTCCTAATTTATTTGACTTTGCTAATCCATCCAATAACTTACTGCAAATTCAGTCCACTGTTAAGCCGGAACATTCCTACGGGATTAACTCCGACATCAATTACCATACTTACTTGTTTGAAAAATTAGGAGTGCAGGTAAACCAGGCATTGTACTATACCCATATTGATAATCCTATAATGATAACGGCTAATTCTATTGGTCAACAATTCATTCAGAATGCCAGTTATTATGTGAACAGCTATGGGACAGATACCTATGTAAGATTGTTCTACGGGGACATGGAATTATACTTAGGATATAATCATACAGAATCTTTACAGGAGACTAAAACTGCTTATAGCAATATGCCTTTTAATCCCAAAGATAAATTTTCCACCACCTTAACTTATGAAATAGAGCATAAATGGAGAATGGGAATTGAATCGAGCTGGACCGGCAACCAGTACATTTACAATAATCAAAGAGTCAGCAACTTTTGGTTTTTAGCAGGGATGGTAGAACGAAAAGTTAAAAAAGGAAGTATCGTTCTGAATTGTGAAAATTTACTGGATACAAGACAATCAAAGTTTGAACCAATCGTTACCGGAACTATTTCAAGTCCTGTTTTTAAACCTGTTTGGGCTCCGTTGGAAGGCAGGGTCATCAATCTGTCATTGAAACTTGCATTATAGTTTTTTACTAAAGATTTGCTTTAGAATCGCAGACTACCTTTGATTTATAAACTAAAAATCACAAATATGAAAGCAACAATCGTAATGCTGGCAAGTATGCTAATGGTTAGCTGTGCCAACGCTCAGAAAGTAGATGAGGCAAATGTTCCTGCAAAAGTAAAAGAAGCCTTTACCAATAAATATCCCGGAGTGAAAGCGGAAAAATGGGAGAAAGAAAATACAGATTATGAAGCAGAATTTGACTGGAACAAGATAGAATCATCTGCAACATTTGATTCTAATGGAAACTTCAAAGAATTTGAACAGGAAATAAAATCTTCAGAGCTACCTAAAACAGTAGTGGATTATTGCACTAAAAATTTTGCCGGCTATAAGTTATCGGAAGCATCAAAAATTACAGATGCCTCTGGAAAATTAATGTTTGAGGCGGAAATGGAAAAAGGGAAAGATCATTTTGATGCCATATTTGATGAGCAGGGAAATTTCATAAAAAAATCTGAGCCGGTTTCGGAGAAAGATAACGATTAAAAATATTCTTTAGATTACGTATTACTCACAGGGGGACTGCAATACAATACATTTTCTGGTCATAAAAAAAGCCCAACCTCTTTCGAGATTGGGCTGTAAATAGTAGCGAGAGAGAGATTTGAACTCTCGACCTCAGGGTTCACCATTTTCCATAATTTTCATTACGGGGTGGACTATCTCATCACCTTCAGCATAATCTGTTAAGGTGGGGGGCGTTCTAAGCTGGTTATTAAAAAGACTTAACTTTTCCAGTAGTCTCTGCACCTTCCGGAAGTGTACTTCCGGCTTGGCTCATGATTACCATTTCAATTCTTTATGAACTGAATAAGGTTTCCATGAGTTAACCCCCTGCTCACCAAATCGTTTCCAATTTGGGGCACAAGCAACAATATTGAGGCTGTTACCTATGAATCCTGCGCTCTCACCAACTGAGCTACCTCGCCATCTACTATCTAACCATCTGAGCTACCTCGCCAGAGGTTTTTATGAGGGCGCAAATATACTATTTTCCCTTACATATTAATTACTTTTTGATAATTTTAACAAATTGAATTTGTTTACAAATAATATTTTTTTATATATTGCGACAATTTGTTGAAATAAAGCATTACAATGACCAAAAAGCAAGGTAAAATAATAAGAGAGAAAAAAGCCGCTAAGCCTGTAAAAAAAGCTTCAGCGAAAAAAGATAAACCAGTTAAAGCCGTAAAGAAACATACCAAATCATCGGCTGGTAAAGCTGTTAAATCTCAATCTAAGGTTGCAAAGAAAGCAATAAAACCTGTTCGCTCAATAGGCGGTAAGGTTACCAAACCTATAAAGGCTGCTAAACCGGCAAAGGAACAAGCTGTTTCAAAGAAAGTGGTTAAGCCATCAAAACCGGTAAAAGTTAAGCTCCCAAAAACAACAAGTAAACTTGTTAAAAAGGTCGTAAAAGAAGCGCCATCTAAAGAAAAAAAGGCTAAGAAAGAAGAAACAGGCAAAACAATTACTTTGGTTGTGCCAGTAAAAAAAACAAAGGTTGAAAAGCCAGAAAAAACTATTTCAAAAAAAGAAAAGTCCAAAGAAAAATCTTCGAAGAAAAGAAAAACAGAGGATGAAGAAGAAGATGTAGAAATAGTTGATTTATGGGAAAGTGGTGGAGATGATGATGATGATCCTGCTGTTAATATTGCCGAGAAGCCTGCCAAACGCTCAAAAGGTGGTAGAAAGCCTAAAAGTTCCAGCGATGATGATGAGCCGGTTATCGAAAATGATATATTGATAGAACAGCTTATCAACAGCACCAAACGCCTAAAGAAGCCGTCAGTAAAAGCTTCTGCTCAAATCCGGACTTTTACTAACCCAATGGCTTCATTGGCAGTTTCTAAATCAACCGAAACAAAAAAGGGGGGCGCTAAAAAGGAACCCAAAGGAAAATTTGAGCTGGAATACGTAATACGTACTTCTACTGGTATACTCTATGAGTTTTTAACTTCTCCAAGCGAGTTGGCTGAATGGTTTGCTGATGAGGTGAGTATTCATGATGGTATATTTACATTCCATTGGGATGGTAGTGAGCAAAAAGCGCGCCTGCTTGGATTTAAAGATGAGAAATACATCAGGCTGCGATGGCTCGATAAACCCGATGGAACTTATTTTGAGTTTCGTATTGAACGTGATGAGCTTACCGGTGATGTTTCATTGATTATTACGGATTTTGCCGATGAAGGATCAGATATGCAAACTTCTAAATTATTATGGGATAGCCAGGTAAATAAGTTATCACATGTGATTGGTTCTTATTAGCAGGTTCATTTTTGTAATAATTTATTTTCCAGAGATTTTTTATTGTAACTAATAGATTACAATTCTTTTTTTGTACCGCACTGTTTAATTTACAATATCTGAAGTGATGTGAAAGCCATTTTTAAAAACAATGTTTTATTTTTATTTCCTTACCTTATTTACATTGTGTTTGGCGCTTTTCTGCTGGCAATGAATACAAAAGTAGAGTTGCATCTTACTTTTAACTCTTTTCATAGCCCCTTTTTTGACACTTTCTTTCATTACATTACTTACCTTGGAGACGGAGTGATGGCATTACTAACTGTTATCATACTTCTTACAATAAAATACAGATATGCTCTTATCGCAGGATTATCTAATATCATAGCATCATTAATAACGCTGTTCTTAAAGTTCACATTATACCCTGATGCTGTACGTCCAAAAAAATTTTTTGAAAATATTCAATCTATCTATCTTGTTCCTGGTATAGATAATCATTTATACAATAGTTTCCCTTCAGGACACAGTACAACAGCATTTTCACTGTATTTTGCATTAGCTTTATTTGTTGATAATGGAATACTTAAATCACTACTTTTTATAGTAGCATTATTAACTGGTTATTCACGTATTTATTTGTCTCAGCATTTTTTTGAGGATGTATATACAGGCTCATTGATAGGTCTTTGTATTACTATTATCGTCTACTATTTTATTCAAAAAAGCAATAAAAGCTGGATGGATAAATCAATAATTACATCTTTCAAAAGTTGATGAACAAAGCTGTTTTCCGATATAATGTATTTGTTGCTCTTACTGCTTTGTTATTATTTCTTCCTTTTTTGGGTGCAGTACATTTATTTGATTGGGATGAAATAAATTTTGCAGAATGTGCCCGTGAGATGATTGTTACGGGAGATTATTTTTCGGTAAAAATCAATTTTCAGCCATTTTGGGAAAAGCCTCCGATCTTTATCTGGTTGCAGGCATTATCAATGAATATTTTTGGAGTGAATGAATTTGCAGCCCGCCTGCCCAATGCTATTTGCGGATGTATTACATTATTGGTACTATTTAATATTGGCAGAAGGCTGGTAGATGAGAAATTTGGGTTGATATGGGTACTGGCTTATGCCGGATCCTTTTTACCGCATCTATATTTTAAATCCGGGATCATTGATCCCTGGTTTAACCTTTTTATTTTTTGTGGAGTTTATTATTTTATTTTATTCACTAACAGCAGCTCTTATAAAAGCAATAAACTGCTTCTGTTTTCTGCTTTTTTTATAGGTTTAGGTGTGCTTACCAAAGGTCCGGTAGCAGTGTTGGTATTTGGTTTATGCTTTGTTGTTTATTGGGTGATCAGGCGTTTTCAGAAAATACTAAGTGTAAAGCAGATTGTTATGTATGCCTTAATGGTTGCAATTATTGGTAGTTTATGGTTTCTGCTGTTGCTATTAACCGGTAATACACACATTATTAAAGAATTTTTTATATACCAGGTACGTTTATTCAATACACAGGATTCAGGACATGGAGGGTCTTTTTTTTACCATTGGGTTGTTTTGTTGATTGGCTGCTTTCCAATGTCGGTATTTGCATTAAGAGCATTTAGAAAAAATACGTATGATACCCCTTATCAAAAACATTTTAAAGTATGGATGTTGATACTATTTTGGGTAGTATTGCTCTTATTCAGTATTGTAAAAACCAAAATAGTACATTATTCTTCTTTGTGTTACTTTCCTTTAAGTTTTATGGCTGCGTATGTTGTTTATAAATTAATGAGCGCTGAAATTCAATGGAAAAAATATACAGGCGTATTGTTAATTTTTATTGCATCCATTATCGGGCTGGCTATTTCAGCTTTACCCATTATAGATAAGTTTAAGCAAGAAATTATTAATTCAGGTATTATTAATGACGGGTTTGCTGTTGAAAATCTAAAAGCTGATGTTAGCTGGACTGGTTTTGAATGGCTTATAGGAGTGGGATTAATAATTGGAATCCTGCTGATGATGCTATTGATAAACAGGAAAAAATTAAAGCAAGGGCTTATTGGTATTTTTATAATAAGTACGGTGTCAGTAAGTACAGCTATACTAATAGTAGCACCCCGTATTGAGCCTTATTCGCAGGGTGCAGCTATTGAATTTTATGAGTATCTTCAGAATAAGGACTGCTATATTGAAACTCTTGGTTTCAAAAGTTACGCGCATTTGTTTTATTCACGCAAGCAGGAGCAGGCTAATATTAATAGCTATCAGTTGGATTGGTTGCTAAAAGAGCCTATTGATAAGCCTGCCTATTTTGTAAGTAAAGTAACATCTGCTGATGGAATTATAAGGGACTATCCTGAACTAAAGGAAATCTACAGAAAAAATGGTTTTGTATTTTTTATGAGGAAAAGACCGGGTTCAGTTTCTAAATACTAACATTATAAAAGCCACACTTCAGAGCTCGTTTATTATCTCTTATTAAAGGCCTAATTTTCCTTAAACTCCGAAATAAAATGAAACCGGATATCCGGATTTTTTTCCTGAGCCATTTGCAGTGCCCAGGCAGATTCTGCTAAAAACACAGGCCTTCCTTCTTTGTCAGTAGCCATGTGGTGTAATTTCTCAGATATGAAATCTTCTAATTTTTTCCTGTCTTTACTACTAATCCAACAGGCTTTATAAAGAGATATATGTTCAAAATTACAAGAGGCTGAATACTCACTTTTCAGGCGGTGTTGAATAACTTCAAACTGTAAGGCTCCAACAGTTCCTAAAATTTTACGATTGTCAGTTTTCTTTGTAAATAGCTGTGCAACTCCTTCATCCGTTAGTTGTTCAAGTCCTTTATTTAACTGTTTGGTTTTTAAAGGATCAGCATTTACAACATATTTAAACAATTCAGGTGAAAACTGTGGAATACCTTTAAAATTCATTTTTTCACCCTCTGTTAATGTATCGCCTATTTTAAAAAGACCTGAATCATATAAGCCAACAATATCACCCGGGTATGCTTCATCTACTACATTTTTTTCCTGTGCCATGAAAGCAGTAGGGTTAGAGAACTTTAGGCTTCTGTTTTCGCGCACGTGGAAGTAATTTTTATTGCGTTCAAATTTTCCTGAACAAACCCGTAAAAAGGCAATGCGGTCGCGGTGTTTAGGGTCGAGATTGGCATGTATTTTAAATACAAAACCGCTGAAATTTTTATCGTTAGGATTTATTTCACGCAGGTCTGTTTCGCGAGATTTAGGAGTAGGGGCTATCTGAATAAAAGCATCCAATAATTCGCGCACTCCAAAATTATTAACAGCGCTGCCAAAAAACACAGGGGAAATCATGGCCTCTAAGTAATCTTCCTTATCAAAGTCCGCATAAACACCTTCAATCAGCTCTACATCGTGACGTAAGGTGTTGGCAAAGTCTTCACCTATGATATCATCAATGGTTCCATCATTCAGGTCTTTTATAATGATGGAGTTTTCTGAAGTTTGTTTTTCACCATTATTAAAAAGAATTAAGCTTTTCTCATACAGATTATAAACCCCTTTGAATGTTTTACCCATACTGATAGGCCATGTTAGCGGGCGAAGGTCTATTTTCAGTTCCTTTTCAATTTCATCTAATAAGTCAAACGGATTTTTTCCTTCCCGGTCGAGTTTATTAATAAAAACAATCACCGGAGTATTACGCATACGGCATACTTCGAGCAGTTTACGAGTTTGTGGCTCAACCCCTTTTGCACAGTCAATCACCATAATAACACTATCTACAGCGGTGAGCGTACGGTAAGTATCTTCTGCAAAATCCTCATGGCCGGGTGTATCAAGCAGGTTTATCTTAACTCCTTTATATTCAAACCCCATTACAGAGGTAGCTACAGAAATGCCACGCTGACGCTCAATTTCCATAAAATCGGAGGTAGCATGTTTTTTTATCTTATTTGATTTTACAGCACCAGCCGTTTGTATGGCTCCGCCAAATAAAAGTAACTTTTCAGTTAATGTGGTTTTACCGGCATCGGGGTGGGAAATGATACCAAAAGTTCTGCGTTTTTCTATTTCTTCTTTAATAGCCATTGTATTTTACTTCTACTTCAAACTCTTTCTTTCAATAAAAAACCCCAACCTTTCCTGTTAAAGGGAAGGGAAGGGGTTTTTTATAAATTTAATAGCTTAAATTATTGTTTTTTTTCAGTGATGCGGGCAGCTTTACCGGTTAATCCACGAAGGTAGAATAAACGTGCTCTGCGAACAACCCCAACTTTGTTTACTTCCACTTTGTCGATATACGGAGAATGAACAGGGAAAATACGTTCTACACCAACAGAATTGCTGATTTTACGAACTGTGAATGTTTCGGTAGTACCAGTACCTTTACGTTGTATAACAACGCCCTGATATTGCTGTACACGTTCTTTTTCACCCTCTTTAATTTTATAATGCACTGTAATAGTATCTCCTGCTTTAAATTGAGGATGTTCTGTTTTTGCTGTCAGTTTTTCCTGCGCGTATTTTAATAAATTGTTCATAACCTCTTTTGTTTTACACTAAAAAATGCTCTCTTTTCTTTAAAAGGACTGCAAATATAGTTTTTTTTTTTAGAATTTGAAAATAATATTTAAAAATATTTATATAATCTGTTGAGGGTTAAATCTATATTTGATGTGCTGAGTAAAAGTAGTAACTTCGCACAGTATCTATTTGTTAGAAATAGCCGCCTGCCGTTAGGCAGGTAATGTGTCGGTAGAAAAGATATCTTGCAATAGTCCAAAGTCCCGTCAGGGACGAAATATAAAGAGCATGGCAAATACCTAAACCTGTTGAATATTGATAATATATTGCGTCCCCTACAGGACGCAGGCAAAAAATACAAAACTGGTTTTCTACCAATAGGATGTCCCTAACGGGACAAAAAAATTATCTCAGCACATCAATTATGGATTGAGCCGTTTAATGATGTTAAATTTTAAAAAAAATATATTTTATATCAGGAAAATTTAAATAAAGATATACATGAATATTAAAAAGAAACTATTTGTAAACCTTTTGGGGATTGTTGTTTTCTCAATTGTAATAATTAGCTGCAAAAAATTAACTACTCCGGGATCTTCCATTACTTGCGGAAATGGCATTTGCGATATAGGTGAATCCAACATTACCTGCCCGGGTGATTGTCCGGGTGTTAATGCTCCTAATTTTTCGACCTTTGTTAATGGTTCAGGTTTTAATGCTGTTGCAAGTGGGGTTTACCTCAATAGTCCGGGTAATTATATGGTAATTACAGCAACTGATGACCGAACTTCGGCTTATGATGTGATAAAAATAGGGCTTCACTCATTTACTGGAGTGTCAACATATCCACTTAATGAAGCCAATTATTCCTTAGGAACAAACAGCTGGGCTTACTATACAGATGGAAATAGCAGTTCTGCTTATTATATATATTGCACTAATACCTATAATCCCTATATTGGTACCTGTTCAATAACTAAATTTGATACGATAAATAAGAAAGTATCAGGAACATTCAGTTTCATTGGTAAATACAGCTATTGGCAGCAGGCTTCCTGTGCTGCCTGTGATTCTAATGCAGTTTACACCTTGAGTGGATCGTTTACTGATGTTAGTTATTAAACGTGCAGGTTTGTTTGAACTTAGTAACTCATGTTACGCAAAAGAACATTTTAAACTATCCGGTTCTTCAATCAGATAAAATCTTCCATTTAACCGTCATAATTAAGGGCCTGTTTAAATTTTATTTAATAACTCATGTTACGCAAAGAAAAAGATTTAAAAATGATAGACTTTTATACTTATAATGGACAAGAGAATTGATAAAGAGAGAAGGGTAATTTTCTCAAAAAGACAATAAAAGTGACTGCTTTAAAAAATTCATACTCACTATCATTGTCATTTCGAATCCTGCTGAAAGCAGGAAGAGAAATCTTTGCAATTGATTGACAAGATTTCTCACTGTGTTCGAAATGACAGGTGGAAATATAGAGATATTCTGAATTAGATATAAATTTTGCGTAACATCAGTTAATAAAATAATTATAGCATATTTTTGAGTGAAACGAGGCAAATTTTGCAGCCATAGTAGGCGACTATGGCGAAAAATTTAACGAAGTTGCAACCAAAAAGATGCATAAGAATAAAATTAAATAAATTTTAAACAGGCTCTAAGGGCAGATAAAAATTTTAGATATTTGAAGATAAAAATATTTCGGTGCGATGCACCTTAAAGTTGCATTAATAATTGTAAGAACTACAAATATTTTGCGGCTCTGCCGCTGTATTATACTGAGAGTAGTCAGATTTACGAATGTAAAGATGACGTACTATCAGTTATGCCGAATCCCGCACGTGCGGGACTTTAAATTTTCGGAAACCCAAATTGTTTCGGTATATAATTTTGCTGCGCCTTCATTGCAAAAATATAGCCTCACAAAAGCTAATCAGTTCCTTATATTTATATATTTGCATGAATAATTATTTTAATCGAAAAATGAGAACCATGAGATATTTTTACCTGTTGCTTATTGCAGCTTGTTTATTGCCATTTTCAGCCCAATCACAAAGAACTGCTGAAAATTATATGAAAAAGGGTAATGCAAAATCTATTGCAGGGATGTACAAAGAAGCATTAGAAGATTATAATAAGGCCATTGAGCTTAATTCTGAGGAACCAGGCTATTTTTATACCCGTGCCGGAGCAAAAAGTGAGTTGGAAGATTATGCCGGAGCTATTAAAGATTATTCTTCAGCTATTGAATTAAAACCTGATTATTATGAAGCATTTTTCCAGAGAGGTTATGTCAAAGATATACTTGGAGATTATGAAGGAGCAATAAAAGATTATGACAAAGCCTTAAAAATCAATCCTGATTATCTTCAGGCTTATCATAACAGAGCTACTGCTAAAGATAAATTAGGAGATTTTTCAGGAGCTGTTGAAGATTATAGCAGGGCTATACTGGCAAAGCCAGATTATTATACGTATTTAAACAGAGGAAAATCACAGTATGAACTAAAAAATTATACTGCATCTATCCAGGATTATGACAGGGCAATAGATGTAAACGCCAATGATTATGAAGTATATTATTTACGAGGCTATGCTAAAATTGCTGTTAAGGATTATACAGGTGCAATAAAAGATTTTGAAAAAGCTTTGGAGTTAAAGCCGGAAGATGCTAAAATACTACATGGTAAAGCATGGGCAGAAGTAACTATGAATGATTTTAAGGCTGCTTTTCATGACCTTAATTATATTTTAGAATTGAGATGGGATTATGCAGATCCTTATTATAGCAGGGCCATTGCACGAAACGAACTGGAAGATTATTCATTAGCATTAGCAGATTTAAACAGAGCTGTTGAATTAAATCCCAACTTTTATGAGGCTTACAACCTGCGTGGTGAAATGAAAGGAAAATTAAACGATAATAAAGGTGAATTGCTTGATTATAATAAAGCAATTGAGCTGAAGCCGGATTACGCCCCGGCTTATTATAACCGTGGAATCTCAAAAACCAAAACTGCTGATAGAGAGGGTGCTTGTGCTGATTTTGAAAAGGCTATGAAATTAGGCAATGCCAAAGCAGAAGAGATCATTAAACAATATTGTAAATAATTTTTTACTACTATTATTTGTAGTTCATCCCAATAGTTTGAAAAACATTTTAATCATAGGAGCTGGCCGTTCAGCATCATCATTAATCAACTACCTGCTGGAACATTCCCTGCATGAAAGTTGGAACATCACTGTTGGTGACGTTTCACTTGATCTGGTAAAACAAAAAACAAACAACCACCCTAATGCACGCCCTATTGTTCTTGATATTATGAATGATCAGCAACGCGAGGAAGAGATAAAACATGCTGATATGATTATTTCCATGTTGCCGGCTTCTATGCACATGAATGTGGCAAAGGATTGTGTTCGTTTCAGGAAACATCTGGCAACAGCTTCCTATGTTTCAAAGGAAATGGAAGAGCTGGATGCAGAAGCAAAAGCTGCTGGCATTATTTTAATGAATGAAACAGGGTTGGATCCCGGTATTGATCATGCCTCCGCTATGAGGGTTATTGACCATATTCATGAACTGGGTGGGGAGCTTACTTCTTTCAAATCTTATTGCGGTGGATTGGTTGCACCGGAAAGTAATGATAACCCCTGGGGATATAAGTTCTCCTGGAACCCGCGTAATGTGGTATTGGCCGGGCAGGGTACAGCTCAATATATTGAAAAAGGTGAATACAAATACATTCCATATAACCGGCTGTTTACCCAAATTGATACGATTGAAGTAGAAGATTATGGATTGTTTGATGCTTATGCAAACAGAGATTCATTGTCATACAGAAAGTTATATAATATAGCTGCTATTCCAACTATGCTGCGTGGTACATTACGTATGCCGGGCTATTGCAGAGCCTGGAATGTATTTGTAAAACTTGGATTAACGGATGACTCTTATAAAATAGAAGCTTCTGATAAATTAACATACCGACAGCTTTTAGAGGCCTATTTACCTTCAGGAAATCAGTCGACCAAAGATAAGCTGATAACATTCATGGGAAATGAAATGGATGCAGAGGCCTTGCACAAAATAGAATGGCTCGGTATTTTTGAGGACAAAAAGATACCGGTTGCAAATGCCACTCCGGCACAAATACTACAAGACCTGCTGGAAAAGAAATGGAAATTACAAGTGCATGATAAAGACATGATAGTAATGCAGCACCAGTTTGAATATACAATACCAACCGGAGATGGTAGTGCAAAAAAAGCGCTTAACTCATCTTTAGTTGTAAAAGGAGAAGATCAGGTATATACTGCTATGGCAAAAACTGTAGGGTTACCATTAGCCATTGCTTCAAAGTTAATTATGCAGGGTAAAATAAAAGCCCGTGGTGTTGTAATACCCACTCTAAAGGAGATTTATGAGCCACTATTGGAAGAATTAGAATCTATGGGAATAGTGTTTGAGGAGAGAAATCTTTATTAACTCTTCTTATTGAAAATAAAAATACCCTGTTAGCAAGCAGCTAACAGGGTATTTTTTTATCCCTCCCCTGTGGGGAGGGTAGGGTGTCTTATTCTAAGACAATTCTTTTAGTTACAATACCACCCTTATTTAATTTAATTTTTGTGATGTATAATCCGGATGTTAGTCCATCGCGCTGAATAGTATATTCCATAACATTCAGTCCTGAAACCTGTTTCACCATTCTTCCTGTAACATCATAAAGCTCAACTGTTTGAATGGCGTTTCCTTTTGCTGTAAAATGAATAGCGGAAGATGCAGGATTAGGGAAAATATTAAGGTTAGATACACCTGCATTTTCTTTAACACCAGCCGGGTTTGGTGTACAGCCAGGTAAGTCTAAAGCACATACCATACGTGGAGCAACATATCCCTGGATAGTATCAATGTATAATCTTCCTTTTGTTGCAGACATGTCAGGATTGCTTAATTTCTGCTTACAGTTAACAATGCTTCCATTGGTTGTTCCGCTGTATGCATTATATGCTGCGATGAAATAAGCCTCATCCCACCAATCCCAAGGGCTTCCTTGTTCAGATTCTGTACTGCCATCTAAACAGGTATTGCTTCCTGGTGCAGGCGTTACAAATGGATATAGACCTTCTAAACCTCCATTTAAAGTATTAGCATGTGTAGTATATACATCATTAAAAAGCGAATTATTAAAAATAGCATTGTTGTCTATAGTGTCAAGCTGAATACGCTCTATAACATCATGGCTTCCGCTTGCTTCCACCACAAATTGACCGGTGGTTGGAACAATAACCGCACCTGTTTCATAAGGAGCATTTGGATCCTGGGTACATTGTAAAGCTACAACAGGTACCTCTCCTGCATTGATCCAGGAAATATCTCCTACTGCACCTCCAATATTAAACACCATCTGAATATCTGAACTGTAGTTTGCATAGTTAGGAATATTCATTAAAATTGGAGGCGTACCTGGTGCCCAGGTAGAGTCTGTTCCATCAAAATTTCCATATACACTCTGAACTACATAAGGAGTAGGAGGGATAGTAGAATTATCAAGAAATTTACCTAACTGCAACTCTGTCGTTTGGTTTAAGGAAGCATAAGCCAAAGCAACATATCCACCTGATCCTAAGCCGCCTATAGCAATTCTGCCAGTGTCAATTTTATAGGTGTTTGCAGTAGCTCTGTCATTCTTGAAATAGCGTACACAATTTTTAGCATCCTGTATAGCACGGTAAACAGCTTGCAGAAGTGTACCTGTTCTGACATCCTGGCTACCAGAAATAGCATTCCAGCCCAAACGGTAGTCAGCTGCAACGGCTACATATCCTTTTTTTGCAAAACGTGTACACATTTCAACAACAGCACTGTCAGTTTTAGAGCCTGTTGCCTGGCCATTTGCTATTGCAGGCAGAAAACTTCCGGTATGTAAAACCAATACTAATGGCCTTGCTGTTGCAATATCACCTGTTGGTTCATACACATCCATTGTAATATCAGCAGCCACAGGAGTGCTTGTTAACACAGAAATGTTGTTTCCATAAATAACGTTTGATGTTTTAGTAACGGTGCTGAATACTTCATTCAGGTACCGTTGCTGCGAATAGCCCTGGATAGAAAAGGCCAAGGCACCTAAAGTTGCGACTAATTGTAATTTTTTTCTCATTATTAAGTGGTTTTAAGTGGTTAAAATTCGGGCGCAAAGGTAAACTTTTTTTAATGGAAATTAATGGGTTGTTAAAAAAATGTTCAAAGGTTATTGTTGGCTAAATCCATATTTGATGTGCTGAGACAAATTTTCAATTGTCCCGTTAGGGACATGATATGGGTAGAATAATGTAGCAATCTCTATAGAAGTGCCGTAGGTATGAAATGGTACCTCTTTATTCTTTATAGATAGACCTCCGTTGAGCGTAGCGTCTCGCTACGCTCTTTTTAACGAGGCTTCCAGCCTATTTGTATGTTTTCCATTTCATAATTAGGGTCTACTGAAAAACTCCGTTGAGCGTAGCGTCTCGCTACGCTCTTTTTAACAAGGCTTCCAGCCTATTTGTATGTTTTCCATTTCATAATTACTGGTTCAATTTTCAGTAAACCTTTTTCTTCTGCATAATCTTTTGCACTTGAATATCTATATATTTAGCATACTTCGGCAAGATGCCGGTTAATAAAAGCGTAGCGGGACGCTACGCTTAACTCCTTTTTTTCACGCTACGCTTAACTGGGGGACCTCCGTTGAGCGTAGCGTCTCGCTACGCTCTTTTTAACGAGGCTTCCAGCCTATTTGTATGTTTTCCATTTCATAATTAGGGTCTACTGAAAAACTCCGTTGAGCGTAGCGTCTCGC
>JAHEXZ010000121.1 GCA_023251835.1 Bacteroidota bacterium | reverse complement strand
TTTGATAGGGTCACCACCGGCAGCTTGTTTTTCTCTGTTAAACAAGTCCAATAATGCTCCACGCATTAGAGGGTATTTAACACGTATAGGGCTGTATAAATACCAGGAATATGAAATTCCCCTTTGACAGCCACGAGGCTCATAGGGAGGCAGTGAAGCCTCAAGCAAAGGATAATCCAATGCTTGTGTTTCCCAAACTACAATTCCATCTTTCACATGGATGTTCCAGGAACATCCACCGGTACAATTTACACCATGTGTACTGCGTACCACTTTATCGTATTGCCAGCGGTTGCGGTAGAACTCTTCCCATTTACGGGTTTGAGGCGAGATGATATCTTCAATCCAACTCATAGTTTATAGTTTTTTTAAAATTCGTGTAACTAAATAGATTTTATTTGTCTGTTGTATATTTCTTTTTTTACCGTATGCCTTTTTCTGCTGTTCCAAATAATCAAAATAAGTATAAGAAGCGAACAAGCTCCTGCAATACCACCACAAAGCAGAGGATTCATTGTTGCCACCTGCTGGTTGGTTTTATCTTTATCAACCTTATTAAAAAAAGCAGCAATAGCAGCAATTTCTTCAGGTGTTATTGTTTTATCTTTATACGCCTGTGCCATAGCCGGGAAAGGTGGAGCACCAAGCATACCCTGTAAACCGGCATCTCCCCCTAATCTGCTATAAACGGTTGTAAGGTCTTTTGCTAATAAACCACCAGGAATAACTCCTGAGTAATTCACATTGTGGCAAGAGATACAGGCTGGCCCTCCATTTGAAAGTGCTATAGAACCAATAAAAATGTTTTTTCCTTTTTCAATTTCTTCAGGAGTTGCATTATTGGATGCATCAGGAACAACTTCTTTTTTTTCAGCTTCAGCCGAAGCCGTTGTTGGGGCAGCAGTGCTTTTGCCAGCAATAAAAGCATAGATGGCTTTAATATCAGCATCTGCCAGATGGCCTTGGTCAGGCATAACTACACCTCCAAATTCATCAAAAATGGCTTTTGCACCGGGGTCACCACTTTTGATAAAAGCCTGTGAACCTTTTGTCCATTTCATTAGCCACTCTTCAGAACGTTTTGAAGTAACACCCAGCAAATCGGGGCCAACCAATCTGCCTCCGCCTACCTTATGGCATACACCACAATTTTGTTTAAAAACAGCTTCCCCATCCTGAGCTAACATTGCAGTGGATGAAAAGATAACACAGGTAATTAAAGCCGTTAATTTTTTAATACTTCTTTTTTGAGCACACATTGACTCAAATTTTTTCGGTATTCTTTGAACTTCTTTCATAATGTATAGGATGTATTTAAATTATGTAACCCCAATGTTTCTGAAACAAATTTCCAGCGATTTATTTTCTCATAATATGACTTAAATCATATTTCAGCCTAATATTCGTCAGACAATACTTAAACTGTTGATTATTTTGAAATACAGGGGATAAAAAACATTCTTTGTTCATAAAAAACAAATAACTTCTCAGAACCATTTTCGGGACACAATTTTCCCGAGAATTGTATTATCAAACAATGATGCAAATCATATAATAATTGTGTTTAAAAAAATAAAATTGCAAAAAAAGGGAATATGAGTTTTACGTGTTGTACCAGTTGCCCACAAGGTTGTTTTGTAAATAGGTTTTGTTCAAAGCAATCAGTAGAAATTTTAGACAAATCTAAGCGTATAGCCCTATACAAAAAAGGGCAATACATTTTTCATGAAGGGAACCTTGTTCAGGGTATATATATTGTAAAATCAGGAAAAGTAAAAGTGATTAATACAGGCTTTAATCAGAAAACGCAGATTATACGTTTTGCAAAAGATGGCCATTTATTGGGTCATCGGGGGCTGGGAGATAAGTATTACCTTATATCTGCTGTAGCAATTGAAGACTCAACATTATGCTTTATTGAAGATACCATTTTTACTGAATTTCTTATAAATGAGCCCCAACTTTCTTATCAGCTTATGCTATTTTATGCTGAAGAACTCCGAATCGCAGAAACAAGAATGAAAAACCTTGCACAAATGACCGTTTTGGAAAAAGCGGCAGAAGCCTTGTTAATTATTAAACGAACATTCGGGATGGTTCAAAAGAGCCAGACATTTTTACTTGATGTTATGCTAAGCAGAAGAGACATGGCAGAACTAGCAGGATTAAGTACAGAGCAGCTGATCAGATGCCTTTCGGAATTCCGAAAAAGAAAAATCATAAGTATACAGGGAAAAAAAATAATTATTTTACAACCTGAGAAATTATATGATTTTACAATTCCTTATTACCGCCCTGATATTTTTAAAGAATTATACCATATATCCGATACCGCCACTGCTTCTAATTAGTCTATCTCTTTTATGATTTAAATCATAAATGTACATGGACAAAAGAAATATTTTATTCTGTTACGCATCATTTTCCTTTTTTAAATAATAAACTCCTTTTGTGTGATAGAATTTAATATTGAAGATTTTATATGGGAAATTTTAAAACATTTTTAAAATCAGGTCACGCACCAACGTTATTTTCAGCTTTCTTATACTTCGACTTTTGTTTTGCTATATGGGTATTAAATGGTGCAATGGCACCATTCATTAGTGAGGAGTACCACCTGTCACCTTCACAAAAAGGATTTATGATTTCCGTTCCGATTTTTGCGGGAGCAATATTTCGTTTTCCGCTTGGCTTATTAGGTCAATATATTGGTCGTAAATCGGCAGCAATATTATCAATGTTGCTTGTACTTACGGGATTGTTATACGGCTATTTTATGGTTGACAGTTTTTCAGAAGTGCTTAATATGGGTGTTCTACTGGGAATAGCAGGAGCAAGCTTTGGAATAGCACTTTCTTTAGGTTCCGGTTGGTTTCCACCTGAAAAAAAAGGACTGGCAATGGGAATTGCAGGTGCAGGTAATAGTGGAACTGTACTAACAATGCTATTCGCTCCTCCATTGGCATCACGTTTTGGATGGCAGGCAGTATATGGGATGGCAGCCATTTTTATGTTATTACCTATTATTGTTATGGCAATCTTTGCAAAAGAACCCCCTGACAGAGAACATCAAACATTAAAACAACACTTATCCTGTTTATTTGAAAGAGACGGATGGACGTTCAATTTAATTTATATCATTACGTTTGGCGGGTTTATTGGTTTAGCCAATTTTTTGCCAACTTATTTTTATGATCAGTTTCAGGTTTCAAAAGTAGAAGCCGGACAACTAACAATGGTTGCTACTTTAATGGGGAGTGCTGTACGGGTTGTTGGGGGTTGGGCATCTGACCGCTGGGGAGGAATTAATACCTTAACCGCAGTATTTGGTATTATTATCATCACGATGCTTGTAGCCGGCTTTCCTATTAGTGTTGCTGCCACTACAATTTTATTTGCAATATGTTTTGCTGCACTTGGAGCCGGAAATGGTGCTTTATTCCAGTTAGTGCCTTTGCGCTGGCCATTGGCAACTGCTGTGGCCAGCAGTATGATTGGTGAAATTGGTGCTTTAGGTGGCAGTTTTATTCCAAATGCTATGGGGCTTTCAAAACAAAATACAGGTTCTTACATGTGGGGATTTGTTTCATTTGCTTTTTTAGCAGCTATAACATTTCTTGTTTTAAGACTTGCACAACTTAAATGGACAAAAAAATGGGTGGGTAAAGGTGGAAAAGTGAAAATAAAAAATGAAGAGACGGAACCAAATGAGCAGATTGGAATTTCTTTATCCGGCTCAACAGTCCTATCGAAATAGCGATAAATATATATGTTTGGGAGTATTTGGAAACGATTTATTTTTGGTTTAATCAACGTTTTATTGTTGCATCCACTTTTCCATCCCGTTAAAAAATTTTTTTTCAATATTTATTCCTCGCTTCCGAAAGCAAATAAAGACAATATTATGAAGCAAGTAGAAGTTTTTTTTACCCAGCTAAATCAAGCAATAGTTTTTAGTAATGAAAAGCTGTTTGCAATCATTGGTATTTATGACAAAAATCGCTACTCTACCTGATAATCGTCAGTTTATATGAAAAAGATATCGTCTTCCTTTGTATCGGGTAATAAACAAAAAATACTTTGATACTATGGCGAGTTTTAAAACATTTTTGAGGTCAGGTCACGCACCAACTTTGTTTTCGGCATTTCTCTATTTCGATTTCTGCTTTGCAATTTGGGTGTTAAACGGTGCAATGGCACCATTTATAAGTGAAGAATTTAATTTAACACCAGCACAGAAGGGATTTATGATTTCAGTTCCTATTTTGGCAGGTGCAATTATGCGTTTTCCATTAGGTATTTTAGCACAATATATAGGTAGAAAAAACGCAGCATTGACAGAAATGACTTTGATTTTCTTTGCGATGCTCTTCGGTTATTACTTTGTAATTGACTATTCTGATGTATTAAAAATGGGAGTATTGTTAGGAATAGCCGGTGCAAGTTTTGGTGTAGCACTTTCTCTTGGTTCAGGCTGGTTTCCTCCTAAATACAAAGGATTAGCAATGGGTATTTCAGGGGCCGGCAATAGTGGAACTGTATTAGCAATGCTTTTTGCACCACCATTAGCCACAAAATTTGGATGGCAGGCTGTTTATGGTATGGCAGCAATTTTCATGCTGATACCAATTGTTGTAATGATTGTATTTGCAAAAGAACCACCAGACAGAGAACATCAAACCTTAAAACAACATTTATCCTGTTTATTCGAAAAAGATGGCTGGACCTTTAATCTTATTTATATAATAACATTCGGTGGTTTTATCGGATTATCAAATTTTCTTCCGACATATTTCCATGACCAATTCGGAGTTTCTAAAATAGAAGCCGGACAACTTACTATGCTTGCGGCTTTAATGGGTAGTGCCATAAGAATTGTGGGTGGTTGGGCATCAGACAGGTGGGGAGGGATAAATACCTTATCAGCAGTTTTTGGAATTATCATTATATGTATGCTCATTGCCGGAATTTCTGTTAGCCTTACAGCAACTACCATTTTATTTATGATTTGTTTTGCAGCCCTTGGAGCTGGCAACGGGGCATTGTTTCAATTAGTTCCACTCCGCTGGCCTTTAGCAACCGCAGTTGCAGGAAGTATGATTGGTGAAATAGGAGCCTTGGGAGGCAGCTTTATTCCAAATGCAATGGGCCTCTCCAAACAAAATACAGATTCCTTTTTCTGGGGATTTGTATCATTTGCAATATTGGCTGCAATTGCATTTTTGGTTTTAAGAGTGGCACAACGCAAGTGGACCAAAGAATGGGTTGGTAAAGGCGGAAAAGCCCTGGCTAAAAAGAAAGAAGAAATTGAATTTGAAATTCACACACACATTCCGAGAGTAGCCATCGAAAGACACAAACCAATAACAGCAAATGGAGAATTTTCTTACCGCACAATTGTGTACCCGGTTGGTAATTCTGAGTTAGCAGACAAGGCCAGAACGCAAGCCGCTTATTTAGCCAAAACAACAGGTTCCAAATTGATTTTATTGTACGTCAATGAAAAATTTCACAGTACCGGTGTATTGGCATCAGATTCACCGGAATGGTCGCTCATCAGGGAGAACTGGATAAATGAAGGAAAGGAAATGCTAATCCGTGAAGCAAAAAAATTAAAAGAATTAAATGTAGATAACATTGAAGCTGTTTTTGGACAAGGCGATGTTGCCTCCGAAATAATTTCTGTTGCAAAAGAACATAGTGCAGAACTGATTATTTTAGCCAGCCATAGAGCTTCTCCTTTAGGTAAATTATTAATGGGTAGCAGAACATATAATGTATTTAAAGACGCACCCTGCCCGATATTAAGAATAGTAAGATAAGTAAAAAAGTAAAATTAATTTATTCACTAAAAAAAACCAAAACAATATGGCTACATGGCTTGACAAATGGACTCCGGAAGACAATAATTTCTGGGAATCTGAAGGTAAAAAAATTGCATGGCGAACGCTGTGGATTACAACATTCACATTAACACTGTCATTTGCCACTTGGTTTATGATGAGCGCAATTGTAGTAAAATTACCAGGAATAGGATTTAAGTTCACATCCGATCAATTGTTTTGGCTGGCTGCTATGCCAGGATTAGCTGCTGGCACCTTGAGAATTGTACATACTTTTTTATTACCCATCTATGGCACACGTCATATCATTACCATAGCCACTTTAATTAAATTAATTCCGGTAATTGGCATTGGTTTAGCAGTAATGGATCCCAATACGCCATTTTGGGTGTTAATGGTGCTTGCATTCACTTCCGGATTTGGTGGAGGAGATTTTTCATCTTATATGCCAAGTACCAATATGTTTTTTCCAAAACGATTAAAAGGTACAGCACTCGGAATCCAGGCAGGAATTGGGAACTTCGGTGTTTCGCTTGCACAGTTTATGACACCTGCTATGTTAGGTATTGCAACTTATGGAGCAGTAGAAGTGTTTACGAGCATTGATGCAAAAGAAGCAACAGCGAATTTGAAAAATATTGATGTGGCTAAAAAAACAGAAATTTTCGCATCATTGGATACTGCCGTACAAAATAAAATTATTTTTAATGTAGATAAAAAAATAAAAGACTCTGTTAAACAAGTAGTGAGTATTGATGATAAAGCCGCGTTCTTTGCTGCTCTTCCTGTAAAATCACAGGCAAGAGCTATAAGTAAAATTCATCCGAAAGCGGGCGAAAAAGTGATGAAAAAATTTGATGAGAACACAACAGCAGTTAAAAACAAAAATGTTTATTTACAATCGGCAGCGCTTTGGTACGCCCCATTACTCGTTATATTGGCAATAATTTGCTGGATATACCTCAAAAGTATTCCTGTAAAAGCATCTTTCAGAGAACAATTGGATATTTTTGGGAATAAGCATACCTGGTTTTGTACCGTTACTTATGTAATGACATTTGGTGGATTCTCGGGTTTAGCAGCAGCATTTCCTTTAATGATTAAAACATTGTATGGTAATTTCCCGAACGCGCCCGATCCTTTGGCCTTTGCATTCTATGGACCATTAATCGGATCAGCAAGTCGTGTTCTATTTGGATTTATTGCCGATAAAGTAGGTGGTGCTGTTTTAACAACACTTACCGGAATAGGATTAATTATTGGTGGTGCAATGTTAGTAAGTATGGGATTAGTAGCGCCAACAAGTATGGATCAGTTTCCAATGTTTGTAGGAGTAATGTTAGGGCTGTTCTTCTTTACCGGAGTTGGCAATGCTGGCACTTTCCGTCAATATCCTATTATCTTTGCTGAAAATCAACGTCAGGCAGCAGGGGTATTAGGCTGGACTGCTGCAATTGCTGCATACGGCCCTTTCATTTTTGCAACATTAATCGGTAGTGCAATTACTGCTACAGGTAACGCCAAAAATTTCTTCTATGGATTAATTGTGTTTGCTGTGATAGGAACAGTAATTAACTGGTATTACTATCAACGTAAAGGATGCGAGTGTCCAAGTTAAAATTATCAAATCCACACTAGTAATAAGAAACAGAATTACTAGTGTGGTATAAAAATTAATCAGGAAATATGGATATACCGAGCGAATAAGTTTGCTGTTTTTCGCAAACTCATTCGGCCGGAGTATAAAAAAAGAAGAAAATTCTTCTGTTAGGATTGTTTTGCCCAAAAATTCAGTAAAAAAATAAAACCCAAACAACAAACAAATAAATAAGTTATGAAAACAATTATACAAAAAGGCGCTGTGCTCACCGCCATTGTTGCATCAACGGCAACAATAGCACATGCACAAATTACATTAACAGGCGAAATAAGGCCTCGTTTTGAGTATTTGCACGGCTTTGGATCACCAGCGGATACCTTACAGAAATCTTCTCAATTTGTACTTCAGCGAACACGTTTAAATTTTGGTTATAAGGCCGATAAATTTAAAACCGGTTTTGTACTTCAGGATGTAAGAGTATGGGGTAATCAGTCTCAATTAAATATGGGCGATGGCGGTGGATCATTTGGCTTACATGAAGGCTGGGCCGAATATTTTTTCAGTAAAAAAATCTCTGCCAAATTAGGCCGTCAGGAAATAAGTTATGATGATGAAAGAATATTAGGAGCTGTTAATTGGGCACAACAGGCAAGAAGCCATGATGCATTTCTTTTGAAGTATGCTGACAGTACCTTTACCGCTCATGCAGGTTTTGCATACAACCAAAACGCAAATGCCACAACAGGCACGAGCTATACCATCATTAAAAGCTATAAAGAAATGCAGTATTTATGGCTAAATAAACAAATCAAAAGTTTAAACATAAGTTTATTAGCCTTGAATGTGGGACAACAATCCCCGGCAACAGTGCATAGCACACGTTATGTTACCACATTTGGAACTCATACAGAATATAAAACAAAACCATTGTTTGCAAGTGTAAATTTTTATTACCAAAGTGGTACTGATATGACTTTGACAAGTAAAGGAGTCCCTAAAAAAGTAGCAGCCATGCTTGGAGGAGTAGACCTTGCATATACCTTAAAAGAAAAATTCACTGTTGGATTAGGCTATGAATACATATCAGGACAAAGCCAGACAGACACTACTACTGCATACAAAAATGTAAACCATTCTTTTAACCCTGTTTTTGGTACAAACCATAAATTTAATGGTTATATGGATTATTACTATGTTGGAAACCATATTAATACTGTTGGCTTACAAGATGCATACTTAAAACTGAAATACAAAGCAGAAAGTTGGAATATTGCTCTTGACCTGCATCAATTTATGGCCGCTGCCGATGTTCTTGATACCAAGGAACTGGCACAAACCGGACAATATAAAGCAATGAACAGCTCATTAGGTTCAGAAATTGATTTAACATTTGGTTATAATCTTCCTGGTGGAGTAGGTGTAATGGCAGGGTATTCGCACTATCTCCCATCTCCAACAATAGGTATAGTTAAAGGAGTTAAAGATTCAAATGGCAATGGTAGAACAGATCAAATCAGCAATTGGGCATATGTTATGATCACATTCAAGCCTGCTTTTATAAAATAAAGGGTATTGTTTTTACAAGTATCAGCCCTCAGTCAGATCAAGTCAATCCTGTTTGGAAGACAGGCATAGTCGAAATCTGGCTGAGGGCTGTCAATTATTCTACCAATATAGGTTATCCAAAAAGAATTATACAAATACTCTAATTTGTTATACTTTGGCTGAATCCCCTCCTCCACCTTTATTTTTTCATATAACAAATTTTGGTTAACCGGCATGTAAAAAACCATTACTGCCGAAAAAAATCTATAATTCTCTCTCTACAAATTAATATTGCAGCGATTTAAAAATGTACGGTAAGTATTTATTCCTCACTTTCCGTACAAAAAAATAAGAGGGATATAAAAAAAACTATAAAAATATGGCAACACAAAATTTTCAAGAAAGTAAAAAAATAGCCCGCCAATCTTTTGAGGCATTCGAAAAAAAAGATTACAATTTATTGGAAAAAGTCACTGACGCAAACAAGTATCGTCTGCATTTTCCAGGTCAACCAACACCTTTAACTTACGAGGATTCGGTAAAACTTAACAAAGAATATAATACAGCTTTCCCGGATACGAAAGTTACAGTTGAAAACCAGATAGCAGAAGGAGATTTTGTAGTAACAAGAGTAACTTTTGAAGGAACTCACAAAGGTGAATTTCAGGGAATTTCCCCGAGCAACAAAAAATTGAAAGTCTCAGGATTATCAATGCAAAAAATTGAAAACGGAAAAATTACTGAAGAGTGGTCCGAATTTGATGCTCTTGGAATGATGCAGCAAATTGGTGCTGTTCCGGAAACTTTATCCCATGAAAGTGTCAAAAGTTAATAGGGTTTATATCGAATAAGCTTTTGGCGGATTTGGCGTTTTTGAGGCTGCTTCAAAAGTTACAAATTAGAATCGTCATTGCGAACGAAGAGAAGTAATCTCACAATAAATGGGAAGATTGCTTCGACTAAAGAGTCTCGCAATGACCTTTTTAAATTTTTGAGACAGCTTCAAAAACACTAAATTTTCATCAGGTAATCAAGTAACTGTTTAAATTTTATAAGCCAGAGCACTATCCTTTTCTTCCCCTTTTTTTATCTTCCAACACGTCAATTGTTTTTTTCTGTGAATCTATAAGCTTTTTAAGCAATTCATTTTCTTTTTGATAATGTTCTATTTTATCTCTCAAAATGGTTAATTCTTCATTGATAGCATAATGTGTAGAGTTGGCTTTTAGAAGACCTTTATCACTAAAATTTTCAAAATCTGCAAAAGAAATATTCAGGGCTTTTAAAATAACAGTGAGTGTATAGTGGTTTACTTTACCGGTTTGTTCTATATGGGAAACCAACGCTCTTGTTTTATTTATCTTTTCTGCCAGTTCCTCCTGTGTAAGATTTTTAAGGGTACGCAGCAACTTTATTTTTCTGCCTGTATGCATTCTTTTTTTTACTGCAAATAGCAAATCTTATTATTTTCTATTAGCAAATTATATTTGCTTTTTGATAATAAAT
>JAHEXZ010000061.1 GCA_023251835.1 Bacteroidota bacterium | reverse complement strand
CTTGATGAAAAAGAACCAAAAAATCAAGAACAAATGATTTCTCCGCACGTCCGACACGGCATCGCTTTTGTTCATTCCTCACGCGCGTTTTCATAAGTTAATTCTGATAACATTGTTAATGATTAGGTGAAATGTTATTTTGTTAGCAATTATTAAACGAATGTTTTTGTAGTTGTTTTTGCCAAACGCTAATAACCTTAAATTCACTTTATTGTTTATATTTGCGAAAGTTTTTTAAATCTTGCTTTCACTGATGTTGTATCTGTCAGGAATATACTTTTTTCAAATAACCATTTCAGCGTTTTAACATCGGAAAATGTTATGAAAAGCAATTTGTTTTCCTGCAAAAATTTTCAAGAGGGTGTTATAAAATTATTGCTGTTTGTTATAGTTATGTCTGCTGGTTATAGTACTAATGCGTTTTCGCAGGCAACTATAACAGCCCCATCGCTGACAATTACAGGATGTTCTCCATTTCCAACAAATCCTGATACCTTGGGCAATATTGTTATTACTGAAAGTGCAGCAGCTAATTTTTCAGTAGTAGCGGGAGGGACGCTTATTCTTACAGCACCGGCTAATTTTGAATTTACAGCGGCCGGGACAGCATCTGCAACTGGTTCAGAGATAAGCTCTGTTTCTATAGCTTTGACAAATGCGAGCACATTAACTCTCACCTTTACGGTAACTGGTACATCTGTTATAAATTCAATAACAATTTCAGGGATCGAGGTAAGAGGAATAACAGGAGCTTCCGGCCCTGTTACTATTAACAGAACAGGAGGGACATCTTTAATTGCAGGGGACACAAACGGAACAGTTCATGCAACACTTACCTCTGTGGTAAATTCTGTAACAGGTGGAACCGTATCAACCTCCCAGACAATATGCAGTGGAGGTGATCCGGCAGCTTTTACAGAAAGTGTAGCATCTACCGGTTCGGGAACGCTTACTTATCAATGGAAGAAAAGCACAGATGGGTACAGTACGACTCTTGCAACAAGTTCAACGTATGATGTTCCTTCAGGTTTAACGGCAACTACAACCTATAGGCGAATCACAACCAGCACTTTAGGCGGTGTACCCTGCACAGCAAACAGTAATGATATAACAGTAACTGTTAATTCCGTAACCGGTGGAACCATAGCCGGGGCTCAAACAATATGCAGTGGTGGTGATCCAGTTGCTTTTACAGAAAGTGTTGCCTCCAGCGGTTCTGGAACGCTTACCTATCAATGGAAGCAAAGCACCGATGGTTACAGTACGACTCTTGCAACAAGTTCAACATATGATGTTCCTTCAGGTTTAGCAGCAACTACAACCTATAGGCGAATCACAACCAGCACTTTAGGCGGTGTATCCTGCACAGCAAACAGCAATGATATAACAGTGACTGTTAATTCCGTAACAGGTGGAACAATATCCGGCTCTCAAACAATATGCAGTGGTGATGATCCTGCTGCTTTTACAGAAAGTGTGTCATCCACAGGTTTGGGAACGCTCACTTATCAGTGGAAGCAAAGCACCGATGGGTACAGTACGACTCTTGCAACAAGTTCAACATATGATGTTCCTTCAGGTTTAGCAGCAACTACAACCTATAGGCGAATCACAACCAGCACTTTAGGCGGTGTATCCTGCACAGCCAATAGTAATGATATAACAGTAACGGTTAATAATACAATTGCAAACAATACTGTGAGTACTGCACAAACTATTTGTTTAGGAGATACACCTACAACATTAACAGGAAGTACACCAACAGAGGGTAGTGGTTCTTATACCTATTTATGGGAATCATCTACTACCAGCAGCACTGTAGGCTTTGCTCCGGCAAGCGGAACAAATACCGGCACTGGATATACGCCAGGCGCATTAACATCAACTACCTGGTACAGAAGAACTGTTACATCGGGGCCATGTTCATCTAATGTTTCAACAGCTATTGAAATAACTGTTAATCCTGTAATTGCAGGCAATACAATTTCTGCAAATCAAACTATTTGTTCCGGAAGTGTGCCATCAGCATTAACAGGAAGTACTCCAACAGGAGGTAACGGCTCTTATACCTATTTGTGGGAATCATCTACAACAAGCAGTACGGTCGGGTTTGCTGCTGCAACCGGAACAAACAGTACAGCCAGTTATTCACCAGCAACTCTAACTACAACAACCTGGTACAGGAGAACTGTCATATCAGGCCCCTGTTCGAATATTTCAACAGTAATACAAATAACCGTTACGCCTGGAATATCCAATAATAATGTAACATCAGCACAAACTATATGTTCAGGAACTGCACCAGGCGCACTAACCGGTAGTATACCATCCGGGGGAACCGGCTCGTACTCTTATTTATGGGAATTATCAACCACCAGCAGTAGTGCGGGTTTTGCCACAGCCTCAGGAACAAATACAGGGATCACTTATACTCCTGGCACTTTAACAACAACAAGCTGGTACAGGCGAACAGTTACATCGGGTGTATGTACAAATATATCAACGGCTATTGAAATAACGATTAATCCGATACCAGTTGCAACAGCCACGAACAATAGCCAAACTATTTGTTCAGGAAGTGCATTTTCAACAATTGTTATAGGCACCAGCAATAGTGTTGCAAATACAACCTATTCATGGGTCAGAAACAATGGTTCTCTTTCAGCAGGCAGCGTAACAGGCCTCGCATCAAGCGGTGCAGGCAACATTGTTGGTGCAGCATTAACAAATACAACCACAGCACCTGTAACAGTTACTTTTACGATAATCCCAACAGGGCCAACTCCTACTTTTTGTGAAGGAGTTCCCATAACAGCAACTATAACAGTAAATCCAATACCTACCCTAAGCAGTAGCACTGCTTCCCAGTCCATTTGTAGTGGTACCACTTTTAACTATACTCCAGCAAGTGCAACATCAGGCACTTCATTTATATGGACAAGAGCAGCTGTAACAGGCATTAGCAATCTGGCTGGCAACGGAACGGGCAGTATCAGTGAGGCACTTACTAACACAACGGCAGATCCAACAGATGTTACTTATGTTTACAGTCTTTCAGCCAATAGTTGTGCAAATTCCGGTACTTATAGTATAATTGTTACAGTGAACCCAACACCTATATTGAGTAGTAGTTTAACGCCCCCTGCAATATGCAGTGATAACCTTTTTAGCTATGTGCCGTCAAGTACAACTTCTGGAGCTTCTTTTATTTGGACAAGACCAGTAGTAGCAGGAATAAGCAATTCAGCAGGAAATGGAACGGATAATATTAGTGAAACACTTACTAATACTACAGCTAACCCGGTTAATGTAATTTATATTTACAGTATAACAGCTAACAGTTGTACAAATGCTGCTACTTATAGTGTTAACGTGGCTGTTAACCCGCTTCCTGATGAACCGGTTTTTACTCCTTATTCTTCTACTGTTTGTTTGGGAACCCAAAATATGTCCTTTACTTTAGATACTATTCAGAATGGAGTTTCTTTTTCGTGGTCTGCTACAAATGCAAGTTTAGCATCTATATGGGGAGGGACACCTAATTCCGAATTTAGTTTCGATACTTCCGGCAGCGCTGTAATAACGTTACAAGTAACTTTTATATCAACAGGCTGTATCAATAACCATTCTGAAAATATCACAGTTTCACAGAATGCAGCTCCTGCACCAGTTACTATTTCTATATTAGCTGATAACTGGCTTGTTTGCCAAATGAATGGAACGGGGATTTCCTATCAATGGGGATATGATAGTATTCCAACACTTGAATCAGTCCCAATCAGTGGAGCTGTTTTTCAGCAGTATCATGCTACTGACTATCCAAACAGTAATAAGGAATATTGGGTAATTGTGAATGACGGTGGTTGTTTTACCAAATCATACGTGAATCCGCAATTTTTGGGAATAGATCGATTGCCATCCGAAAAATCAATTCATTTATTTCCCAATCCTGCCAAAGAAAATTTGAGTATTGCCTGTTATGAAAATATAATTTCTTATCGTATTTCTGAAATTTCAGGCAGATGTACGGGAAAGAAACAAATTGTTAATCCTCAATACCATTTATCAATCGATATTAAAGAATTGAACAACGGAATATATGTGATAGAGCTTGAAACTATATCTCATACCAAATTTTCAAGAAAACTAATTATCCAGAATTAAAAATGGCGAAAAAATTTTCTCTTTATTTTCTATTTATCCTTTTGAGCCAAAATTTCGTGAAGGCACAAGAAAAAAGAATACTCACATTGGAAGAAAAACAAACTGCAGCGGTTACTGTTTATTCGATTTTTAGTCAGTTTGTAGTTACTTCAAAACTTCAAAAACAAGGGCTTAATGGTATTTCAGAACAACAGGAGCGTTTGTTCCTTGAACTTTTTGAACCAAATGCTATAGTTTGGGATGATCTTACACCCTTTGATTTTCCTGATAAAACGGAGAAAAATTCTAAAAAAACAGTAGAGAAATTAGTTGCTGATTATAAAAAATATTTTCCGGGCGGGCTTATCGTCAGGATTTTAAAGTCAAATATTAATTTTGATAATTTAGCTGATAATGATGTTAGGATTGTGATTCAGAGAAATATTTCAGGAAAATATCCGGGAAAATATTTTATTACCAATGAAGGAGCTGTTTTGGAGTTGGTTATTAAAATGTCGGAGGATTTTACTAAAGGCAAGATTACAGAAATTATAAAAATTGTAGGATAATAAGATGAAAAAAGCATTTTGTCTTTCTTTCGGATTTATTTTTTGTGGACTCAACGTAATTTTTGCGCAAGGTGGCATAACTATGCAACAACGAAAAGCTGCGGCCAATACTGTTTATGCTGTTCTGAAACAATATTTAAAAGTGTCAAAACTTTATAAACAGGGAGTGCCAGGAATTACTGAAGAAAAAAAACAGGCGTTTCTTTCAATATTTGAGGAAGATGCAATAGTTTGGGATGATATTACTCCTGCCAATTTTCCGAATAAATTCTTAACTAATAACGAAAAAACAATAGATAATTTAATTGTGGATTACGAGCAGTATTTTCCCAAAGGCATAACTATTAAATATTTAAATTCGGCTGTCAGTTTTGAAAATCTGACTGATAAAACTGCGCAGATAGCAATACAACGTACTATTTCCGGGGAATATATGGGACAGTATTTTATTTCCAACCAGGGAGCTATTTTGGAGCTGGAGTTAAAGTTGTCTGATGACTATACAACGGCTAAAATTTCAAGCATCAGGAAACTTGTTGGCAATCCTATTTCCTGCCTAGAATGCCCACAACCAGCCGGATCTGTTGCTTCTAAAGAGTCTGGTAAAGGAGAGAAAACGCCTATGGAAAAACCTGGGGTTACTTTGTCTTTCAACCTTTCTGGTTCAGGAAACTCGGCAACAATAGAAAAGCCCGAATTGTCAAAAATGAATTATGATAGTTTGATTATGAGCAAAAGTTCCTTAATAGAATTTTCCTCTAAAGGTGGAGCAGCTTTTAGTGGAGATGTGAATGTAAGCCTTATGTTTGGAAAATCGAAAAAGATAGGCATAGGCGCTGGTTTGTTTTTTAACTACTCGCAGGCAAAATTAACATACGATACACTTCATTTGGCATATAAGGGCGGCCAGAATGAAAACGGACTTCCTGATTTCATGCGGCTTTATACCGCTTACAATGTTTCAGAAAATATTTCAATGAACAATTTAGGAGCAAATCTTATTTTAAGATATAACAGCGGCACAGATAAAACCGGCTTTTATATTGATTGCGGCCCTGTCTTTATTTTATCCTCTGTAGTAAGTTCGAAGTATACTGCTACTGCCGATTATGAAGCCGTTTATCAGTATGATGGAAATGGATATTATTTTGATTCCGATGCTGAAATTGATGGAAATGACTGGGTGATTACAAAAGAAGCGTTTCATGCTTCTGACCAGGATTCTCAGACAGAGGATGAATATTTCAATTCATTGCAAAATTTTAATGTTGGAATAAATAAAAAAGATGCTGCTCGTTCTGAAAAATATAAATTTAAACAGGTTTATGGCGGATTACTCAGGATGGGTGCCTCTATTCCGATGTCGGAAAAAATAAATTTTACAGCAGGCATCAGTGCTATTTATCTTAAAATGCTGAATAATTCAGATTATAATAAACCTTTAATGGAAAAAATGGGGAAATACAATACTGCGCTTTCTGCGGTGAATGAAATTAGTAATTTTAATTTGGGGGTTAATGTTGGACTTGTGGTTAAATTATATAAAACAACGGGTAATAAATAATTAAAAATAAAAAAATGGCAAAAAGAAAAGGAATAGATAAAGGTGTTTTTATTGTTTTATTGTTGCTGATACTTATTGGTGCAATTATTTTAGTATTGAGAATGTTATTAGGTAACAAATGTTCTGATGCGGAATTTACGCTAAGTAATAAATCTCCCAAGGTGAAAGAGTTGGTAACCTTTAAATATGAAGACCCATCAGCAAAATCCTGGGAATGGGATTATGGCGACAGCTCTGTTTCCGGAACACATTCAATAGAATCACATATTTACATGAAACCCGGTAACTATACCGTACGACTCAGGACTAATAATTCTTCGGATTGTGATAAAGTTACTTTTATTGAGGTAATGCCTGAAGATGCTGAGGAGGTGAAAGTAGAAAAGATTCTACCTAAGCCTCAGATTGAAGGTGCTAAAATGGCTTATGTAGGTGTGCCTGTATCCTTTAAAGAGGTATCTGGCAAGGCAACAAGCTGGGAATGGTTTTTCAGTGAAACCGGACGTATTGATTCAAAAGTTCAAAATCCTTCTTATACATTTCGGGAGCCCGGTTTAAAAAAGGTAACGCTGATAATCAATGGTGATAGTGAAATTGCCCAGTATGAAATAAAAGTAAACCCTAAACCAATCACACCATCTGTTGATAAAGTAAACAATGAAAGCGCCTCCCTGAGAGCACCTCAAATAAATGAAGCACAGTTTAAGAGCATGCTGCAGAAGATAGCTGACAGGGAAATTACCAGCCAGGATTTTGATAAATATATAAATGGATATTTCTCAATGCCAATTAAAATAAATGGTAAAATAGCTGAATTTGATTCTTATTTGAAACGATTGGGTATAACGGGAGAATTTAGTATAAAAAGTATCAAGCTAAGAAAAGACAAATACGGATTTGTTAATGATATTGAAATAACAGAATAGCATTACTCGTGCCAACTATAAACTGCTGCTTGAGTTTTTTTCTTGCAAAGGTGCAAAAGCGCAAAGGAAGTAATTTAGTGACTTTGCGTCTTTGCGAAGGTTAGATTGAAAATTTATAAAACATGAAAATGAAAAAAATAATATTGATCTGTAACTTGTTTTTTCTGTTTGGGATTTATAGCTTTTCTCAAACAGAGAGTTTTAAAATTATTTACATTGATAACAGTAAACCCACAAGAGAAGATATTTTAAATGAGGCAATGTATGATAAAATATCAGCTATTTTTGATAAGATAAAAACGGAGGATCAAAAATTTATTTTGTTTCTGAGCAATGGGGTTAATTACACAATTACCTATAGCACTAATAGTTTGGATAAAATCTTAGATAAGCTGTTTTCATCTAATAGTAGCGTTCCCGATCAGTTTTTTGATGTAGAAAAAATGAGAGATATTGTTTATGAAAAATTAAAAAAATACAATGGCGATATTAGTTTTGAATTTTTTATCATTGGAGAAACTGCCGGCAATATCTGTAGTAAAGCTGCCCCTTTATTCAAATTTTTCCCTGCCGAAATAGCATATTCATTTAACAAAAAGGTAGATGTTACCATAAACTGTCCATTCGCGACTTTACCGGTAAAACCTGAAGAAATTAAAACAGCTCTTAATTTTTACAGAACCGAATATGGCCAGGAAAATATTACATATAAACTTTTAACTTTTTGATACTATATATGAAATAGCCATGTTCCTTGAACAAAAACACTAATGAAAATACACATGGCGTATTCTCCCGCAACTGGCGGGACAGGCATATGGCAATTAAAAAAACAAATTATCTGCATATGAAACGAAGATTAATTTTTAAAACGTTTTTGTCTTTTCAAATCCTTATAACAGCTTTCTGTTATGCACAGAAAAGTTTTATTGGTCAAAAAGTACTTCCATTCCCGAAGGCCTATAATTTCCCGACAGGAGCAGAATCTCCTTTGGAAGAGTTGCCGAAAGTAGAGGAATCTACAAATAATATATGGATTGTTTTCTCCGACAGAGAGGGTACTCCAACATACTCAGCTCCCGCAGGAAAAACAGAAGTTAAAAGACTTCAATTTATGGAGGCATTTTATGTTCATGAAGAAGATGGACAATTCATCCATATATTAAAGTATGTTCCGAATGCTTTTAATAAAAAGAAAAAGCAGCTTATTATTGCAAAAGAGCTGGAAGATTATGGATGGGTGAGCAAAAGTAAAATGCTTTTGTGGCAAAACTGCCTGACAACTCCTCAGCGTTATTCTATTAAGGGTTTGGCGATTAATTCTGTTAACACATTAGGTGATATTAAAAAAAATGCAACTCAGCTTTCCCAGCAAAAACTGTCACTGTATGACGATCCCCAATTAAGTAAACTAAACGACAATGATTTTAGGTTATTCGACTTCCTTTATATTTTCAAAAAGGATGGAAATGCTTATTTAGTGGGAAAAGTAAATGAAATAAGAGGCTCGAATCAAATACAAAGCGCTTCCAGATACATTTTAGGATGGGTAAAAAATGATATTATTAAAGAGTGGAAACAACGTTTGTGTTTGGAACCCAACTATGAATCGGCTGCTATTCAGGAAAGAAATAAAGCTAATATACCCAACTATGTTTTTCTTAACAAAAGCGGACTTGATAATTTCAGGAAAAACTGTGAAAAAGGCTCAAAAGAATCTGTTATATGGGAAAAAAGAGTGACTGAACGTATGAGGGCTGAATGGAAACGTATGCCTATTCTGTTAGATGAAATAAACAAAATAGATCAAGCAAATATTAAAACAGGCATAGTAACCGACATATTTGGCAAGAATGGAAATCCTGTTATTTCTTCAGATGATTATTTGCAAATTGATGCAGAGTATAATGTTCTCAGAAAAAAATTCAGGAATGTAAATATTGTTTTTGTTATTGATGGTTCTGAACGGCTTAAAGATTTTAAAAACACAATTTCGGGTACAATTACTTCAGTGATTAAACAATGTGAAGAAAGCAACGAACAGCTAAAAGAAGATGAAAGAAAAGGAAACAATTACAAAATAGGATTAGTTGTGTATCGTGATTATGCAGAAAAGCAATGTCCAAAGGGTGATATTTCCATTCAGCAACGCCCTCTTACAGATAGTTATAATAATATTAAAGAATTTTTTGATAATGAAGTTACGATGGAAAGTTGTAAGGATAAAACCGATTATCAGGCAGTTTTTCAGGGAATAAATACCGCAACACGTATGTTTCAGGGCAGGGAGGCAGAATCAAATCTTATAATACTCATTGGTTGTGCTTCAAACGAGCCCATAGATCCAAAAATAAAAGAATCAGAGGTGGTTGATAACCTTGCTAAATATAAGGTGGGTATTCTTGCTTTTCAGGTGAAGAATCCCAGCGGGCCCGCATTTAATGATTTTCCTATTCAAATAGTGAAATTAGCTGAAAATGCAAGTAATAAAGTGGCTGGGCAATATGGTACAAAATTCCCTGCCAGTGTTTTAAAAAATAAAAATGCTAAGAGACGCATGAAATCAATGGGACAAAATTCTTTCAAATTTGAATGCCCTGAAAAAGATCCAATACCCGGGATTGTGGTATTTTCTGATAGAAATGTTTCTATTGATGAAAAAGTATTAAATGGACTTATTCTCAATTCTGTTGAAGAAATTGTCGTATCAAAAGAGGTATTGCTTGCAAATATGGAATCCTATCTTAAAGGGCAGGGACCAAAAACCAATATAAATGAAGGCATGCTTGCTTTTTTGAGCAGCATGAATGTTGATGTTAATTTGCTTCAGAATGTTTCTTATGATAATCTTCAGCTGTATGTAGATGGTTATATTTCTTTAAAATGCCCGAAACTAAAAAGTGATTTATATACTTACAGTGTTTTACTATCCTATCAGGAGTTATCGCAAATAATAAATGTAATAAAACAAATTTCAAAGCCAGGCTCGGATAAGGAAGCCAGGGCTAATATGAAAGCTGCATTTAAAGAAATAGTAGCAGGATATTATGGCCCTAAAGAAGCAAAAAATGCAATGAATAGTTTATATATGTCTGATCTTCTCACCATGATAAGTGGAATGCCTTCTAAAAATTCAATATTAACAGAGATTAACTTAAATGATGTGACAGATGAAAAAAAATTTCCATATAACCAGTTTATTGAAATTAAAGGTCTTTTGGATGAATCCGCTTCACAATTGGAAGAGTATCGGGATAAAGAGAGTAACCAGTTTAGCTCTGATGATAACATATACTATTGGGTACCACAAGAATTATTTTTATAAAAGGTTTGAGGAGCTTCTTTTATGTCAAAAAATATTTTTGAAATAAGATCTGCACGTTGTTCTTATAGCGGAAACGCTGATGACAGTGTTTTATATATTGAAAACCTTGATATTCCAAAAGGTGAAGTAGTTTTTCTTTTGGGAGCTTCCGGATCGGGCAAAAGCACGCTTCTTGAGGTACTGGGGTTAATGAATAACACATTAGCATCCGGTGACATTACTTTTTTTCCGGGTGATGAGGTAATTTCGTATAAAAAATTATGGGCTGACGATAAAAGCGAAGAGCTCTCAAAAGACAGAAGAGCATTTATGAGCTTTATTTTTCAGGAAACTAACCTGATGGATAATTTCACTGCCTATGAAAATATTTGTTTATCATCCATGATTCAGAGGGATGAAAACCAAAGCGAGGCGATGGAAGGAGCCAAAGAGCTAATGCAAAGGGTTGGAATGCCAATAGAGCAAATCTCTGAAGATACACTTGCCTCTAATTTATCCGGAGGTCAACGGCAAAGAGTAGCTTTTGTACGGGCACTTAACTCTGGGTTCTCAGTTTTATTTGGTGATGAACCTACAGGAAACTTAGATGAAAAAAATGCAAATGCCCTTATCAGAATCATTAAGGAAAATATACAGCCACATACTACAGCTCTGATTGTTTCACATGATATTGATCTTGCACTTAATCATGCCTCAAGAATAATTTGTTTAAGTAAATCAAAAGATAATAACTATTCAGAAATACGCAAAGAACATATATTTGAAAGAGAGCAGTGGGAAAGGCTTGATATTATTAAACTTCGTTCATTTAAAGGTAAAATCCGTTCGCTATACGATATTGATCTGGGCAGAAAAGTAAACAACAATAATCATGACGAAGGAGTTGCTGCTGATATAAAAGCAAAACATAAAATAAAATACAAACAGTTATTTCTTGTAAAAGAGGGGAGAGCATTAACCGGAAAGGCATATACAAATCTGCTCGCTTTAATGGCCATCCTTTCCATAACTCTGCTTGCAATTGGCTTTGCTAACGGAAGCCTGGAATATTTAAATAAAAAACTGAATGACCCTTTTGTAAACTGGATTACAATTACAATTCCTCAGGCCAGAGCTGATCAAATCAATAAAATACTCCAGATACTTAATTCTGACGAAATAAAAAAAGAGTATTCTATAAAATCAGTTCTTACCTATAAAGAACAGGCTTTGGGTTTCAGGAATAATAAGGACAATACATTTAACCAGGCTGCAGGAAGATCTGTGCAATTGGGCGAATATGGTGATGATCCCATGATTATGGATATTATGAAAGAAAGTAACATAATCTATGGAGATAAAAAAGGTTTCAGGGGACCTAAAGATTTAAGTATTATTGTTACTGAACGTTTTTTACGACAATTTAGCTATGATATAGAAACTCCAATTGTATATTTTGATAACCCGGTCAAAGATACTTTGACCAACAAGTGGGTATCACTTTCTGCTCCAATAGGTATAAGGGCTGTTGTTAAAGAAATGCCTGGTAAGGTTGATTTTATTTATTCACTTTATTTTTTACAGGCATACCTTCAAACAAATCAATGTACCTTTGATATAAGGCAAAAACACGATATCAAAATTATAGTTGAAGGTGATAAACAGTTAGCAAATTCTGTTATTTCAGCGGTAAAAAATTTTTTTGAAACAAATACTGAGTTTGAAAAATATGACCCTATGCCTTTTAATCCGGCTATTAACAAAGACACCTATAAAGATAGTTATGAATTTTTAATTGGCTTTTACCCCTGGCCTCAGTCAAACGATACAATCGATATTATTTATAAGAAACTGATGAGTTCTGTTCAAATGAAACCATTTGAAAAAAAAGTTTTCAGATTATACCGGTATGATGATTTTTCTGAGGATTTCTCCCAACCTCCGCGTTTTGATGTGATGTCAGTTAATTTTGAAAAATTAGATAATGTAAGAAAATTTGCTTCTTACATAAGTTACAATTTTAATTCTGTTGATGAACGTAAATTAGGTAATTTAATAGAAGCTGACCTTGCAAATGTTCGTGAAAAGGAGAATTTTCTTTTCCTCAGCAATACTGCTAAAATTATATCATTTTTAGTATTAATTTTTGGTTTGATTACCGTTGTATTATTTATTTCAAATCTCTTAAAGGCCCATCTTACAAAAATAAAGATGAATATAGGAACCTATAAGGCTTTTGGTTTGGCCGACAGGGAAGCACAAGGCATCTATTTTCTTATCATTTTGCGGTTTATCCTGATAGGTTTGGTGGCTTCTTTTACTTTTTCTTTTATTGCAGGACTTTTAATCAATACGGCTTTAAGAGAATATATATTTATTGAAGATAATAATTCCTTTTTTAAATTGATTGATTCATTTACATTTTTTTCCATTTTTGTAATTATCGGAAGCGGAATTATAGTATCATGGTATACTGTAAATAAAATGCTTAATAAGAGTCCAGGAGATTTGATTTTTAACAGGTAATTAAAAATCGAATTATCGCTATTATAATGATTATTACTAATAATCAGGGCTGTTGTTGTTCTTGCTTTTTCAATTTTGCGGTCGATAGAAGGTTTTATAACGTTCAATAATATCCAAAACATTGCAAAATATATTGCTCCCCAGATCGCAAGGATTAACAATGTTCAAAGATGAGCTCTAAGCATCAAATCTTCGATAATCATCCATTTTATACGGGTTTTGCTCAGCTCCATTTTTAGACTACCAGATATTGCTGCATTTCACTTAATTTTTTTTCCAGTTCCATCTTACGCTGCATCCCTATTTCACGGTCACAATCTTCAAAGTGGAAATATATTTTTTCAAGCTCATTGGTATCAAAAAGGCTTTCTGCCATTTGAAACACTTCATCATTTTCAACCGCAATATGGTCAAGCAATGCTTCGGTATAGGAAAGCAATTGTTGCTGTGCTTTGGTATAATCTTTCTTATCCAGAAAGGTTTCAATACTTTTTATCATGCTTCTAAAATCTTCATGATTTTCAAGCATTTCTTTTATAACCCCATCTTCCAGCAGTTCATTTCTTTTACTCATCTCGGGGAAAAGAATTTTTTCTTCCTTGTTGTGATGATACTGATCGGCATATTCTCTGAAAAAATTAATCAGCTCCCTGATCAATTTTTCATAACCAACTTCATTTGTTTCGATTAACTTATCTGCTTCTTTTGCAATATCAATAGCAGCTGTAATAATATCATGCTCAGCGAACAATACCTTTATGGGATCTTTCATTAGTTACTTTTATTACTGACTCTAACCTACTTTGCTAATCGCAACTCGATAATATCCAGTATATTTATCCTATTTGCCAGGTTTTATCTCCTGACAATATCTGATTCAGCGGTATGTTTCCCTTTTTTTGCTTTGTATCATTTATTTGATTTGCCATATCTTCTTCATAAACAGGGCGTTCATCAGCATATAACACTCCAAACGGACGAGGGAAATGCTGACCATCAAACAGTGTATCAAAAAAGCGGGCAAGCAGGTTGGCTTTGGTTTTATCTTTTTCGTCATGAATCCACAAATCAGCGGGAGAAATAGTATTTTCTTTAATGTTTACAATCTTTGGTGTCAAGCCATCTAATACTATTCCTTTTTCATCATTATGCCCGAAAATTAATGGTTTTCCATGTTCAAGAAAGATGGCCTCTTCTTTTTTTGTTTCTTTATCAGAGAAAGCAAAAAATGCTTCATCGTTAAACACCGGGCAGTTTTGATAGACTTCTACAAAGGAGGTTCCTTTAAATTCATGTGCTCTTTTCAGAATAGCCTGCATGTGCTTTGGATCACGATCAAGAGTTCTGGAAACAAATGATGCTTTTGCTCCCAAAGCCAATTCAGAGGGATTGAATGGCTCCTCAATGGAACCATAGGGTGTAGTTTTTGTTATTTTTCCTTTTTCTGACGTAGGAGAATATTGTCCTTTTGTTAAGCTGTATATTTGGTTGTTAAATACTAAATAATTAACATTAAAATTCTTTCTCATCAAATGAATAAAATGATTTCCCCCGATAGATAAAGCATCACCATCACCGGAAATCACCCACACGCTTAAATCAGGGTTAGCAGCTTTTACACCCGAAGCAATAGCAGCAGCACGTCCATGAATACTATGCATCCCATAAGTATCCATATAATAGGTAAAACGGGAAGAACATCCAATTCCGGAAATAAATACAAATTTCTCTTTGGGGATTCCCAAATCCGGAAAAACTGTTTGAACCTGTTTTAATATAGAATAATCTCCGCAACCTGGGCACCACTTCACCTCTTGAGTTGATGCGTAGTCTTTTGGCAATAATTTTACTTCTGTTTCCATTGTTATTAATATTGTACAGATAACAAATCTTTACGGATTTACTACGATTCGTAAAATCTGTTCTTATTTGCTATCCATAGAAATCATTTCTTTTATTTTTTCTTTTAATTCTGTAGTAGTAAAAGGTAAACCCTGAACTTTGGACAAGCCAATAGCAGGAACCAGATATTTTGCTCTGATGAGCTGCAATAATTGTCCGCTATTCATTTCCGGAATTAAGATATTTTCATACCCCTTTAACAACTCTCCTAAATTTTTAGGGAACGGATTAATACTACGTAAATGAATATGTGCCACATCATACCCGTCCGCAATAGATTCTCTTACTGCTGTTTTAATTGAACCATAAGTTGAACCCCAGCCAAGTATAAGCAGTTTTGCTTTTTCTTTTCCGCTATCAGGTTTGGCAAGAGGGATAGAATCGGCAATTTTTTCAACTTTAGCTGCTCTTAACTGAACCATTTTTTCATGGTTCAGAGGTTCATAAGAAACATTCCCTGTTTCATTCTGTTTTTCCAATCCGCCAATCCGATGTTCTAAACCTTTGGTTCCAGGCTTAATCCAGGGTCTGACCAATTGTTCATTGCGTTTATAAGGCAATAAAACACCATCAGTGCCATTGGGTTTATCTAAAAATGTAACATTGATAGGTTTTAACTGGTCTGCCGAAGGGAAACGCCATGGTTCCGAGCCATTTGCAATATAACCATCCGTCAACAGAATAACAGGTGTCATGTGTTCAACAGCAATTCTACAGGCTTCAAATGCAGCATTAAAACAATCGGATGGTGATGCAGCAGCTATCACAGGAACAGGAGCTTCACCATGTCTTCCATACATAGCCATTAATAAGTCGGCTTGTTCTGTTTTTGTAGGAAGCCCTGTTGAAGGGCCGCCACGCTGAACATTAACAATTACCAATGGTATTTCAAGTATAGTGGCTAATCCTATCGCTTCTGTTTTTAAAGCCATACCAGGCCCCGATGTTGTTGTAATTGCCAGATTTCCCGCATAAGAAGCACCAATTGCAGAACATACTCCAGCTATTTCATCTTCGGCCTGGAATGTTTTTACCCCATTTGCTTTGTATTTCGATAATTCGTGTAAAATATCAGTAGCAGGTGTTATGGGGTAGGAACCTAAAAATAAAGGCAAACCTGATTTTTCTGCGGCAGCAATCAACCCGATTGCAGTAGCATGATTTCCTGTAATATTTCTATAAATGCCTTTTGGTAACTGGGCAGCATTCACCTTAAAGCGGGTATTAAAAATTTCGGTGTTTTCACCATAATCCCAACCAGCCTTTAAGGTTTTTATGTTTGCACTAGCAATTTCTGGTTTTTTAGCAAACTTTTCTTCGATAAATTTTATGGTAGAATCCATTGCTTTATCAAACATCCAGAAGAGTAATCCAAGTACAAACATATTTTTGGAACGTTCAATTTCTTTTGTTCCAAGTCCTGTTCCCGATAAAACATCTTTTGTATGTTTGGTAATATCAACTTTATACACAATAAAATTGTCAAGAGAATTATCTTCTAATGGACTACTCCCTGCAGGATATTGAGCTAATCCAAGGTTTTTTTTATCGAAACCTGAGATATTTGCAACAATAACACCTCCTTTTTTTAATCTTGGTAAGTCCACTTTCAATGCAGCAGCATTCATTGCTACTAACACATCGTATTCATCACCGGGAGTATAAATTTCTTTGCTTCCAAAATGTACCTGAAAACCCGAAACTCCGGAAATAGTACCAATTGGAGCTCTTATTTCGGAAGGAAAATCAGGGAATGTACTTAAATCATTGCCAAGCAAAGCAGTAGTATCCGTAAATTGCATTCCGGTAAGCTGCATACCATCGCCTGAATCACCTGAAAAACGGATGACAATACTTTCTGCTTCTTTTGTTTTTATAGTGGAACTATCACTTATCTTTCTTTCAACCTTTTCCATTGAATATTTAAATTGTTCAGTTGTTAAACCTCGTCCTAAATCCCTCTCCTTTTTTAAGGAGAGGGGCAAGGGGAGAGATTATTTCATTTCTTTTGCAAGATTGTAAACTGAGTTTCAGGCGTGTAATGTATTTTTCTTTTCCAATAATTCTTCTTTTGATTCCACAATATCAGGATCGGGAACGCAACAATCAACAGGGCAAACAGAAGCACATTGTGGTTCATCGTGAAAACCCATACACTCAGTACATTTATCAGGTACTATATAATAGTAGTCGTTTGAAATTGCAGAATGTGCATCATCTGCGTTAGAAGTAATACCACTTTTCGAAGTAAAACTACCCGAAATAGTTGTTTTATCAGAGAATCTCCATTCTCCTCCATTTTCATAAATTGCACCGTTTGGACACTCTGGCTCACAGGCTCCGCAATTGATACAATCATCAGTGATTTTTATTGCCATAAGCTATATTGTTTTTTTAATTGTACTGTAAAGTAATACCTATTATTAATCAAAAATTATGACACAAATCATAATTTGAGTAGGTCTATTTAAATATATTTGATTCCCAAACTAATGCTGTAATTATAAACCTGACAGGTCTATGAGCGTACAGCTTATCAGACCTGTCAGGTTTTGTGTTATAATATACTTAACTTAACACTAAGACTAAACTATTCATTGTGGGATCATCAGCTTTGATACTTTTATTAATTTGCGGTATTGCCTTTGCCGGAGGAGGCATTTTACTTTCAAAAGCATTAGCAAAAACTTCTCAAAACCTTCAAAAGGGTCTCCCTTATGAATGTGGTATCCCTACTATTGGTACCTCATGGATACAATTTAATGTAGGCTATTATTTATTTGCTTTAATATTTTTAGTATTTGATGTAGAGCTGGTATTTATGTATCCATGGGCTGTTGTAGTAAAAGAGGTTGGAATGGCTGCGTTAATTGAGATACTGATTTTTATATTTATTCTTTTTATGGGTTTTTTATATGCGTGGAGGAAAGGTGCTTTAAAATGGATATAAAAAATAATGTACCTGCTAACAAATTGATTTTTCCAGGTCAGATTCATGAAACTCCGGATGGTGGATTTTTAATAACAAAATTAGATGAAGTTATTAATTGGGCCCGTTCCAATTCCTTATGGCCATTGATATTCGGCACCAGTTGTTGTGCAATTGAAATGATGTCGGCTGCTGATGCAAAATACGACTGGTCGCGTTTTGGTTTTGAAGTAGCACGCGCCTCACCACGTCAGGCCGATTTGATTATTGTAGCCGGAACAATTGTAATGAAAATGGCACCGGTACTTAAACGCCTTTATGACCAGATGCCGGATCCTAAATATGTGATTGCAATGGGTGCCTGCACTATTTCCGGTGGGCCATTTTTTTATAATACTTATTCTGTTGTGAAGGGTGTTGATCATATTATTCCTGTTGATGTTTATGTACCGGGCTGTCCACCACGACCGGAAGCATTGCTTCATTCGATGATTACATTACAGGAAAAAATAAAAAATGAAGCGTTTTTCAGAAAAAGTTAGGAGTTGGGAGTGAGGAGAAGGAGTTAAGTTGGCAATGGGCAGTTAGCAGTAGAAGGGCGTAATTCGTTAAAATTCGTAGTTCGCAGATGACAAATGAAGAACTAAAATATAGTATCACCGAATTGTTGCCGGTGGCTACTTATGATGAGAGTGGTGAATTTCTGAACATTATTATTCCTTCGGATGAATTAATCCCATTAATGAAGGAATTGCGTTCAAAAAAAGAATTTGATTTTGATTATCTTTTTTGTTTGACCTGTATTGACTGGAAAGACCATTTAATGATGGTTTATCATCTGTTATCAAAAGTACACAAACATTGTATTGTGGTAAAAGCAAAAATTACAGATATTCAGAATCCGAAAATTGAATCAGTCAATTGTATCTGGAAAACAGCCGAATTAAATGAAGATGAAGTATACGATTTGTTTGGAATAAGATTTTTAAATCATCCCAACTTACGAAGATTATTTTTAGAAGAAGACTGGAAAGGTTTTCCTTTGCGGAAAAATTATGTGGATGAGAATATGATTAAACTTTAGTAGCTGTCTGAAAAAGAGAGAGAGGGGCGAAGTTTACAGAGTTGAAATTTTAGAATTTAGAATTTAGAGTTTAGAATTTAAAGAATGTTATTAGGGCAGGACCATATTACAGAAGAGGGCGAATTTGTTATTAACATGGGGCCTCAACATCCTGCTACACATGGTGTTTTGCATCTAAAAATAGGACTTGATGGCGAAACCATAAAAAAAATTGAACCTCATTTAGGGTATATTCACCGGTCGATTGAAAAAATGTGTGAGCAGCTTTCCTACCGGCAGTTTATATTTACCACCAGCCGCATGGATTATTTGTCGGCCCATATCAATAATCAGGCTTGTGTATTGGCAGTTGAAAAAGCCTTGCAGGTAGAAGCTACTCCAAGAGCTAAAGCTATCCGTGTTCTGATGGCAGAGTTAACACGGCTTGCCTCCCATCAGTTATGGTGGGCTTGTATGGGACTTGATTTGGGTGCTGTAACCCCATTCTTTTATGCCTTTCGTGAACGTGAAGCAATAAACACTATTATAGAAGAAACATGCGGTACACGACTCACTCAAAATTACATGGTGCCGGGTGGTGTAATGATGGACATACATCCTAACTTTCAAAAACGGGTGAAAGAAGTGCTGAAACAAATAAAAGAAAAAGCACATGAATATGATGAACTGCTTACAGGAAATGTAATTTTTCAACAACGTTTAAAAGGGGTTGGTTATCTTTCAAAAGAAGATGCTGTTTCTTACGGGTGCAGCGGCCCCACTGCAAGAGCATCGGGTGTTAGTTGCGATGTCAGAAAACTGTTTCCTTATGATGGTTATGAACAATTAAAATTTGATGAGATACTAAATACTGAAGGTGACAGCTGGGCAAGGTATTTAGTACGATTAGGAGAAATGAAACAATCCATTTCTATCATCGAACAATTAATTGATAACATTCCGGAAGGGGATTTTCAGGCAAAAACAAAGAATGTAATAAAATTACCCAAGGGCGATTTTTATCAGCGTGTTGAAACAGCACGTGGAGAATTAGGTGTTTATATAGTTAGTGATGGAGGTGCTACACCCTATCGTTGCAAATTCCGTTCACCAAATTTTTCAAACCTGTCTGCTATTCCTAAAATGGCAGAAGGTGCTAAAATAGGTGATTTGGTGGCAATAATGGCAACAGTAGATTTGGTTATTCCGGATATTGATAGATAGGAGTCGGGAGTTGGGAGAATGGAGTTTATAGGATTTAGAATTTAGAATTTGAAAATTTTTTTATCATATAGTTTTTCGGCACTTGCAGCACAATTGCATAATTGGTTACGAAGTATCATTTCAAGTGATTTTGGCTTGCTGGTAACTGAAATGGTTATTACAGGTGTTTGCTTGCTGGCATTTCTTGTGGTTTTATGCTTTTTTCTTGGTTATATGGAGCGTAAGGTTGCCGCTTTCATGGAAATACGATTGGGGCCGAACAGAGTAGGACCTAAAGGAAGCATGCAAATTGTTGCTGATACTGTAAAGTTACTTTTCAAAGAAGGCTTAACGCCCGATGGGGCTGATAAATTCCTGTTTAACCTGGCACCCTTTATTGTTGTAATTACATCTATGTTAGTGGTTGCTCCAATTGCGTATGCAAGAGATTTTCAACTATGGGACATCAATATCGGAGTGTTGTATGTGTCTTCCATTTCTTCCATGGCTGTAATAGGTATCTTAATGGCTGGATGGTCAAGCAGTAATAAATATTCATTGATAGGTGCCATGCGTAGCGGAGCGCAAATAGTGAGTTATGAATTATCTATTGGTTTGTCATTAATTTCAATCGTAATTTTATCAGGCAGTTTACAATTATCCGAAATTATCGAAAGTCAGGCTAACGGCTGGTGGATTTTTAAAGGACATATTCCTGTTATTATTTCTTTTGTAATTTTTATTATTGCATCTACAGCCGAAATTAACCGTGCACCATTTGATTTAACGGAAGCTGAACAGGAGCTTACAGGCGGATTTCATACGGAGTACGCAGGGATGAAGTTTGCCATGTTTTTATTATCTGAATACATCAATTTATTTGTTGTATCAGCAATAGCAGCAACCATTTTTCTGGGTGGCTGGATGCCCTTTCATATCGGAGGGTTAGATGCATTTAACCACATCATGGATTATATTCCTTCTTCCATCTGGTTTTTCGGAAAAACATTTTTAATCATTTTTATAATTATGTGGTTTCGCTGGACTTTCCCGCGTTTACGGATTGACCAATTATTAAACCTGGAATGGAAATATTTGTTACCGATTAGTATGGTTAATATTTTATTAGTAACTGCAATGGCAATAATGGGGTGGCACTTTTAGGTACAAAAAACAAATGTTTTTAAAAGAATATTTCGGAACAATTTTTAATTCAGTAAAGTCACTCCTCACAGGAATGAAGCTGACGGGATATTATTTTACACATCTTAAAGAGATTGTAACGGAAGAATATCCTGACAACCGGGCAACATTAAAAATGGCCGAGCGTTTCCGGGGGGAAGTTACAATGCCTCATAACGAGAATAATGAACATCGCTGTACAGGCTGTCAATCCTGTGAACTTGCCTGCCCGAATGGCTCCATTAAAATTATAACAAAGCAGGAAATACAGGCCGATGGTAAAAAGAAAAAACGAATTGATACCTGGGTATATCATTTGGATATGTGTACGCTGTGTAATTTATGTGTTATCGCATGTCCTTCGGAGGCGATTGTTATGGGACAAAATTTTGAACATAGCGTTTATGACAAAAAACAATTAAAAAAAATATTAAATAAAACAGGCTCAAAACTGATGGAGGGAGTTGAGGAATGAGCGCATCAACTATCATATTTTATATTTTATCCGCAATTATAGTAGGAGGCGGATTGTTAGCGGTAACAGCACGTAAAATTTTTCGTGCTGCGGTTTTTCTTTTGTTTTCGCTGATAGGAATTGCCGGTTTGTATTTTTATATGAACTATGAATTTTTGGGTGCTGTACAAATTGTAGTATATGTTGGAGGAATTATTGTATTGATTATTTTTTCCATTCTCTTAACAGCCGAATCAGGAAGCGATATGAAAAAGCCTGCGCTCAGTAGAATTTTATTTTCAGCTTTAGCGACAATTTTTGCATGTGCACTAACCCTATGGTTAATAAAACAGCATACGTTTCATGTAAATGAGAGTACTATAATTGAGCCCAGCGTAAGAAATATCGGACGGCAGATGTTGAGTACAACAGAGCATGGCTACATTTTACCGTTTGAAGTGGTGAGTATATTATTGTTAGCTGCCATGATTGGGTGTATTGTTATTGCAATAAAAATTAAACCAAAAACATGAACGAAATAGGATTAACACATATTTTAGTTATCAGCACTCTATTGTTTTTTATTGGGGTATATGGGTTTCTGACACGCAGAAATATGATTATCATGCTAATGGCTATTGAATTAATATTAAACAGTGTAAATATAAATTTTGTGGCATTCAATAAATATATCTATTCCGGGAAATTAGACGGTCTGTTTTTTACTTTGTTTATCACCGCAATTGCTGCTGCTGAAGCCGCTGTTGCAATCGCTATTATCATTAATCTGTATCGTAATTATAAATCTATTGACATTAATGATGCCGATTCCATGAAATATTAAAAATATGCTCGATTCAACATATATTGCACTTATTCCTGTTATTCCTGCCATTAGCTTTTTGTTAATTGCTTTGGTTGGACGCAGGTATTTTCCCAAACTCTGTGGAATCGCAGGAACGCTTTCTTTATTAGTATCATTCCTATTATCTTCTGTTGTTGCCTGCCAGTATTTTTTTGAAGTTGGTAAGGTAGAAGGAGTATATCAAAAAATTATTGCCATGAAACAGGTATGGCTGCAGTTTGCTCCTGGCGTTTCCATAGATATGGGTATCCTGCTCGACCCTATTTCAGTGATGATGATTGTAATTGTGACATTTATCTCATTGATGGTTCACATCTATAGTCTGGGATATATGAAAGAAGATACGCGTATCTCCACATACTATTCCTTTCTTTCCCTGTTTACTTTTTCCATGTTAGGATTGGTTTTATCAACCAATATCTTCCAGATTTACATTTTCTGGGAATTAGTTGGGGTTTCCTCCTTTTTATTAATAGGGTTTTATTATGATAAACCATCGGCTGTTGCAGCATCAAAAAAAGCATTCATAGTTACGCGTTTTGCTGATTTGGGCTTTTTAATCGGAATACTTATTCTTTCTTATTATACCGAAACATTGGATTTTCGGACATTAATTGCAAGATTAACAACTGATGGCAGCTATTTAAGCAGTATTATTTCAGCATCTTTCATCGGATGTTCTGCTTTAACATGGGGATTAATACTTGTATTTATAGGTGGTGCGGGGAAATCGGCAATGTTTCCGTTACATATATGGTTGCCTGATGCCATGGAAGGTCCAACACCGGTTTCAGCATTGATACATGCTGCAACAATGGTTGTTGCCGGAGTTTATTTAGTTGCGCGTTTGTTTCCTGTTTTTTCAATATCTTGTCCTGAGGCATTAAATGTAGTTGCATATATCGGTATTTTCTCCTCTTTATTTGCAGCAGTTATAGCCTGTACCCAAACTGACATCAAACGTGTGCTGGCCTATTCTACCATGTCGCAAATTGGTTTTATGATGTTTGCCCTTGGTGTTTCAGGTTATGGAGGTGAAAAAGGATTAGGTTATATGGCATCTATGTTTCATTTATTTACACATGCCATTTTCAAAGCCTTATTATTTCTTGGTGCCGGTGCTGTAATTCACTATGTACACAGTAACGAGATGAATGATATGGGAGGGTTACGAAAAAATATGCCTGTTACTCACATTACTTTTTTATTGGCTTGTCTGGCAATAGCTGGTATTCCTCCATTTGCCGGGTTCTTCAGCAAAGAAGAAATTCTCTTGGCAGCCTGGAACTCCAATAAATTTATTTTTTATGTTGCAATTATTACTGCTGCATTAACTGCGTTTTATATGTTTCGTTTGTATTTTTCAATTTTCTGGAATAAAGAATTTAAACCGGCACATGTTAATGACAATGGCGTAAAGGAAACCAGCTCACATAAAAACCATGAAGGCGGTATCAGTATGTTATTCCCACTTATCATCTTAGCTATATTATCTGTTATTGCAGGGTTTGTTCCTTTTAACAGATTGGTTACTTCAGATGGAGTAGAGTTGAATACAGAATTTCATCTCAGTTTTTCCATTGCTCCTGTTTTGCTTGCAATTGCTGGAATTACGATAGCAACCATTTTTTATCGTAAACAAAACAATTTGCCTCAAAAATTTTCGAACAGCTTAAATGGCTTTTATACAGCTGCATACAAAAAGTTTTACATGGATGAACTTTACTTATTTATTACAAAAAAAATAATTTTTAATTGTGTAGGAAAACCGGCTGCATGGATAGATAAATACATTGTTGATGGAGCAATTAATGGTATAGCAGGTATTACAGCTATTTTTTCCGATTTAATAAAAATAGTTCAATCCGGGAAACTACAGGATTATGCTATTTATTTTATTTCAGGTGTGATTGGGTTAGTTGTGTTGGTTATTTATTGGAAGTTTTAAAAAGTTGTTCGAAATTTTGTCAAAAATAATTCATATGTCCTCTCGCACATTTCTCGATAAACTCGAAATGACAGCGCGCAGGTCATTTCGAGTTTATCGGGAAACGTGGGTATGCATTATTTGTAAATAACTTGAATAAAATTTAACAGCCTCTACTATTTTTGCAAATTTGAAGTAATAAAAAGAAATAGCTTGGAAACCAAATGACAAATTTAACACTGCTAATAGTAATTCCTCTTCTCACAGCATTAGCTGTGCTGTTTTGCAGCGATGCTAAACAAATTCGCTGGACAGCTTTTCTGGGTTCTATTATTCAGCTTGTTTATTCTTCGGCTATTCTGTATTCATATACCATGGAAAGAATAGCCGGTAATACTTCACAAATGCTTTTTGAATCAAGGCATACATGGTATAGGGCACTCAACATTGAATATTATGTTGGTGTGGATGGAATTTCTATTGCAATGATTCTGTTAACAGCATTGGTGGTAGTTTCAGGAATATTAATTTCCTGGAAAATGGAAATACTCACTAAAGAGTTCTTCTTTCTTTTGTTATTATTGAGTGTTGGAGCCTATGGTTTTTTTATATCGCTTGACTTGTTCACACTTTTTTTCTTTTTAGAAATTGCTGTTATTCCAAAATTTTTATTAATCGGCATCTGGGGAAGTGGTAAAAAAGAATACAGTGCAATGAAACTTGCATTGATGTTAATGGCGGGCTCCGCTTTAGTATTGGTTGGAATTTTGGCAACCTATTTTAATACGGATATTGGTGGCGGAGTCCACACATTTGATATTTTAAAAATAGCACATCAACCAATCTCAATAAACGTACAGCAATTTGTTTTTCCGCTTTTATTTGTAGGCTTTGGAGTTTTCACTGCCCTGTTCCCTTTTCATACCTGGGCTCCTGACGGACACTCATCCGCTCCAACAGCAGCATCTATGTTTCTTGCCGGTATTTCAATGAAATTAGGCGGTTATGGCTGCCTGCGTGTTGCCACTTATTTAATGCCTGAAGCAGCACAGCACTATTCCTGGATAATTGTTTTGCTTGCCACCATTGCTATTATTTATGGGGCATTTGCAACACTCATGCAAAAAGATTTAAAATACATTAATGCATATTCCTCTGTTAGTCATTGCGGTTTTGTTTTGTTAGGCATAGGGATGCTCACCAAAACAGCAATAATTGGAGCTGTAATGCAAATGGTATCACATGGTTTAATGACGGCTCTTTTCTTTGGTGCTATCGGTATGATTTATGAACGGACGCACACCCGGCAGGTGGAGCAATTAGGTGGCTTGTTGAAGGTAATTCCATTCCTTGGAGTAGTTTACGTTATTGCAGGTTTATGTTCTCTGGGCTTACCCGGATTCAGTGGTTTTGTTGCCGAGATGACTGTATTTATAGGCTCCTGGCAACACCCTGGCATGTTTAATCGTATAGCAACACTATTAGCCTGCGCTTCTATTGTTGTTACTGCTGTATATATATTGCGCGCTGCAGGAAAAGCTGTAATGGGGCCAATTACAGATGAACATTATTTACAATTGAAAGATGCTACATGGAACGAAAAACTGGCTTCGGTACTATTGATAATGGCGATACTTTCAATAGGCATCGCTCCTTTTTGGTTTACGGATTTAATAAGTGCTGATACACAACTAATAATGGAAAATATAGTCAGAGGGATAACAAATAAATAAGGGTTGTTATTTGACATATATGAATATCAATACCAGTAAATAATTTCCCCTTTTTAAAGGGGGATACAGGGGGAATAAAAACGAATTGCTATCTGAAGAGTGATAAATAAAACATGAGTACAGATTTTTTTATATTAATGAAAAGCGAATTGAGCTTAGTGCTCATCATCTTTTTATTGCTTTTCATTAAGGTATGGGATGGCATTAAAAGTAATACAACGCTGCTACACCTGACAAATGTATTATTGCTGTTACATTTTTTATTTGGTTTTTTCATTAACAGCCAGGGCGAATTATTCAACGGAATGTTTTATACGAATGATGCTACCGCTTTGGAAAAAAATATTCTCAATTTCGGAACCTTAATTATCTCATTACAATCATTCGACTGGTTAAAAACACATAAACATTTATTGGAATTTTATATTTTATTGTTAAGCGCATTACTCGGTATGTTTTACATGCTGTCGAGCGGAAACTTTTTACTGTTCTATCTCGGCCTTGAACTCGCCTCTATACCTCTTGCAGCGTTAGTAAATTTTGATTTAGAAAAAAGAAAATCTGCTGAAGCAGCAATGAAAATGATTTTATCATCTGCTTTTGCTTCCGGCATTATGCTATTTGGAATATCTATTTTATATGGCACTACAGGCAGCCTTTCTTTTTCTGAACTTCCGAAATTAATTACAGGTGAAACACTTCAATTATTTTCTCTCATTTTTATTTTCTCAGGTTTCGCATTTAAACTTTCTGCTGCACCATTTCACTTCTGGACAGCCGATGTATATGAAGGCGCTCCTGTTTCCGTAACCTCTTTTCTATCAGTTATTTCAAAAGCTGCAATTGTTTTTGTTTTTATTTCGGTGCTATCTCCACTATTTATAGTGGCCCAAAGTGTATGGTACATGATTTTACTTTTAACAATTGTACTTACTATTTCTGTCGGAAACCTCTTTGCAATACGCCAGAATAATATCAAACGTTTTCTCGCATTTTCATCCATTGCTCAGGTGGGCTATATTCTTTTGGGCCTTTCTTCAGGAAATACGGCAGGTAGCACAGCATCTGTTTATTTTTTAATTGTTTATATCTTTTCTAACCTTGGCGCTTTTGGTGTAATTTCATTAGTTGCATCGCAAACAGAAAAAGAAAATATTGAAGATTACAAAGGCTTCTACCAGACAAACCCGATGTTGAGTTGGATAATTGCCATTTCATTGTTTTCATTGGCCGGAATCCCACCAACAGCTGGTTTTTTCGGAAAAATGTTTTTAGTAACCGCAGGTGCTGGTAAAGGAAATTATCTTTTAATTGGATTTGCAGCTCTTAACATGGTTATTTCTCTTTATTATTATTTGAAAGTAGTTAAAACAATCTTTATTGATAAAAATGAAAACCCATTACCAGAAATTAAAGGTAGTTTATCATTGAAATTGGGGTTGTTACTTTGTGTTGCCGGAATTATACTAACCGGATTCATAAGTATGCTTTATCAATATATCAATACTATATTTACTTTTTGATTTCAAATTCCCCCTTAAAAAGGGGGGCAGGGGGGATTAACAATGGCTTTAAATCCAAATCATACATTCGAAGAATTAGGGGAAACAAAATGTTCTACAGTTGAAAAAAACTGTAGCCCAGAACGTATTGAATTTCTGAAAAAATTATTAGAGCTCAATCATTTTACTGTAGTTGTTGTGAAAAGTCCTCCTCCTAAAACTCCTCCTAAACCGGCAACTACAGATGAAACAGGCGTCACTGAAAAAGCACCCCTCCAACCGGAAACATTTACAATTGGCGTAACTGATTTAACCTTTAACCCCATGAATGCCATCTATAACCGTGAACTCAAAACAGATGAAGGTAAAATTGTAACGCCTGCCTATTGGAAACAATTGGAAACAGTTTCAAAAGGAGATTTCTGGTATTGGAAGAGGTAGGGATTGCCCAAATAATAGATTCACAAAAAAACCGGGGTTAATTGTTCCCCGCCTGATAACCAAAGGGATACCTGAAGAAAAATTGATGCTATGATAAACAGTGATTTTTTTTCCATCTTACAGCTAAATTTAAGGTTTTTTTTCCACCTTAACCAACTGTCCTAATTTTGGGGGACATTATATTTGTTTTTTGTTTATGCCACACTAAGGTAGTTTTCTATTTTCAACAAATATCGTTTTTCAGTCAGCCAAAGTGTGTCGCTGTGAATATTTATTTATTTTAGGCTTAGTCGCGTATTGGTCTGTGGTGTCCCCATTCAGATACGTTGTTGCGATTATTTCTGCAGGTATTACCACATAAATCCGTCAAATGAGTATACGTCTGACCGCAATACATAGAGTTTCCTCAATAACTAATAAAACGAGATATAGCTTACCTTAGCGGAGTAAAAATAAAAAACAGATGCAAGGTAAACCAAGGCGTAATGCAGTAAAGTCGTATCGCAGGGGTGCAT
>JAHEXZ010000162.1 GCA_023251835.1 Bacteroidota bacterium | reverse complement strand
AGTATCGTGATGTAAGTCTTCTATGTAAACATCTTCCAATACGAGCTTTTTAAATAAGTCGATATCAACACTTTTAATTTTAACGTGGGTATGTAATTTTCCGGACAGGTATTCCGCTCCTTTTTTAGCCAAATAAACCTGCACACTGCGTAATTGAATCAATAAAAAGATTACAATTAGCAAGAATATTATTGTTGCAACTATTCTGAATAATATGTTAGAAAGTTTTTTAATATCTTTGATACATTACGCCCTTCGACTTGGCTCAGGGTGACTACGAATTTACGAAAAGGTTATGTATATATCCAATTGAGCAATTCTTACGTATTAATATGAGCAAACCAATTATTATTCTTGGTATTGAATCATCCTGTGATGATACAGCAGCAGCTGTTATTAAAGACGGCAAATTACTTGCCAATATTGTATCTTCACAGGCGGTTCATAAAGCATATGGAGGCGTTGTTCCGGAATTAGCATCGCGTGCTCATCAGCAAAACATTGTTCCTGTTGTAGACCAGACTCTGAAGCAGGCAGGTATAGAAAAAAGTGAGTTAAGTGCGGTTGCCTTTACCCGTGGGCCAGGCTTAATGGGATCATTGCTGGTAGGTACCTCATTTGCAAAAGCATTTGCCTTAGGGCTGAATATTCCGCTGATTGAGGTAAATCATATGCAGGGGCATATTTTGGCTCATTTTATTGAGGATGCCCCTCCCGGCCTCTTCCGGGGGGAGGAGGGGCAACATATTGTCCCGGCTTCGGTTTTTCCTTCATTTCCATTTATATGCCTGACAGTATCTGGTGGGCATACCCAAATAGTGCTGGTGAATGATTTTTTTGATATGAAGGTTATAGGAGAAACAATTGATGATGCTGCCGGTGAAGCCTTTGACAAGGCTGCCAAAATTATGGGATTGCCATACCCAGGGGGGCCGTTGATTGATAAGTATGCCAAAGAAGGTAATCCGGAAGCATTTACTTTTTCAAAGCCTCAATTGTCTGGTTTAAACTATAGTTTTAGCGGTTTGAAAACTGGTTTTATGAATTTTATTGCAGGCGAAACAGCTAAAAATCCTGATTTTGTGGAGCAGCGCAGGGCCGATATATGTGCTTCCATACAGCACGTTATTGTAGATATATTACTTAATAAATTGAAAAAAGCTGCAAAACAGTATGATATAAAACAAATTGCCATTGCCGGTGGTGTATCAGCAAATTCAGGGTTACGTGATGCTCTACATAAACTTGCAAACCAATTGGGTTGGACAGTATTTATTCCCAAATTTGAATATTGTACTGATAATGCTGCTATGATTGCAATAACCGGTTATTATAAATACCTGAGGAAAGATTTTACAACTCAGGGAATAGCACCTTTACCACGGTATGTTTTAGATAATAATGAATAGATATTGTATTCTATATTTACTGATAATAACAGGAGCAAGTATAAATGTATTTGCTGAAGGGGATACTATTCGATTGAGTCAGCCTAATAAACTTCAAAAGCAGTATTATAAGCAGCCGCTTCTTTTAAAGACCAATCCATTGGCTGTATTATGGGGGCCAATACCTTATACGGCAGAGTACCGTTTAGTTACAGAGATTACTACCGGACGTAAAAAATCTGTACAATTTGGCATTTCATATTTAGATAAAAGTCTGATATGGAAAGCTGCTGAGAAAATGGCCAATATCCCTACTTATTACCAGTTGAAGGTAAAAGGCTGGCGTATACAGGCTGCATACAGGTTTTATCTTATCAGCCGGAGGCGATATGCACCATTTGGATTTTATATTTCTCCTACAGTGTCTTATTCCAATGCACGTATATCTATTGGTTTAGAGCGATATTACAGGCAGGTTTATTTTGATTTCAGGCATTTTAATTCCAATATTTTAATTGGCGTGCAGATTGGCCGTCATTCAGATATTACCATGGATATATTTGCGGGTATTGGATATAAAAAGAATACTGTTTTTTATCATGTAAATAATGCCTATATAATTCCCATTGATACCAAAGATTTTGGTGCATTTTATAATTCACCTGTTAAACTTATTCTGGGAATTAATTTTGGGTATGCTCTTTATTAGGTTGGCTTTTGCATTTTTTGGCAGTTCTACTATATCCAACGCTGCTAAATTTCGCATATCTTAACTGCCTTCCCTATTCCTCACAGAGCCACGCTTTTACCGCATTGTTGATAAATTGTTAATAAATAGTCTGAAAAAAAAATAGGAACAATTGTGAATTGTATTTAGTATTGCCAAAATTTTTAGAAATTATCCAGTTATCGAATATGTTTAAAATAATTAGGATATTTCAAAAAAAATATTAAAGCAACATGAAAACAAAAATTATCTATACCACCTCCTTCCTATTTTGCAGCATTTATGGCAGCCAGGGGCAAACTATAGCTGCAAGGGTAGGTGATGTAGTTCAGGCTGTTCACCCGGGGCAATGTAAAAATACTTTTATTGGCTGCACCGGTTCCTGTGCTGAAAGACCATGCACTAATGCAAGAATTTTTATCAATGCATCCATTGCCAACCCGAATTTTCTGTCTATAGGCAGTTGCTCCAACCCCGAAAGGTTGAGGTTTATTGGGCAAACTGATGAACATGCTACCACAGTGAAGGAATATCCCAAAACTTTATCACAACACAAAACAAAAAATTCTGACAAGGTAGTAAGTACAGAGAATCTGTTTTTGATTTTTTGTCAGAAAATTTTTTATCCAAAAATATTTTCTGCTTTTGGTTGTATCCAGAATAGCGTGTTAAAGAGCCTTCGTGCTTTTTTGCTCTTGAAATTTTAAAATTTATAATTCTCCCTTCATAAATACTAAGATATGAAAATAAAAAATATTCTTACTTCACTCATCTTCTCTTTCACTACAATTGCTTTTGCACAGGTTGACAGCCTATGCATAAAAAAAAACATACCATACAGGTGGGAGCTCTCTGTTGCAATGAATAGTGTTGAAGCACAAATGGATCAAAAGTTATTTGATACATGGGTAGCTCCTATTGCCAATTATTACTCATATTATGGCAATAAAAATGACCAATCAGTTTCATTAAGCGTTATTCCAAAATACAGATTAAACGATGGTACACTACTGCGTTTTGAATTCGGAATAACAAATATTAACTTACAAAGTAGGTTTAATGGAATTGGAGATACGCTTACAAATAACCAAGGTCAAGTGTTAGGATCTGGGAATACAACAGGTGAAAGTATAATCAAACAAAAGCTCTACCGTTATGCAGCTGGAATTCAGTGGAACCTTATTAAAAAGAAATTTATAGAAGCTTATTATGGTATATCTCTATGTTACTTTTATTACGATAAGTTGAACTGGAATTTATTTGTTTCTGATAATACAGCATTGCTACCAGATTATCATTATAATACGTATACGGCAACTACTCCTGGAGGTTTTGCTGCAGGTATTGGAATGTTTATTGGAGCCAATCTGTATCTTAATAAAAGACTTTCTTTGGGAGGAGAACTTTCTTATTCATTATTGTACCATCAATTGGGCGGTATTCAGTCTGGAGTTTATGAAAAATACTTATATACTTCTTCGAACAATTATTATTACCACGATTATGAGCAATGGTCAATTCATAATAATTCATCTAAAGGGGTTCAATATTCGAAAGTAATACCTTCATTAAATTTAACAATACGATTTTAAAATTTATAATTCTCCCTTCATAAATACTAAGAAATGAAAATAAAAAATATTCTTACTTCACTCATCTTCTCTTTCACTACAATTGC
>JAHEXZ010000017.1 GCA_023251835.1 Bacteroidota bacterium | reverse complement strand
CACTACCAAACTTGAACAGGGGCTATGAGCACCATTAAAAAAGACGGCTTTTGTAAACACTGCTTTACGGTACGCAAGTTACTTCATAGGATTGAGAGCGCCAGCTGTTATAAACTTGAAATAATTGAACGTTATCCACTTCATCGTTGATCTTTTTTTGTCCAACAGTATTTACAAAATCGTCTGTTAAAATTGCTGGATTGGGCATTGGGGTATATTTCTGCAACTTTGACAAAGTAATTTCTTGTCTAACTGAATCCTTATCTCTTCTTAAGTCCTTTGCACATGATGGGTGATAAAATATTGTGTGACTATTAGAAATCGCCAACTGATAAAATTTAGCAAACTGCTCATCGATCACCTTGTTATCTTCTAGGTGAATTAAAATATTTGTATCGATTAAAAGTTGCATCTATCTATTTCAAAATTAAAAACAATTATTTTTTTATTACTCCCGAATCTTCTCCGAAATTAAACTGCGGCTTATAATTTTTCAATGTGCTTCGCAATCCGCTCAATTAATTCGTCAAAAGGAGGCTGTCCCTGATAATACAAAGCAGCCGTTGTTTTATATCTTGCTGTAAAATCGGCACGTATTTCGGGTGAGGATAATAAGAAAGCCTCGTTTTTATGAATAGAAATTTCATAATCAATTGTGGGGAACCGCTTTTCTTTATGCTTTAAGTATTCCGGTGTGCCGATGAATTCTAAAACCTCTTGAGAACTTAGGAGACAATACACATCATAGTATTGGCGCATAAAATTAACGCCTTTGTTTCCACCACTTTGTTCATTCCGGAATTTAGTTGCAATAGTTTGTAATTTTTCAACCAATGTATAGCCAGGATGGTAGCATATAATATCCAATGCTCTATTATCAATAATTTCGACATTAGATTCGAGTGCTCTATCATATGCCCAAGAACTTATTGTTATAGTTTTATTTGGCGTAACATCGTCAAATCCGGCTTCCAAAAGAATACCCTCTTTCATTGCCCCAACTTTACCAACTTTGTTTTCGTAATGCAAACGAATGCCTCCACTTCGATAAGTGGTTTCCTCATCAAAAGCTGTATCTCTTACTATTGAAGTTACCCCGGGTATTTTTATTTCAGTTGCAAGTGAATCATAAAACGATTTGCGTTTCGCTGCGTTATTTTTATTGGTGTTTTTTGGGTTTTCATTAATCTCAAACTTTTCGTCTGGTTTAATGTGAATGTCAATATCCTCAGAAAATCTATGAATTAGCTTATATCCTTTAGATAAAGAAGTACCGCCTTTTAACTCAAATTGAAACCCTTGCTTTTTTAAGCCATACAAAACATGCATGATCCAATAATCCTTTTCGATTAATCCGGCTTCAATCTTTTTTTCGTCAGCGAGAATATTAATAAGAGAAGCAAACTCTTTATGATCGTGCAAGTATTCAGGCATGTGCAAGCGTTGTATTATTGGTCATAAGCGATTTTAGTATTTTCTTAGTCTTTGCATTTCCATATTCCATAACAACATGCTTCAATTTCTGAAAAGGCATTTGGGATGCTTTTGCAAGAAGTTTATTCAATACATTATCGCGATCTTCAGCTAAGTTATCTAAATTATTTGCGAGATCCACCAACAAGAATTCTTCTGTCATCTTTGAAGGGAAATGATGTTTCAATTGAAACTCAAAATCTCTGTTTCCTAATTTAAACTTTCCGTGTCGCTTATGATTATAAACAACCTTTTTATTATAAAGCTGGGTTGTGCCAACGCCAAGACTATTATAAAAATTCGGTGAGACCAAAAGGAATCGATCATCTTTTAAAAAGCTACGCACCAAAACATCTTCATCCGGTGGAACTTTTCCAAATACGGAAGTCTGAGGAACATAATACAGACCCTGAGACAGTTTTTCTAAAACTCCTTCTTTAAGTAATTCATCAAGATGTCTATCAACGGATTTTGACCATTCCGTTAATTCATTCCTTCGATAAACTCTTCCTTTTTTTAAATGCTTTTTAAGCTCGTTCAAACTTGTCATTTTACACTTCCTCCTATACGAAGGTAATCAATTATCCTTGAGTATGCAAGTATTTTCATTTAAAATCCATGCAAACATATCATTTATAAGTCTTAATATCAGATACTTGTACAATCCACCTCTTTGTTATTTTAGGATCGCAGAATTTAACAAACGGCAATAATTGGAAATATCCCGTTTACTACAAGCCAAAATGCGGCATAAGGTGGTCTCCCCGAATAAACTCCCGAAAAAACAGAAATAGATCTGATGCTTGATATCACTCCGAAATGCCCCGAATCTTTTCACGGTAATCCCGCGGAAAATTCGGCATTTCCCGAATTCCCCCGGAATCATCCCGTAGTAATCCCCAATAAATCCCGGAATAATTCCACAAAAGAATGAAAGGATCAGAAAGATTGAAATGGTCATCCCCCGAATCATTCCGAAATATTTTCGAGTAAAAAACTCACATACCCAAACGAGCCGTTAACTGCCATACACGAAAACTTCTGAAAAAATCCCTTAATTACGCAAGTCTAACCTAAATTTGGGAGATAATTCTTCGATTATGAACGTTTTGGGAGTATGATAATGAAATTAAGATTTTAGAATGGAGTTATATTAATACAAAATAAAATAGTGTTAGAAAGTTATTTTTATTATACCTTAGCATAAATGAAAGACAAGTATTATGACAGACGAACAAAAGGTAATATTAACATCTATTTTGAATACGTTGACGCATGCTACCTATACCAACGCTATAGAAATAGAGAAATTAAAACCGCTTATTAGCGAAGAAAAATTAAATGAATTTGAAAGTTATAGAAATTCATTACTCGACTTAATTGAAAAGCTAAAGAATTAAAAATTATATGCCCAAAGTGGTCTTCTACATTCAAATAATTTTATTGAAAGTTCAAGATGCTTGTTTGTACAATCAACAATGTGCTTGCAAACAGCCTGTATGTCCGTATTGTCAATTTTTTTGAATTTTTCCATGTTGGCAATTGATAATTCTTTAATTTCATTTGAAACTAATTTTTCTAGTGCTTTTCTTTCTTTTATTGTTTTTTTTATAATCATACATTAGAATCGTTTAAACAATAGTATACTATTGCAAAACTAAAGTAAAGAGAATTTTCAATTTTTTTTTATGTCGGAGATTATTGACTTATATTCAAAATTTTTACTTGCTTTTGTTGGTATTGTTACTCCTGCTTTATCTATTTTTTTAAATAATTACCTTATTGATAGAACCAGGTTTGAAAAGGTCGTTAAAAATCAAAAAACGCTTTCTGAAAAATTAATTGAAACTCAATTTGAAAAAGAAAAAACTTCTAAAGATTCCAGTGGATTAGGTTTTATAAAAACTTCAAATGAGCTATTAAAAAAGACCAATGAAAAACTAAAAAACTGGGAACAAGTTGTTGAAAAATTAAACCCAAAGAATTTTTTTGTGCGAAATTTATGGCTTTTGTCGGGAGCTTTGTTTTTTCTTTTTTGTATGCTATTTATAAGAACTTGTAAGTTTATACCATACGATAGCCCGCATTTTCTGTTATGTGAGATTACAACTTTTTCTTTAAGTGTAACCTTATGTAGTATTCATATTTTTTAATATGACAAGGAAAAGGGGGCATTTCGAACTCCGGATTTGAATTGCATTGTTGCTGAAATCGCACGACACACTGGCGATTTGGCTATAAAAGCAAAGGGACTTACCCCTTTTTTAAGTGATAAGTCCCTTTCAGCGGAGAGGGCGGGATTCGAACCCGCGATACCCTTGCGGGTATACAAACTTTCCAGGCTTGCTCATTCGACCACTCTGACACCTCTCCTGTTAAAAAAATATTCTTTTATTAGTCCTCCGAACTAAGCTTATCATACCACCGTTCCCTGAAGGGATGTCTTCGGATTGACATCTCTCCGTTTTTTAACAGAGGGCGACAAATGTACAAATTTTGGTATTGATTCATCTTGATTTTATTATTTTTTTTAGTGACCTTTACAAAAAATCGTATTCAATTACCGGAACAAATATATTCTGTCATGAAAGGAAAATTACTTTTTACTCTCTCATTTTTTATATCACTTACTATATATGCTCAGTGGGAGTCAATTGGGCCAAGTGGTGGAACTATTAAATCTTTTGCAACCAGCGGTACCACAATTTATGCCGGAACTGGTGGAGGTGGTGTTTTTATGTCCGCTAACAGCGGAGCCAGCTGGTCGGCTGTTAATAATGGATTAGACAACCTTATTGTACAGGCTTTGGCTGTTACATCCGGAGGAACAACTGTTTTTGCCGGAACAAATGGTGGAGGTGTATATATATCAACAACCAGCGGGGCTAGTTGGACTGCTGTTAACAGTGGTTTGACTAATATGACAATTAGTGCGTTAGCAATAAGTGGCTCTAATATATTTGCCGGCACTACTGCAGGAGTATTTTTATCAACCAATAATGGTAGTAGTTGGACTGCTGTTAATTCTGGTTTGACATCCATGGAAATCAGGGCCTTTGCCATTAGCGGAAATAATATTTTTGCCGGCACTGGTAATGGCGTTTTCCTATCAACCAATAACGGTGGTGCATGGACTGCTGTAAACACCGGCTTAACGAATACCTATGTTTCGGCATTAGCAATAAGTGGTACTACTATTTTTGCGGGCACTAGTGCTGGTGTGTTTTCATCCGGCAACAATGGAGGGCAATGGACAGCCGCCAATAATATGGTCAATGTAAGTGCATTAGCTATTAACGGCAACAAAATTTATGCGGGTGCATATATGGGTGGAGTTTCTTTATCTGTTAATAATGGTGGGTTGTGGACTCCGGTAAATAATGGTTTGGCAAGTAATGTTGTAGCATTGACCGTATGCGGAACAAAAGTTTTTGCTGGAACAGATGGTGATGGTTTATTTTCTTCAGCAGATAATGGAAGCAACTGGTTAAAAAATAATACAGGTATTACCAATACTAATATTGAATCATTAACAGCAAATGGTTCAACCATTTTTGCGGGAGCTTTTGGTGGTGGAGTGTCTTCTTCAGCAAACAATGGTACGGACCCCTGGACATTAGCAAATACAGGTATTACTACTAATTCCATACAATCATTGGCCTCAAATGGAACGGCAATTTTTGCAGGAACGTATGCAAACGGTGTATTTGTTTCAACTAATAACGGAGCTCAATGGAGTGCTGCAAATACCGGGTTAACCACTATGAGCGTGACTTCATTTGCCACTAGCGGAGCTACTGTTTATGCAGGAACATTTGGAGGAGGAGTATTTAAATCAACGGATAATGGTGGTAGCTGGGCTGTAGTTAATACGGGACTCTCCAATACTTCTATTCAGGCTTTAGCAGCAAGTGGAACAACGGTCTATGCCGGAACATTTTATGGTGGAGTGTTTGTTTCACACGATGAAGGAAGCACTTGGGACGTTGTTAATACCGGCCTGACAAATAACAATGTAAATGCATTAATAATAGCAGGGACAACTGTTTTTGCCGGAACCTATGGTGGAGTGTTTGTTTCTGTGGATAGTGGGGCTAATTGGACAGCAATCAATAATGGGCTTACAGATCTTGATGTTTTATCACTTGCTACAATAGATTCAAATATATTTGCAGGAACAGATGGGGGGGGGGTATTTTATTCAAGTGATACAGGGAATACATGGTCGGCTGCAAATACAGGGCTTACAAATTTTAAAATTTACTCATTGCTAATAAACGGCCCAACTATTTTTGCCGGCTCTTATGCAGGTGGGGTATGGGCACGCCCTTTAAGCGACTTTGGAATTGCGGCAGGGATGAGTGAGATAAACCATAAATCAGTGTCTGTTTATACTTATCCTAATCCTTTTACAACTTCAATAACGATAGAAATAAAAACAGATAATAAATTAAACCCTGTAGATATAGCTATTTATAACCTTTATGGTCAGGAGATAAAAAAGATAAAAAATAGTTTGTCTACAACTGTTAAAGTAGACCGGGCAGATTTACCAAAAGGTGTATATATTTATAAAATTCTGGAAAATAATGCTTCTATCGCTGAAGGCAGAATTGTAGCAGAGTAACCATCTTAATCAGCAATATAGAAATCATTACTCTGCCACTTTTATACCAATCCTTAACGGCTGTTGAGCCCAAGTCGAAGTATATCAAGCCGCTTTTATGATCCTACATGATTAATGGTTGCAGTTTTACTATCAGTTCCCACAGAATTAGTACCTGTAATTGTTATTGTATTAGTTCCTCTCACTAAAGTGGCATTAAATGTTACCTTTTTAGCCTGCGAATTGTAATTGAAGTTTGTTATAGTGGTTCCATTTACTTTTACTATAATTTCATTAGAACCCGAAACATTTAACACCGTACTTTCCACATTATAAGTAAATGAACTTGTATTGCTTACTGCTGTTGAAGGATTAGTAATGGTAACAACAGGAGGGGATATTTTAGTGTGTACATTGGTAGATACCATATCTTTGGAATCCTGTGTAAGGTTTGAATTTCCGTTTCCTCCTTTAGAAGTTACGGGTGTATATATGATTGTTTGAGTTTTTGAATCCTCACCTGCCTGATTGGTTGCAGTAATTATTATGGAATTATTGCCAGCGTTAAGGTTGGGGTTAAGGCTCACCTGTTTTGTCCCTGAATTAAAAGTAAATGCGCTGGAAGAAACACCATTAATTTTTACTGAAATTTCACTGCTTGAGGTAACATTTAAAACTGTGGCAGTTACCAATATCAGGCTTGTGGATGTAGTATAAGGATTGGCAGCCGGACTTGTAATTGTAACCACTGGTTTAGGAGTAGCTGCCGGTTTCCGATAAATGATTGTTTGTGTTTTTGAATCCTCTCCACCCTGATTTGTGGCAGTAATTACTATAGAATTATTGCCATCATTAAGGCTTGGGTTAAGAGACACTTGTTTTGTACCAGAATTAAAAGTAAATGCGCTTGATGAAACACCATTAATTTTTACTGAAATTTCACTACTCGATGTAACATTTAAAACTGTTGCTATCACTGATACCGGACTTGTAGGGCTGGTATATGGATTAGAAGATGGTGTTGTAATTGTAACTATCGGCTTAGGAGTAGCCACAGGTTTTTGATAAACAATTGTTTGAGTTTTTGAATCACTGCCAACAGAATTGGTTGCAGTAACCTTAATAGTATTTGTTCCTTGCACCAGGTTACAGTTAAAACTAAAGGTTTTAGAACTTTCAGTATATGTAAAGTTATTGTTTATAGTTCCATTGAACGTTAACTGAATCTGGTTTTTAGAAGTAACGTTTTGTACTGTACCACTGATTGCAGAGGCTGCCTGATTAGTAGTATAAGGGTTTTGAGCCGGAGTTGTAATGGTTACTATAGGTGGTGGAGATGCGGTTGAAGACGATTCTCTATATGTAATAGTTGCAATTTTACTATCACTTCCATGAGGTGTAGTTGCTGTAATAACATAAGAATTAGTACCTGTAGCTAAAGTAGCCGCATAAGTGAATACCTGTGAATTATTATCGTAGGTAAAATTGGTTGTATTTAAACCATTAGCTGCAAAAGTAATATCATTACGGGAATTGATATTTTTTACCTGTGCGGTAATAGTCATATACTTTTGACCAGATGTATATGGATTTGTGGACGGATTTGTAATTACCACAGTTGGCTTTTGCGGAGCAGGTGGTGGTGTAACATGGCTGGTTTGATCAACCGGTGGTGGAACGGTATTGTTAACTTGTTTTGGAGTTTTCGGTTTACGGCCAAAGCTAAACTTCATCCATAAGGAAGAATAATGGTATAAATCATTATTACTGCTGCGTGAATTGGCATTTGTCCATTGTTGGCCATCCAGAATATCATTTAAAGCCCATGTTACTTTATGTTCTATTCCAATGGAAAAACCTTTACTAAACTGATAACCTAACCCTATTCCCAGTGACGGCATAAATTTCCATTTTGGATTGTTGCTTCCTTCGGCTGTTGTTTCATAACTACCATCGTATAAGTTATTTAACTGGGTTCTGGTTGTAGAGTTACCTGAACCACCAATAGAGTCATAGTTATACCTCATATTCATATTGTTCAACTGGTTTGTTTTAGCAATTGCTTTAACTAAACCTGCACCGCCAAAAATATAAGGATATATACGTGTTTGTTCCCTGAGTTTATTTGCTCCCAAAACAAATTCAAGTGAAAGCTCATAAATATCCGTTTTGTGATTTTGATAAACATATCCGGTATTATCAAAATAATTAAGAGTAGAGTCATTAGTACCATTAAAAACAGAATTATTAGCAATACCGGTAGATTTTCCTAGATCTTGCCCATAAGCAACGGCATGCAAGTATCTTAAACGCCATCCCAGGTCGATTGGACTAACATCGTTTTCCAGGTACATTCTTCCAAAAGTAAAACCACCTCCGCTTCCAAGCTTACCTATTTTAACATCACTTTGGAGCCAGGAAGTGCCTATATTAAAACCTAATTCAAAAGGACGGGTTGTTTGTGCATCCGAAGTAACAGAGCAGAATGTTTGTACAAACAAAAAAAAGAAGAAGATCGTAATTTTTTTCATGCCTCAGATTTTTTTTATTTCAGATGGCAATACATTTATAGTGCCAAAAAATTTTATCAGTAAAAATACTGCTGTTATGGAGTTTTAGACCAACATTGTTCTACTCACAATTGTAATTATGTTGTTTTTGAGGGAGTAGAACATTGAAAAATTCCGGATAAATATATTGAATCTTCCTGAGTTTGCGATAGCAAAGGCGGTTAAATTCAGTAATACCGAGTGAATGAGTTTGCCGGTTTTTGCAAACTCATTCAGCCGAAGCATATATATAAATCCTTACAAATCTAAATTATTAGTCTGTTTTTCTGAAAAAATAAAATATTTTTGTACTTCTACAGTTATATAGTGTTATTTTAGAGTTACAAAAAAGCATCCAATAGCACAGTGAGCATTAAGATAGATTAAATGAGAAAAGAAAATATATTTTTACTTCATGTTATTGCTATTTGTTGTTTTTTACTTCTAATAAGCGGCTGCACTACACAAAAAAATACAGCTATACATCGTGGCTGGCATAATATGAATGCCCGTTACAATGGTTATTTTTATTCGCGTGAGTATATAAAAGAGTCTATTAAAAAAGTTGAAAAAGCGAATAAAGACGATTTTACCAAACTTATCCCCCTATTTATATACACCGATAATCAAAATGCCAAGGATTATTATGGTGATTTTGATAAAACAATAAAAAAGTCCTCTTTAGTTATTCAGCGACATGCTATAACAAATCCTAAATCCAAAGAAGAAATTCCCAATGCCTGCCGTTGGATTGATGAGAATTATATGCTCATTGGCCAGTCTCATTTTTATAAAAGAGAATTTTTCTCAGCCTTAGAGATGTTTGAATATGTTTCAAAAAAATATCCTAACCCCGAAGCAAAGTATGGTGCTTTATTGTGGATAATCAGAACTAACAATGAAATAGGCAGTTTTTCCAGAACCGAATCAATCTTTGACGATTTCGGGAGCGCAGAAGATTTGCCTACCGATAAAACATTTGAACGTGAGCTGGATGCTGTATCGGCTGATTATTATATTAAAAGAAATGATTACCCGCGTGCTATAGTGCAATTGACCAAGGCTATTGCACTAACAAAGAAAAGGATGGTAAAAGCCCGTTATATTTATGTGCTTGCCCAATTGTACGAAAAACTGGGAGATAATAGTCAGGCTGCAAACTATTTTGCAAAGGTTCCTGACTTACATCCCAACTATGATATGGAATTTAGTGCAAAAATTAAATATGCCCGATTATATGATGCCGGAACAGGCAATACCAAGGTAGTTAAAAAACAGCTGATGCGCATGTTGGGCGATGCTAAAAATATTGAATACCGCGACCAGATTTATTATGCCCTGGCGGAAGTAGCGTACAAAGAAAAAGATATTCCTCTTGCCATTCGTTATCTTGACAATTCGATTAGCGAGAGTGTTTCAAATACTACACAAAAAGCACTATCTTATTTAAGAAGGGCTGATATTTATTTTGAAATAATGAATTATAAAGCTGCAGAAGCCAACTATGACAGTACGATGACTTTTTTACCAAAGGATTATGTTGATTATGAGCTGCTTGCTTCCAGAAAAAAAAGTTTGACCGCGTTGGTTTATAATCTGAATATTATTTCACTTGAAGATAGCTTACAACGCATGGCGGGTATGACTGAAAAAGACCGGAACGCGGCCGTTGATGCAATTATTGTAAAAATAGAGGAGGAGGAAGAAAGAAAAAAAGAAGAAGAACGTTTGAATCAGGATAAGGAACCCCTGTTGCAGAATAAAACAACTACTTCCACAGCTCAAACAACAGGGAGCGGTTCATGGTATTTTTATAATCCTTCAACTGTTAGTTTTGGTGTGGCTGAATTTAATAAAAAGTGGGGGCCACGTAAGCTGGAAGACAATTGGCGAAGAAGTGAAAAAAGTCAGGATATAATGGCGGTAACAACTGAGGAAGAGGAAGAAACGGATTCGCTGGAAATAACGGATAAGACTGCAGCAGCAGGTAAAGTACCAACAAATAAAAAAGACAAAAACTATTATTTGAAAAAAATTCCTTTGACACCCGATGCCCTTGCAAAATCTAATGCTAAAATAATTGAAGCATATAATAATGTGGGCACTATTTATAAAGAGCAACTGTTGAATAATGTCAAATCTGTTGAAACTTTTGAGGAACTGTTGAAACGTTATCCTGAAAATAAATATAAGCTCTCCAGCTACTATCATTTATATCGCACTTATCTGGCGATGAATAATATTTCAAAATCTGACTACTACAAAAATATTTTGCTAAGAGATTATGCCGACTCTGAATATGCCAAAATAATTAAAAATCCGAGTTATGCTAAAGATATAATGGCCAGTAAGAGCCAGGTTGAGAAATTTTATGCAGAAACATACCAGCTTTATTCGGAGGGCAAATATGCAGCAGCACTTGCCAATTGTATTACAGCCGACTCTTCTTATTCTAAGAGTTATTTAATGCCTCAGTTCGATTTTGTAAAAGCCCTTTGTATAGGAAGAACCCAGGATATAAATGCTTTTGAAAGAGCATTAACACTGGTGGTGATTAAATATCCAAAAGAGCCTGTAAAAGACAGAGCTCAGGAAATACTGGATTTAATAAGAAAACAAAAAGGTTTGGAGGCAGCTATAGATACAGCTAAAGCGGTAATCGTTACATCTGATACTTCGCAGGCGAAATCAAAATTTATTTTTAAAGAAGAAGGCGATTATTATTGGGTAACCATTGTTCAGAGTGGTAAAGGTGATATTACTAAGTTTAAAACAAAACTTTCTGATATAAATGCAAAATCTTTTAGTACCGAAGAATTAACTATTTCCAGCGTGTTTTTAGATATTAATCATCAATTGATAAGCGTTAAAAACTTTGAAGGTAAAACTCAGGCGATGCAGTATTATAACTTCTTTAAGGGTAATGTCGAAGCATTTAAAGATTTAGAACCTGGCACTTATCAGTCATTTATTATATCGGCCGAAAATTATATTATTTTTTACAAGGATAAAAACATTCAGGAGTATCAGCAGTTTTTTACTCAGAATTTTAAATAATTTTGTTTTTATTCATTTTTTAGATAGTTTCGCATTTTATAAACAATTCAAATTTATAACGCAATGTTCACTAAAGCTATGGCAAAAGATAACAGCTCTGAAACCCCATCTGTAAATTTGATTGGTGCCGGAACAGTTATTAAAGGAGATATTACAACCAATGGTGATATACGTATTGACGGTACATTAACAGGTTCTATCTCTGTAAAAGGTAAGCTGGTTATTGGAGTATCAGGCACTGTTGATGGCGAAATTATTTGCCAAAATGCTGACGTTTCCGGAACAATAAAAGGAAAAGTAACTATAGCTGAGCTATTGACTTTAAAGGCATCTGCTAAACTCACTGGGGATATTATTACCAATAAAATAGCAATTGAACCAGGCGCATTATTTTCCGGCTCCTGTAGCATGGGCGGCATAATAAAAGATATTAAAGGTGAACGAACAGAAAAAGCAAAATTTGCCGAAAAAACCGCTTAACAATTATGTTAAATACTCCGGAATGGGGTTGCAAATGGCGGTTATCATCACTGGCGGAGTATTGGCCGGAATTCAATTAGATAAATGGCTGCAACTTAAATTCCCTGTTTTTACATTACTTCTCACTCTTTTTTCCGTTTTTATCGCTATCTATTATTTCATTAAAGATGTTTTAAAAAAATAAGTGGCATCTCTCAAATCGTTTTCTATAAAACTCTCTCTTTTTTCAATCATTACTATGGGGATAATATTGTTATGGCAACAATATGCACCTGAACGTTTTCAAACCAATTTAGGCTGGTTTATCTGGGGATTTTTTATGGTTGTTACAGCTTTAATTCATTTCCTTTTAATAAAAGTTGCCGAAGAGAGCCCTAAAAAATTTATTACTCATTTTATGGCTATTACCGGTATTAAATTATTCCTTTACCTTGTAATAGTTTTACTTTATGCTTTGTTAAAAGGCAAGGCTGCTCTGGGATTTGTTGTTTTATTTTTAATTTTCTATCTTTTATACAGCGTATTTGAGATAATAACTCTTTTAAGGCATTTTAAAAAAGCAGAATAGTCAACTATATTATTGAAAATCAAATATTTATCATATATTTTTTAATGAAATTAGTAAACTGTAAAACCCTATAATTTTTGCCCTTTTTTAATATTTAATCCTCTCATATTAGGAGCGATTTGTTTTTATATAACTCATGTTACGCAGATTAATTTTAGTAGTTAATTTATACTGAATCCCACAGGGTTTGCGATAGCAAAGCAGGTTTGTCAGTAATTTTCGCAAACTCGTTCAGCCGAAGTATAATTTAACCTTTTGCAGGTAAAAGCCCCCAGAGGGGCGAGATATTGGTAGAATAGATTACCCCAGTATCTTCTATAGCTATAGAGGAGCGTAATATTTCGTTCCTCTGGAGCTTAAAATAAAGATGATATATTGGTACTACCAATATTTTGCCCGCTCTGGGGCTTGAGTTTTATGATATTTTATTAAAGAACCTCTGCCATACTATTTTAATGCATAATATCAGTTAATAATTCCATTTTTTTTTGTTGAAAGAAAATTCCAAAAAAAGCCTGTAAAACTTTTAACATATTGCTTTTATTCCCTAAATTTGCGTCCGAATTTAAAAATAGATGTAATTCCAACGCGTAATGGCCAGCAAAATCAATATTTTTAAGCATTTTTTACTGATAATTTCTCTGCTTTTTATTTCATACAAAGGCTTTTCAGAGGAACCTGAAACACCAGCATCTACAACAGAACCAACAGAAACAGCTACTCATGAAGAGGAGCACGACTCAAAATTATTATCATTTAATGCCGGTGAAATGATTGTTGAACACGTAGCAGACAATCATCAATGGCATTTATTCGGGCATACCTCCATTGCTTTGCCTGTAATTGTAAAAACAGATAAAGGTATCGAAATTTTCTCATCCTCTCACTTTGGCCATGACGGCAAAGAGCATTACCAGGGAGAAAATTACACATATGCCCTTGAAGAAGGTAATGTTATAGTAGTAAATGAGGCGGGTGTTATCAATGAAGGAGCTACTGCCACATTATGGGATTTTTCTATTACCAAAAATGCAATGGCTATGTTAATCAGTATGGTGTTGATGCTAATAATGTTTATATCTGTAGCTAAAGCATATAAACGTAACGAAGGCAGAGCTCCACGTGGCTTACAGTCTTTCATTGAGCCACTTATCCTTTTCATTCGTGATGATGTAGCCAAAGTGAGTATAGGTGAGAAAAGATATCAGCAATTTCTTCCGTTTCTTTTGACTGTATTTTTCTTTATCTGGATCAATAATTTGCTGGGTTTAATACCTTTTTTCCCTGGTGGGGTAAATGTTACAGGAAACATATCAGTTGCCATGGTATTGGCGGCATTTGTACTGTTAATAACTATTGTTATCGGAAATAAACATTATTGGAAGCATGTGTTTGCAATGCCAGGTGTACCTGTGGGTGTATTGTTTATCCTTACCCCAATAGAAATATTAGGACTGTTTTTACGTCCCTTTGTATTGATGATACGTTTGTTTGCCAATATAACAGCCGGGCATATTATTGCTCTGGCATTTTTTAGTCTCATTTTTATATTTGGTGAAATGCATGCGGGGCTTGGCTTTAGTGTTTCTGCCTTATCATTATTGTTTACGGTATTTATGGGGGCTTTGGAACTATTGGTTGCCTTTTTACAAGCCTATGTTTTTACATTGTTGACTTCTATTTATTTTGGAGCAGCAGTAGATGAAGGCCATGAAATACATAATCATACAGACGAGCATTAATCATTGATATTTGATTCTGGCTGGGTAGTTTTGCCGGCAGCCGGAATACTTTAACCTTCCGGTAAAACACAAATAAAAAACAAAATAAAATGTTATCATCAGTATTATTATCCGGAGAAATTGGTTATGGTGTTGCCGCTTTAGGAGCAGGTTTAGCTGCTTTAGGAGCGGGTGTTGGTATCGGCCGTATCGGTGGAAGTGCATTGGAATCAATCGCACGTCAACCTGAAGCAATGAACGATATCCGTGCATCAATGATCCTTGCTGCTGCACTTGTTGAAGGTGCTGCTTTCTTTGCTATGGTTATCGGCCTGTTGGTTGTTTTAATCAAGTAAAAATTTCTCAAAAAATATCCCCTGCAAGGTTGTTGCAGGGAATATTTTTAACTCATGTAGCAGACGATAAAAAAAATTGAGCACACTATTTTAGTACTTAAATAATATAATACTTCAAAAAACATGGAATTAGTTAAACCCTCGATCGGATTAATATTTTGGATGGTTGTTTCTTTTTCAATTATACTTTTTTTATTGAAAAAGTATGCTTGGGCGCCAATACTTAAAATGATTAAAGAACGTGAAGAATCAATTGAAAATGCGCTAACCGCTGCTGAAAAAGCGAAGGAAGAAATGAAATCGCTGAAATCTGAAAATGAGCGTATTTTAGCAGAAGCAAGAAACGAGCGTGATGCTATGCTAAAAGAGGCGCGTGAAGTTAAAGACAAAATTATTGCAGAGGCGAAAAACAATGCCACTAAAGAAAGTGAGCGCTTATTAAAAACTGCGCGTGAGAATATTCAGAATGAAAAAATGGCTGCAATTACAGAGTTAAAAAACCAGGTAGCTGTGCTTTCTATTGAAATCGCTGAAAAAATTCTTAAAGCAGAATTATCAAGCGATGAGAAACAAAAAACATTGGTAAAAAATTTATTACAGGATGTAAATCTGAACTAAACCCCTCCCCAACTCTCCCCACAAAGGAGAGGGGAGGAGTAAGATAAAAAAAATTAACTTGAAAATTCCCTCTCCTGTGGAGAGGGTTAGGAGAGGTAAAAATGCAAGGAGCAAGAGTAGCAGCAAGATATGCAAAATCATTTATTGATTTAACTGTACAACAAGGTGTGTTGGAACAAGCTTATGCCGACATGAAATATATTTCAGAAGTGTGTAAATCCAACCATGATTTTGTAAATTTTTTGAAAAACCCAATTATCAAAACGGATAAAAAACAGGCTATTCTTAAAGAAATTTTTGGTGATAAAATCAATAAAGTAACCGAAGGATATATTATGCTGATAACGTCAAAAAAACGTGAAATATACCTGGCTGAAATTGCTTCCGAATTTGTAAATCAATATAAAGAAAAGAAAAAAATACTTACTGCCGTTATTACAACAGCCCATGGTATTGATGATGTTATACGTAAACAAGTGATGGATATTGTTAAAGGAGTTGGCAATAATGAAGTAGTATTGGAAGAAAAAATAAATAAAGACATAATTGGTGGATTTATTGTAAGAGTGGGCGATAAGCAGGTAGATGCAAGTATTTCAAGTAAGCTAAACAATTTAAGACGTAGTTTTACTGAAAATCCATATATCAAAGAGGTGTAAAAAGCCCTCTAAATCTCCCCGAATGGGAGATTTAGACTTACTGTATGCATAAATAATAGGAGCTAATTTGAGAAAATAAACAAAATTTGCTTTTTTTTCTCTCCCCCGGGAGTTTTAAAAGAATAAATTAACAGTTAACATAAAACAGCTTCTCCCCTTCGGGGAGGTTGGGAGGGGCTCAAATAACAATGGCAGAAGTTAAACCAGCAGAAGTATCTGCAATTTTAAGACAACAGTTATCCGGTTTTAAATCGGAGCAGGAATTAGAAGAGGTGGGTACCGTGTTGCAAGTGGGTGATGGTATTGCCCGTATTTACGGACTTTCAAAAGTTCAATCAGGCGAGCTGGTTGAATTTGCAAACGGACTAAAAGGAATTGTGCTTAACCTGGAAGAAGACAATGTAGGTGCCGTAGTATTAGGTACATCCAATGCTATTAGAGAAGGCGATGTGGTAAAACGTACGGGTAAAATTGCATCTATCAATGTAGGTGAAGGTATGTTGGGACGCGTTGTAGATACCATGGGACAGCCGATAGATGGTAAAGGGCCTATCACAGGTAAATTATATGAAATGCCATTGGAGCGCAAAGCACCAGGGGTAATTTATCGTCAGCCCGTAAATGAACCATTGCAAACAGGGTTGAAAGCCGTTGATGCTATGATTCCTATTGGTCGTGGGCAGCGTGAATTAATCATTGGTGACCGTCAAACAGGTAAAACGGCTGTTGCTATTGACACAATCATCAATCAAAAAGAATTTTACGAAGCAGGTAAACCTGTATATTGTATTTATGTGGCAGTTGGGCAAAAAGGTTCAACCGTTGCAAACATTCAGCGTGTATTGGAAGAATATGGTGCAATGCCATATACAGTGATTGTTTCTGCAACAGCATCAGACCCCGCTCCGATGCAGTTTTATGCCCCTTTTGCAGGTGCTGCCATAGGTGAATTTTTCCGCGATAGTGGCCGCCCGGCATTAATTGTTTATGACGATTTATCAAAACAGGCTGTTGCTTATCGTGAGGTATCCCTGTTATTACGCAGACCTCCCGGACGTGAAGCTTATCCTGGTGATGTATTCTACTTACACAGCCGTTTGTTAGAGCGTGCAGCTAAAATCAATGCAAATGATGATATTGCTAAAAACATGAACGACCTTCCTGATTCTATTAAGGATATTGTTAAAGGTGGAGGTTCATTAACAGCATTACCAATCATTGAAACACAAGCCGGTGACGTTTCTGCATACATTCCAACCAACGTAATTTCAATTACAGATGGCCAGATATTCTTAGAGTTGAACCTGTTCAACGCAGGTGTACGTCCGGCAATCAACGTAGGTATTTCAGTATCACGTGTGGGCGGTAATGCACAGATTAAATCAATGAAAAAAGTGGCTGGTACATTAAAACTTGATCAGGCACAATACCGTGAGCTGGAAGCTTTCTCTAAATTTGGTTCCGACCTTGATGCTGCCACAAAGTCAGTGCTTGACAAAGGTTCACGTAATGTGGAAATTCTGAAGCAGCCACAATTCTCGCCTTTCCGTGTAGAACAGCAAATTGCAATCATTTACTGCGGTACAAAAGGTTTGTTACGTGATATTCCTGTAAATAAAGTAAAAGAATTTGAATCGGATCTTCTTACATATCTGGAAGCAAAACATAAAGAGGTATTGAACCAGTTGAAAGCAGGCAAATTCTCCGATGAATTGACTGATGTAATTGAAAACGCAGCAAAAGAACTTTCAAATAAGTATAAAAAATAAGTGTTGAAATATGAGATTTGAGTATCGAGATATAAAATCTCATGTCTCATATCTCTTATCTCACATCTGACAAAACATGGCAAATTTAAAAGAGGTTCGTAATCGTATATCATCAGTAAGCTCTACACAGCAAATTACCAGCGCTATGAAAATGGTTAGTGCAGCTAAGCTGCGTAGAGCACAGGATGCTATCATACAAATGCGTCCTTATGCAAATAAGCTGAAAGAGATTCTTGAAAACCTAAGTGCAAGTTTAGACAGCTCTGAAGGAATATACTCAAAGCCACGTGAAATAAAAAATGTGTTGCTTGTTGTAATTACTTCTAACCGCGGCTTATGTGGCGGGTTTAATGCAAATGTGATTAAAGCTGCCAGCCGCCTGGCAAGAGAAGAATATAAAAATGCCAAAGTGAGTGTACTGCCCATTGGGAAAAAGGCTACTGACTTTTTCAGGAAAACAGAATATGGAATTGTAGGATCTGACATGCCACGCGGATTAAACGAGTTGTTTGATAGTTTAACATTTGCTAATATAGCCCCGGTAGCTGAAAAAGTAATGCAGCTATATGTTGATGGCCAATTTGATAAGGTTGAATTGGTATACAACCAGTTTAAAAATGCTGCTGTTCAGATTACTACCATAGAACAGTATCTGCCAATAGCTCCACCCCAACCTTCTTCTTCCGGGAAAGCAGCAACAGTTAATGATTATATTTTTGAGCCAAGCAAAGAATATATTGTTTCTGATTTAATACCTCGTTCTTTAAAAACGCAATTATTTAAAGCGTTATTAGACTCACATGCGGCAGAGCATGGAGCTCGTATGACTTCTATGCATAAAGCTACTGACAATGCAGGTGCTTTAATAAAAGAATTAAGGTTAATGTATAATAAAGCCCGTCAGGCTGCTATTACAGGCGAAATCCTTGAGATTGTTGGTGGTGCAGAGGCATTGAACGGATAATATACTGAATCTTACCGGGTTTGCGATTAGCAAAGCAGGATAGGGTCAGTATATCTACCTTTTATTTACAACTATGTCAGATTTTGCAAATACTCCCTCGCCTCCATATTACGCTGTAATTTTCACCTCTGAACAAACTGGAAATGATCAGGGATATGCTGATATGGCCACACAAATTAGAAAGTTGGCAAAACAACAAGAAGGTTTCCTTGGAATGGAATCCGCAAGGGATAAATTAGGTATTACTGTTTCTTATTGGAAAGACCTCGCATCCATCAAAAAATGGAAATTGAATACAGAACATTTAATCGCCCAGCATAAGGGTCAGACAGCCTGGTATAAGCAGTATAAAACAAGAATCTGTTTAGTGGAAAGGGATTATGAATTCAAATGAAATAGCCTTTACCTTAAAGGTATACCAACCCCAAAATGGATATGGCGTACTTCATGTGGCAACTAAAAACAGATTCTATACGCATGAAAAAAAATTATAAAATCTCCTTTATCCTTTTTCTTTACCTCTGTCCTCTCCTGTGGAGTGGTACTTACTGTGAGGCCTTTTCGCAAAATAAAAATATTGATTCCCTTCTTACTCTGTTAAAAACGGATAAAGCAGATACCAATAAAGTAATCCATTCATACAAGTTATGCTGGGAATATATTAGAGCCGGGCTCTATGATTCTGCTATGCATTATGGAAATGATGCATTACAATTGGCAGAACAGCTTAGCTTTAAAAAGGGTATTGTAGGTGCTTACGGCAATATTGCTAACGCGTACTACGAATTGGGAGATTATCCTAAAGCACTGGATTATTATTTCAAAACGCTAAAAATTGCTGAAGAGATCGGAGATAAAAAGCTCATTGTTCGATGGCTTGGAAATATTGGTGTTGTGTTTTGTCGACAGGGAGATTATCCTAAATCCTTAGGATATTATTTTAAAGCATTGAATATCTCAGAAAAAATGGATGATAAAAAAGGAATTGCTTCCGTTTGTAACAATATCGGAATTATTTATAAATATAAAAAAGATTACCTGAAAGCCCTTAATTATTTCTCCAAAGCATTAAAAATATCTGAGCTTCTTGACGACAAAAGTGGAGTTGCTAATAGCCTTGGCAATATTGGGATCATCCATGATAACTTAGGAGAATATGATGCTGCATTAGAATATTATTTTAAATCACTGGAAATAGCGCAAGAATTAGATAATAAAAAAATTATTGCTGGCGATCTTGGTAATATTGGCAGCGTTTATAATGCAAAGAAAAATTATTTCGCTGCTCTTAACTTTTATTCTAAAGCTTTAAAAATAGATGAAGAGTTAGGTAATAAAAATGGAATTGCTATTAAAATGGGAAATATTGGCTCCCTTTATACTTCTATAAAAAATTATACTGAAGCTGAAAAATATCTAAAAAAATCATTATCCATAGCAGAGGAGATTGGAAGTCTGGCCGACATAAAAGATGCTAACGAATACTTAAGTGTATTGTACTCACAAATGGGCAAGCATCAAAAAGCAATGGATCATTACAAAAAATCAATGATTGCAAGAGACTCTATTTTTAATGAAGCAAAAAACTATGAACTCTTACGTAAAGAAATGAGTTATGAACTCAGTAAAAGCGAATTAGCCGCAAAAGCAGAACAGGAAAAACTTATTGCACAACAGGAAGCGGAAAAGAAAAAACAACAAATTATTTTGTGGTCCATTATTAGCGGGCTATTTCTTGTATTAATTTTTGCCGGTTTTATTTATCGTTCTTTACATATTACTAATAAACAAAAGAACATTATTGAACTTCAAAAAAATGAAGTATCTAAACAAAAAGAAATCGTAGAAAAACAAAAAGAAATCGTAGAAAAACAAAAAGAAAAAATTATTGACAGTATAACCTATGCACAACATATTCAACAAAGCATTTTAATCGAAGAAGATGAAATAAAACATTGGTTTCCTGACAGTTTCATTTATTATCAGCCTAAAGACATTGTAAGTGGAGATTTTTACTGGTACTCCAAAATAGGGAACAAAATCATACTTGCGGCTATTGATTGTACTGGTCATGGTGTTCCTGGCGCTTTTATGAGCATAATAGGAAATACTTTATTAAACCAAATTGTAAATGAAAATCATATTACCCGGCCATCTGAAATACTTTTGTATTTAAACACCGGCATCTATAAGGCATTGCGACAGGGGAAAGACAAAACTTTGTCGCGTGACGGTATGGATATCGCTTTGTGTTGTTTTGACTTTTCAAACAATGAGTTACAGTATGCCGGAGCAAAAAATCCTCTCTATCTGTTTATAGGCAATGAAATAACTATTATTAAAGGCGATAGGCAAACCATTGGCGGAAACAGTTTCCGGACAACAAAGAAAAACGTCCCTGAAATACAATTTACTAACCATGTTATTCAAATAGAAAAAGGCACTTGTATATATATGTTTACGGATGGCTATTTAGATCAATTTGGAGGCAATGAAAGAAAAAAATTTAGTGCGCACAAATTCCAGAAGTTATTGTCTAATCATTATCATAACAGTATGGAAAAACAAAAAGAAATTATCGCTGCCACCCACAAAGAATGGAAAGGCCACTTTCAACAAACAGATGATGTACTAGTTATGGGCATAAGAATATAATAATGAAAATAAAAACGCTTAAATATGTTCTATTTTCTTCAGAGTATTTCTTAAATAATTAACACCAATTTCATCTACAACTTCACGTTTTGATATACCGGTTTTCTCATGCCTTTTAAAAATTAATAATGCTTGAAACCGCTTGCTTATTATAGGAGTGCTTGATTTTATTAGTTTTTTAATCTTATTTTCGCTTTCCTTGATGGTAAATAGTTTTGGTACTGACATGTTTTTTTTTACAAAGACAACTTATTATATTTTAGTCCAATATAAACGAAAAAATAGTTATCAACTATTTTGGACTAAAATATAATAAGTAATGGTATTAATTAACAAAAACAAACACTGACTAAAAATAAAAAGGGAGATAATTTTTAAATTACCTCCCTTTTTCTGCTATCGCAGATAAAATTAATTATTCTGTAAAAATTATTTTTTTAGTGGTTGTATTACCATCAACAGATAGTTTTACAAAATAAATACCACTATTGATAGCATATTGCTGTTTTGATAGTTCAACAAAATAATCTCCTTCTGCCTGATTATTGTTAGTAATATCCATCACCTTTTTTCCTAATAAATCTACCAATTCAACTTTTACATTTCCTTTCTTATTTAAATGATAAGAAACAACAGCCGTTTGATTTGCAGGATTAGGATAGATAGAGATGCTTAAAACATCTGAGCTATTTTCATTAACTCCCAATGTACCGGTAATATTTATATCATCAATATAAATATTATTGCTCGCATTACCCGTTGTATATTCAAATTTAAAGCGAACATTATCAGTAGCGATGCTGTTAGGTATTGTTATAGTTTGTAATGCCCATTGGCTTGGTGAAGATGGTACAAAGTATTCAGGGTGAAAGGAATTATTATTTAATGCACTGCCTTGTAATGTTGAACGTAATGTCCAGCTTTGTCCACAGTTGTTGGAGGTATATATTTTCAATATATCATTTAAATCGGTGGAATTAAGTGCCTTTGAAGCTGCTGCACAACGGAAAGTTAGCGATGCACCAGTCACATACGACAAATCAAATGGTGGGGTAATAAAATCATCTACATCATTGGCATAATTACCGTAACCATACATAATCATACTGCCGGTTCCGCTATAACCTGCAGTGGTAGTATGTATCCAGTAACCTTCAGGATTATTGTCATAATTATTTGACCACCAGTTCCAATAATAAGAGGATGCGCTTTCGAAATTCTCGGATGCAAGCCCATTATATTGTACCCATGGCTGACTCACATGAATAAAATATTGTTTTTCTGTAGAATCAGAACCGGAAGAATTACTTGCTTTAAGTTTCACTGCATAATCTCCGGGTGTATTATAAGTAACAACCGGGCTGGTGGCTGTTGAAGTAGCCGGGCTGCCCCCATCAAAAGTCCATGTTGTACTTGTTGCTGTCCCCAAAGTTATAGTTTTACTAAAAGTTATAGTACTACCGGCACATATTGCTATACGATTAGCATAAAAATCAGGATGAGGAATACACGCAGCCATAGCCTGTCCTGCATCATCAGCTCCGGTAGCTGCCAGATTAGAGGCTTTCCATAAATTGTTTCTTCCCGAAACCGATTGTTCTAATGCTATTCGCATTCTTTCCTTTTGTCCTTTTGTAAACATCACCGAACAATAGGAATAATCCATATAGTTCTGCGTATTTTCTATAGTTCCGGCAGAACCTGTAAAACTTACATTGTCAATACTGAAGGTTCCAAGGCTATCCTCTGCATTCCAGCCGTAAAAACGGAAGGTAATAGGGGTAATTATATTAGAATACGATGAACCGCTTAATGTGATTTTGCTGCCATTCTGAACAGATGTGGCATCAGTATTAATAAAAAATTCATTCGATCCTTTGATATTTAAATTGCTATTTGCAGGGCTAATTGACGCTGAAAGGTTGCTTGCAAACCCGTTAACACTGGAACGTACTGAATATGTTCTTACTCCTGCAGCTGAACGCTGGAAAGAGAATGTAAGACCTGTCATGGTCATGCTGCTACCATAAGCAGGAGTTACAGTAACTTCATAATATTTAGAAGTATTAATACTCCCTGTTAAAGAATCATACGAAATTGTACTGTCTGGAGCTCCTGTATCCCAGTCTGTAAACGAAAAACGCATAGAATCAGTTGAATTGCCCGAAACCCCAACTGCCGAAAACTGTCCGAAATCTACTCCTAAAGAAGATTGTAGCTGAGTGGTATCTGTTGTGCCCGAAGTTGGGGTTACTGTGCCGAAATTATAAGGGCTAGCAAAATTCCCTACCTCACATACAGGAGTATATAAGTTGCAAGACAGATGCCCTTTTGTCATTGGAGTATCGTCTACTGCATCATCACCACAGGCAACCTCCGGGTCATTAGTGCCTCCCCATGGATGATACAAGCTAAGATAATGGCCTACTTCATGTGTTAAAGCCCTAGAGCGTCCTACCTGCCCGGTACCTATACTGCCAATATAATCGTGTAAAATCAAAACTCCGTCTATATTGGGTGAAGCATCTACACCAGAAGGAAAATAAGCATATCCGGCAACCCCTGCATCACCTATTGTTTTTACAACCCATACATTTAAATATTTGTTTCTTGGCCATGGATTTAGTTTAGCTGCATCACTGGCCTCATTGGTTTTATGAGAGTATATCCTGTCAATACCATTAGTACAGTTACCATCCGGGTCTATCCTTGCCAGACGGAATTCAATTTTCATATCTCTTGCCAATGTATCAAACGGAGTGTTTCCAATAATTTGAGATGTATCTGCATTCAGCTTGGCGTAATCCCTGTTAAGGATATCTACCTGGTCAAGTATTTGAGCATCTGAAATGTTTTCAGAACCATTTTGATGGATAATGTGGAACACTATAGGAATCCTATATACTGTTTCTGATGACTGTGCCGACTTTTGCTGCTTTTTATTCTCAATTTCCTGGGCTAATAGTTTGTTATAATTAGCCTCTTTTTCTATTAGTTCAGGATTTGCTGCCTTAAGTGTTTGATCTGCTTTGGTTGTTCCACAATGTTTTTCACTTTGAGCAAAAGTTAGTTCTGATTGTATGAAGAATGTAAACGCACCAAGCAAAACGTATTTGTAAGATTTCTTTTCCATAGGTATCCGGATTTTAATATTTTCAGTCAAATATACCTTAATAAAGTATTTAATAATAATTGAAATTATTTAATGGTTGCTTTTTTTGATTAAGCGGTAAAGTTAATGATTTAAAAATAATTTTAACAGGAAAATAAAAGGATTTTTAAACTCCATGAATATTAGATAGTTAAACTCTGCGAGAAATAGTTCGTAACAATCTAATTCGATATAAATTCTGATAATGACTTTTTTATATTTTATACCTGACCGTAACCATAATATTCCTGCCTGGCGCACTAATTCCTGATCCAAATACGCGATAGTGTGTATCAAATAAATTTTCAACTCCTAAATTAACGGTGAAATGCCTTGTTAGATGATAAGCGGTTTTTACATTAAAAGTAACCCAGCCGGGCATACCACTGGGAGTGGCCTGTGATAAATTATCCTCTCCACCCGGGCTGTAATCTTTTAGCTCTTTAGCAGCACTATAACGTGCATACACCTGGCTTTCAAATTTTTTTAAATGAAAAAACAGGCTTGTTTGTCCAAACATGGGGGGAATATGATCTAAAGGTACTATAGTATCATGGTTGGGATTATTTGTAGTTGGTGTTAGTTCCTGATAGTATTGACCAAAAGTATATGTCAATGAGGTTTTAAAAGAAACATAATCTGACAAGTCAGACACTATAGCACCATATACTCCTTGTAAGTATGCCTCATCTGCATTTTGAGCCGACTGAACCCTGCTCATAGCACCACTATAATAAATAGAGTCTTTGCCCTGATATTGTGCATTTTTAGTTACAATAGCATTTTTTAATAACGTATAATAATAGTTGCCTTCAAATTTTATTTTATCTTCAAATGCCATGATACTAAAACCTGCTTCAATATTATAAGCATATTCAGGCTTTAACTTCTCATTAGGAATAATAATATTTCCACCAACAGATTCAAATACTTTAGTCATATCATCTATATTTGGCGAACGATAACCTGTTGAACCTAAAATATTAAAACGAACACTTTTTTCGGGCATAATGATTAACCCCATATTGCCATTTAATGCTCCATTTTTTTGTGTTGCCGACTTAAACGGAAATGGATAAAAAGTGGTATCAACAAAATCAGAGCTTAAAATATTATAACTATAACGCAAACCGTCAGATAAAATCAATTGTTCATTTATTTCCCAACTGTGGGTAAAATAGGCAGCAGTTGTTATCATTGTGCTTCCTCCATCCGGATACCTTGTTGCAGAAGGGGTTTCTGCATTCGTTAAAATATTTACGCTGGTTGCTTTAGAAGTAACATTGTTTTGTAATGCTTCCAGACCGTAGCTTAATTCATGTTTTTCTTTTACTTTTTTTCTGAAATCAGCGTTAAATGAATACACTTTTACATTTTCAATCTGGGATGTTTTCTTACTATTATTAAACTTTCTGCTTATCCGCGATTGGTCAATATCCTGATAGGTGGCGGCAATACGCAAATTGTCAAATAATTTCCCGGTTAACTTTATAGTTGAATATAATGAAGCAAATAATCGGTTTTGGGGGCCGTAATACCATTCTGCATATTTTAAAGTACTGCCAGAATATTCCTGTAGCCTGTCATACCTGTCAATAGTGGAGGAGGTAGAGTATTGCATATTCAAGCCGATATTAATATTATCATTGGCTTTGTATAATAATTTTTCCATTACATCTGTTTGTGAATAGCCACTGTTTTTCTGAATATTAGGATTTGTATTATAAACCATCGTATCTCCTAAGTTATCCGGCTTCCTTTCTGCATAGTAATAATTACGGCCAAAATCCGGATTAGGTGTACGTGCATAGCCGGTACGTAAATCGTCAAAATCACTATATGTAATGCTTGTTAATGAGGCTAATTTTTTGAACCCTAAATTAAAATCCACATGCCCCGTCTGCTCTTTATTTGCAGTTGAATAACGCATATAAGAATTGAGCTTAAAATTTATTTTATCCTCTCCGAATACAGGCTTTTTTGTATAAAAATGCATTACACCCCCAAGTGCATCACTGCCGTACATCACAGAGCTGGGGCCGTAAATAATTTCGGTACGTTCCAGCATTGCGTTATCAACTGTAATTACATCCTGTAAATGCCCTGCACGGTATATGGCATTGTTTAATCGTACCCCATCAATAACCATCAAAACACGGTTTGCTTCAAACCCCCTTATAATTGGGCTTCCGGCTCCCCCCTGACTTTTCTGCACCATGATATTACCCGTATTGGTTATCATATCTGCCGAAGTCTGCGAATTGTTTAATTCCAAATCTTTGATTTTTATAACATCAATTGTATAAGGTATATCTGACTTTTTTTCTTCAGCTTTATTAGCTGAAAATACTACTTCATTCAGATTGATTAAACGCATAGGAATACTATCCTTATTTGAATTGATTTGAGCCCTAATGGTTGTAACGATAAGTAGTGCCAATGTAGAAAGTAATATATTTTTTTTCATACTATTTGTTGTAATTAATAATGTGTTTAAATTCATTTGGTATTCATATTATACCGAATCTTACTGAATTTGTGATAGCAAAGGCACTTAGATTCAGTAATAGTGAGCGAGTGAGTTTGCTGGTTTTTGCGAACTCATTCAGCCGAAGTATAACCGACTTGTTTGATATCCGATAGAGTAATTAAAAATTAATTCTAAAAAAACAGGAAGTTATACTGAATACTTTACCGGGTTTGCGATAGCAAAGCAGGTTAGAGTCGGTAATACTGAGCGAATGAGTTTGCAGTTTTTGGCAAACTCATTCAGCCGAAGTATAAATAATTTCAGGCGGAGGTGAATTTATTTTTATGAAAGCGGGAGTATAAACTAAATGTATATAATAAAAAATAACGCTTGAGTAATTAAAATCAGGAACAAAAAAAACTGAATCTGTAAAGTATAATTTAACTATCTGATTACTCAACTTTTTTTCTGTCCGGTTTTTAAAAGAATCACTTGTTCTAACATATCTGTCAATATGTGCGTCTAAATTCTCAAATAAAGCTTCTTCCTTTTTATCATTTATACAATAATACGTAACAGTTGAACTATCTTCAATAACTCTAATGATATCATACAACTCATCACAATAATAAAATTCTCTGTCCTTTTCTGCCCAGATAATAGATTTAAGTTGTTTCTTACCAATGGTTATAGTTGTTAACTGAGAAGCGTTTAGATGTTGCTTTATTTTTGTTTTGATTTCTTTTTTTACCTGGTATTGAAGAATTTTAAAAGTAACAATATAGCCTGCTGTATTAAACAGGAAAACACTAAGTAATAGTACAATGGTTACTTTTCTCATAAGAGTATTTAAGAATAGCAAATGTATAAATAAGTTTTAAACATAATTATGCCGTAATGGCATTATTAGAATATGGTATAAACATTGAGAGATTTATCTTTGATGCAACTATTAATAGATAAGTTCTCTCTTGTCTATAGGTACTAAATTATTATACTGAAAGTATATAAGAACGGTCATGCGCAATACCACATCTAAATTATTTTTTAGCCTTTTATACCCTGGTTTGTTTGTATTACTATTATGGGGTGTTAAGTTATTTGAAGTAGCTGAAAATGTGAATCTGTCATGGTATGGGCTTTTTCCCAGAACGTTTCATGGTCTAATTGGTATTGCTGTTTCACCTTTATTGCATGCTGATTATTCTCATCTGACGGCTAACACTATTCCTTTATTGATATTAGGAACTGTGATATTATATTTTTATCGTTCAATTGCTTTTCAGATTTTTTTCTGGGTTTATTTAATGACTGGAATATGGGTTTGGGCAATCGGTCGTGATGCCTATCATATTGGGGCAAGTGGCATTATATATGGTTTTGTAACTTTTTTATTCTTTAGTGGCATCTTTAGAAAAGATACGCGCTTTATGGCTTTGTCCTTATTTGTTGTGTTTTTATATGGTGGTACCATTTGGGGAGTATTGCCTTTGAAAAATGGCATGTCATGGGAATCTCACCTGTTGGGCTCATTGGCTGGTTTAATTACCGCATACCATTTCCGTAAAGAAGGGCCGCCAAACCGAACCTATGATTTAGGCGATGATGAAGAAAATGAAAAAATAGATGTTAGTGGCGATTATGACCCTTTTGAAAATTCAGAAACCACTGACGAAAATTCATCTATCAATTATAATTATGTCCCTAAAGATACAGAAAAGGATTCCTGAACTTAATCTAAATACCTGTTTTTCGTAAATTCGTAACCATTCGTTATCCTAACATCTATTTTTCGTAAATTCGTAACCATTCGTTATCCGTAACCTTTTTACCCTAAATATTTTTAAATTGAACTATCTCTCAATAGAATCTGTATCAAAATCGTATGGCTCCAAAATGCTGTTTGAAAGAATAAGTTTTGGACTTAACCAGGGTCAGCGTATTGCCCTGATTGCAAAAAATGGTGCCGGAAAATCAACTCTTCTTAAAATTATCACCGGAAAAGAAATTCAGGATGAAGGAACTATAACTTTCAGAAAGGATATCACCGTTACTTACCTCGACCAAAATCCTGTATTTGATTCTGATATCACTGTAATTGAAGCTGTTTATAATACAGATAATCCTGTGTTGAACGCTGTTCGTGATTACGAAACAGCATTAGTGGATTTTGAACAAGAATACAATGAACAAACAGCAAGCCGTTTGGAAGCATGTAATGCACAAATGGATAAATTGGAGGCATGGGCTGTTGAAGCCAAGGTTCATGAAATACTACAACGTTTGAAAATTGCTTTCCTCGATAAAAAAATTGCTACGCTTTCAGGAGGGCAAAAGAAAAGGCTGGCACTGGCAAAAGTGCTGATTGATGAACCTCATCTGCTTATACTTGATGAGCCTACCAATCACTTAGATGTAGAAATGATTGAATGGCTCGAAAATTATTTGGTTTCCAGAGATATTACTCTGTTACTTGTAACTCACGATCGATATTTTTTAGATAGTGTATGTACTGAAATTATTGAGTTAGATGCTGGTAAACTCTTTCATTATAAAGGTAATTTCCAATATTTTATTGAAAAAAAGGCGGAAAGAGAGGCAATAGAAAACAGTGAAATTGATAAAGCCAGAAACTTATACAGAAGAGAGCTGGAATGGGTACGTAAAATGCCTAAAGCACGTGGTACTAAAGCCAAATACAGAGTTGATTCGTTTCATGAAATTAAAAACAAAGCATTCAGTAAACAAACAGAAGATAAACTTGAGCTGGGTATAAAAATGTCACGTGTCGGTGGCAAAATACTTGAATTTAACAGAGTTAAAAAGGCTTTTGGTGAAACAAAAATTGCCAATGATTTTTCATACATCTTTAAAAAGGGCGAAAAAATTGGCGTTGTGGGAAAAAATGGAGTAGGAAAATCTACTCTCTTAAATATGATAATGGGGCTTGAAAAGCCTGATTCTGGACATATATCACCTGGTGAAACTATTATATTCGGTTATTATTCACAGGAGGGTTTAAAACTTAATGAAGACAAACGTGTAATTGATGTTGTAAAAGATATTGCGGAATTTATTCCTCTTGCCGATGGTTCAAAGCTTTCGGCATCAGCACTGCTGACTAAATTTTTATTTCCCCCTGAGGTTCAGTATAGCTTTGTTTCAAAGCTCAGTGGAGGCGAAAGGCGCAGATTATACCTGATGACAATACTTATAAAAAATCCCAACTTTTTAATTCTTGATGAACCTACCAATGATTTGGATATTGCAACACTCAGTGTATTAGAAGACTTTTTAACTAACTTCCAGGGCTGCTTACTGGTGGTAACACATGATCGTTATTTTATGGATAAAATGGTTGATCACTTGTTCGTATTTGAAGGAGAGGGCATGATTCGTGACTTTCCCGGAAACTATACAGAATATCGCGATAAAAAAGAACAGGAAGCAAAGTTAAGTGTCAGGGAAACAAAAGCAGTTCAGAATCAGGCTTCTAAATATCTGCCTGAAGCCAACCAGGAAAACATATCAACTGCTCTTAACGATGCATCGCTTGCTTCCAAAACACCCAACCAAAAGAAAAAGCTTGGTTTCAAAGAAAAATTGGAATTTCAGGAACTTGAAAAAGAGATTACGCTGTTAGAGGCCGAAAAAACTGCTATTACCGATAAACTGAATGCAGGCATTGAAAATCATCAGGAAATGGTAAAATATAGTGAACGTATTGGTTTTATTGTTCAGCAGCTTGACGAAAAGTCATTACGGTGGTTAGAATTAAGCGAGGGCGTATAAACCTCTTTGAAATTATATTTTTCTTTAACTAATCAATATATATTTGTATTTTCGTAAATCGAGCATGAAAATCAAATTATTACTTTTTTATTTTTTACTTCTGGTAATACATTCAGCATCTGCCCAGATGCAGACTGACCCGCCTATGCGTCAAGTGTTAAGCACTACTGGTAGTTCCGGAATAATACCTGGTTGGGGCACAATCGATTATACAATAGGCGAACCTGTGGTAACCACCGAGTCAGCTTCTTCTTTCCCTACAGTTAAATGGCTTACTCAGGGCTTTCAGCAGCCTGACCTTAATCCTTTAATTGTAAAGCCTGTCATATCAAATTCTCCTTGTGATGGTGCTAACAATGGAAGTGTATATTTCAAGGTGATAAGCGCTACCGGGATTGTTTATTTAAAATGGGGAAACGGCATATACGATACTGTTTTCAAAATTAATAATCTGCCTCCTGGAACCTATGAATATTATGTGAAAGATGATAACATCACTGTCACTAACGAAATAAAGATAACTGAAGATGACAATATTAAGTGTAATGATTTACTTGATCCATATCATGTAATTACGGTTAACCATGATGGGATTAATGAAACATGGATAATAGCGGGTATTACTAATTATAAAAATAATAAAGTTTCCATATTTAACCGCTGGGGTGACATGGTTTGGTCACGTGAAAAATATGATAACACTGAAGTAGTTTGGATGGGAACGGATAATAAAGAGAGAATACTCCCCGCTGCTACTTATTTTTATCTGATTGAAAGAGAAAAAGGAAACGATAAAGACCCAAAAAAAGGATGGGTTGAATTAATCCGTTAAGTTTATTTAAATGAAAAAAAAAAATAATAAAGTAAATTACCTCCCTCAATGGAATTATAGAAAAGAGATAGTTTTATTGTCTTTTTCTTTATTGTTTTTTTTCTCCTTAAAAATAAACATATTTGCTCAACAAGACCCTCAGTATAGTCAGTATATGTTTAATCAGTTGGCAATAAACCCTGCCTACGCAGGAGCTAAAGAAGCAATCAGTACTACTATGTTTTATCGAGATCAGTGGGGTTTTGATGGCGCTCCGAAAACAGGTTCTCTAACAGTACATAGTCCCATGCGCAAAAGAAAAGTGGCTTTGGGTTTTGCTTTTACAAATGATAGGATAGGGCCTAAGAATACCAATGGGATATTAGGTTCTTACGCATATCGTATAAAACTTGGAAAAGGTAAACTGTCCATGGGTTTAAGATTAGGTATTTATCAATATAAATATAGCTATGGAGAGCATGATTTTGAGGAGGCAAACGATCAATTCAATGCCCCTTCAACCGTCATAACGTATACAGCTGATGCCGGGGTTTACTATTATACAAATACTACGTATGCAGGTCTTAGTATGACACACCTCGATAGGGGGCACCTTCAAAAACCAATAGGAAGTACGATCGATTCTTCAAGGTTAGAATACCATGTCTTTTTAACAGGTGGCAAAGCCTGGGAACTGTCCGAAAAATTAATTTTCAACCCTTCCTTTATGCTGAAAGCTGTGAAGAACAGTCCACCAACCGCTGATATTAATCTTAGTTTCTTACTTCAACAACGCTTATGGCTGGGAATTTCTGCTCGCATAAAATACGGAATTGTGGCTTATACCCAGTTCTATATCAATAATAAATTTAAAATAGGATATGCCTATGATTTTGGCATTAATAAACCGGCAAGACAATTAGGCAGCACCCACGAAATAATGTTAAGTTATGACTTCAGTATGTCAAAACCACCATTTGTTTCACCGCGTTATTTCTAAATTTTTGTTGTAATGTTTACTGTTTTTGAATAGATTTTTATGAAAAGGGTTGCTCTGATAAAAATAGTCTTATTTCTCCTGCTCTCTCCTTCTTCTTTTGCTCAGCTTGACAGAGCCAATAAATTCTATGATGATAAAGAATATACAAAAGCAATAAAACTATATGAAAATGCATTGAAAAAAGGAGAAAATACTGAAGCACTCGAAAAAATTGCTAATTCCTATCGTATCCTAAAAGATTATACACAGGCTGAATTATATTATGAAAAGTTAATGCTGCAAAATAACATTGAGCCTCTTAATCACCTGTATTATGGACTTGTACTGAAAGGTAACAATAAGTTTGATGAAGCAAAAGAAGAGTTTAAATTATATGCTGCTGCATCGAATGATAAGAAAACTGAGCTGTTGATAAAATCATGTGATGATATTAAAACACTGGCAAAAAAAATAAAACAAGTTGACGTCAACCCCGTTTCTGACATTAATACTGAAGCCTCTGAATTTTCACCCGTATTTTTTAAAGACCAATTAGTATTCGTTTCTGACAGAATTCAGAATATGAGTAGTGAAAAGTACAACTACCTTCACGTTTATTTCACGAAAATAAAAAAAGGGACTGGTGAAAATAAAAAAGCAGAGCCATTCCCCTATCCTGTAAATACTGAGTTTCACGATGGCCCGGTCAGCTTTAATGCAGAACAAAATATGATGCTGATTACGCATGTGGATTTAATTGGTAAACGCGATAAAAATTTTGTTAACCGCTCCAAACTTTATGTTTCTAATCTGAAAGAAAAAAAGTGGTCAAAGCCTATTCCTTTTCAATACAATAGTGATGATTTTTCTATTGCCCATGCATGCATTTCTGCTGATGGAAAACAACTCTTTTTTGCATCCGATATGCCTGGAGGACAAGGCGGAATGGATATTTATGTTTGTGAAAAAGATGGTGAAAACTGGGGAACACCAAAGAATATGGGAAACACAGTGAATACAGCAGGTGAAGAGGTTTTCCCTTATATCCGTAAGGATGGAACTTTATTCTTTTCTTCAGATGGTCATTCCGGATTTGGTGGTTTGGACGTGTTTTCGGCTATAAAAAATAACGATAATTATTCCAATATTAAAAATATAGGTGCCATACTAAATTCCTATTCCGATGATTTTGGTATTTCATTTTCTGACGATAATACATCTGGATATTTTTCTTCTGACAGACCTGGGGGTAAAGGCCTTGATGATATATATAGCTTCACATTGCTCAATAATGAAATCACTATTGCCGGCAAAATTGTAATAGGCCAAAACACAAATATGCCTTTCAAAAAACAGGATGTAAGCCTTTTGTCGGAAGATGGAAAAATTTGGGATGTCACAACTTCTGATGAAATGGGCTTTTTTAAATTCGAAAATCTCGAATCCACAAAAAAGTACCTTGTTAAATTAGATAATGCAACAGATTCCAAAATAAAATACTATCTTCTTGACGATAAAGAAAAGTTTATTCGCCAAACAGGTAGTGATGGTACAGGTGGAAAATTTGTATTTAGGAATTTACCTGCTAACCCTAATGAAGCAACACAAATCACTAATGATGGAGTTACCCTGGCTGGCAATTTATTAGTTGGAAAAGGTACAACAAAACCCTTGTCCAATACAAAAATCAATCTGGTAGATGAAAATGGAAAAATAGTGCAAACTGTTATTACTAATGAATTTGGTTCCTTTGTTTTTACAAATTTACCACCGGATAACAATTATCTGGTAAAAGTAGAAGAAAACGATGTCTCCCTGCCTGCCAATACCAGAATTATACTTACTAACAAAAGTGGAAAAGAGCTTCAATCTACCAATACCAGTGCTAAAGGAAGCTTTACATTTACTTTCCTCGCTTCTGATAAAAACATGTTGAAACTTATGGAGGTGCCAAACGTGGACTTACGTATCGATTTCAAAGGTAAGTTTGTTGGAGATAACAAAAAGCCTATTGCTAACACAACCATTAATTTAGTAAACGAAAAAGGAGAAATAATCCAGTCTGCAAAAACAGACAAATTTGGAGCCTTCCATTTTGAAAATTTACCTGCTGATCAAAATGTATTATTTACTGTCGATGAAACCGATCCTCAGTTGAAAAATCTGAAAAAAATTGTTCTGACTGATAATAAGGATAATGTAGTGAAAGAGATTAAAATTGATGAAGGTGTATTTAGGTTTTCAATATTACCAAGTGAAAAAACTAAGCTGGGAGTTGTATATGTGGACGACCCTTGGTTAAAAGTAATGAAATTGAAAAACAATGGCTCTGAAGCTAAGACAAACCTGACAATTGTTGAAAAAGTGTATTACAATTATGGCAAATACGAAATATTACCGGAGGCCGCTAAGATTTTGGATAAAGTAATTAACTTAATGGAGAGAGATTCGGTACTGGTAATCGAAATTTCTTCTCATACCGATTCTCGTTCTTCTAAAGAATACAATATGAAACTGTCTCAACAAAGAGCAATGGCTGCTGTTGATTATATTGTAAAAAATGGAATCACTAAAGATCGTATCTCTGGCAAAGGATATGGCGAAAGTAAACTTATAAACAAGTGTGCAGATGCTGTGGAGTGTTCTGAAGAGGAACACGCCAAAAACCGCAGAACAGAATTTCAGATAGCCCGAAAAGCAAAATAGAACTCAGCCGAAGTATAGTGCAACTCATATCACATTCTTTGCATCTACACAAAAATCATTCATCCATTATTCCAATATTTCATAATTGCCAAAATTTATACTTTGTTCAATGCCATATTTAGATTGTATCTAAAAATAAATTTGAATACATTTATATCTTTAAATAACAATAAAAATGCCCATTGTTAAAATACTGTTTACCTATTTTAACAGAACCGTTACAATAGCCATACTGTTGCTGTTTTCCACACTCAGTTACGCCCAGGAAATATGCAATAACGGAATCGATGATAATGGCAATGGATTAATTGATTTGAATGATACTGCTGGCTGCAGCTGTGTTGTTCCCGCTCCTTCCCTTATCCCCAATGCCTCCTTTGAGCAGATGTCTTGTTGCCCGAGTACTTATAGCCAACTTAACTGTTCCCAGGGTTGGATACAGGCTTCCAGTGCTACATCAGACTATATGAATACCTGCGGGTTTGTTTTTCAGGCTGCAACCGCTGCAGGGCTTATGCCTCCACCTGACGGGAATGGAATGGCTGGACTTATTTCTTCTATTGGTTATCAGGAATATATTGGTGCATGCCTCACTTCTCCTATGCTTAAGGATACTGCTTACTCCATACAGATGAGTATTGCATCTACACCAATAGATGGTTGGGGGAATGTTTGTAACGGTGGAGTAATTAGTTATAGTCCCTCTGATATTGTATTATATGGAAGTACCAATTGTGCAGATCTTCCATTTTCCGGAATGGGCTGTCCACCATCACCTCAATGGCAAATTTTAGGATCAACACTTTATACCCCGGTTAATTCCTGGGGAGTCATAACCATTAATTTTACTCCAGCTGTAAATATAAATGCTATAATTATTGGTTCTCCTTGCACTTTACCAGCTAACTATACCGGATCTCCCTGTTATCCTTATTTTTATTTTGATAACCTGTTTCTTAATAAATCCGATCTTGTCAATTCTATTACACAAACAGGCAGTTGGTGCGCTCATACCACTGTACTTACTGGTGATTCTGTCCCTGGCGCCACTTATCAATGGTATTTAAACGGTATAGCCATTGTAGGTGAAACATCGCTTACCCTGAATGTATCTGCCGATAGCTTACCTGCTGGCACATATATTTTAGCTACTACAGCGGGTAGTAATTGTAATCGTGCTACAGCTACTGTGGTTCCATACAACAATCCCCCTGTAATTTCATCTGCAGGACCGTTTTGTAAATATGATCCTGCTACTTCTCTTACTGCAAATGTTGCCGGTGGAGTTTGGGGGGGGGCAGGTATCACTGATACCGTAAACGGGGTTTTTAACCCGGCAGCGGCTAATGTCGGAAATAATTCTGTTTTTTATACACTTCCCGGAGGAGGCGATTGCCCGCGTTCTGATACGATTACAATTGTTGTAAATGCCCCTCCCAATGGTAATGCAATTAATGATACAACAATATGCTCTGAAGAAACAATATATATCGGAGGGCCACCTGTAGCCGGATATTTTTATTCATGGACACCATCTACTGGATTAAGCAGTACATCTGCTTCCAATCCAAGCCTCACATTGACAAATAATGATACGGTTCCGTTGATAGTCAATTATTCTCTGATAACTACGGATGCTGCTACTGGTTGCCAGGGTCTCGATCAATTAGTAATAACAGTAAATCCAAAACCTTCTATAAATCCTGCAGGCCCCTTTTGTAAAACAGGGCCCGCAACTAATTTCACAGCAAGCATAGCTGGCGGCACATGGTCAGGACTAGGAATTACCAATACTTCAACAGGCACTTTTAATCCTGCAGCAGCATCTGTTGGAGATAACGAAATAATTTATACTGTGGCCGGAACATGTGCAGGAGGTGATACTGCTATAATTACAGTTGTAGATAACCCTGTTTCAAATGCTGGTGCTGATATTTTTTTATGTACTGGCGATACCGGACAAATTGGAAGTAATGCAATTCTTGGAAGTACCTATTCATGGTTGCCAACTACTGGCCTTATAACTGATACAACTTCAAATCCTTTTATAACATTAATAAATTCTGGCTCTGCTCCTCAAATAGCTGAATATATTGTTACTACAACTGCCGGAGGATGCTCATCAACAGATACTGTAAATGTAACGGTTAATATTTTAGCAACTGCCAACGCTGGTACTAATCAGGTAATCTGTGCCGGTTCCGATGTTGTCTTGAATGGAGTAATAGGAGGCGCTGCTACTAATGGAATATGGAATGGTGGTGCTGGTAGTTATTCGCCTGGCAATAATTCTCTCAATACATTATATACTCCGGATATAAATGAAATCAGCGCAGGCTCTGTTACTTTAACACTTACATCAGATGATCCTCCGGGCAATTGTCCTGCGGTAGTTGATTCAATCGTGATTACTATTAATCCCCAGGCAATAGTAAATGCAGGAACAAACGATACTATCTGTGCCGGTAACACAGTTGCTTTAAATGCTGTTATCGGAGGCGCTGCAACAAGTGGCACATGGAGTGGGGGAGGAGGAACTTATAATCCTGACAATACTTCGCTAAATGCTATATATACACCAACTATAGCAGAAACAGAAGCAGGTATTGTTAACTTAACATATACTACAGCTGATCCTCCAGGCCCTTGCCCTGCAGTAAGTGATGTTGTTGCAATTTATATTAATATGTCTCCCACTGCAAATGCCGGATCTGCACAATCTGTCTGTGAAGGTGCTGCAATAACATTGAATGGTTCAATAAGTGGTTCTGCAACAAGTGCCACATGGAGTGGCGGTGCAGGTAACTTTTCACCTGATAATACAGCTTTGAATGCTGTATATACACCTGCTGCTAATGAGTATTCTGCCGATTCAATAATACTGACACTTACAACAGATAATTCTATTGGGTTCCCTTGTACCACTTCTTCATCCGATGTTACTATTCACTTCTATAAAAACCCTGTAGTAAATTTTTCAGTTGACGATTCGGCTGGATGTCCGCTTCACTGCGTAAATTTCACAGATTTAACCATGCCAGGCAATGGAAGTTCTATTACAAATTATAGTTGGAACTTTGGCGATAACAGCCCTGTTTCCAATATAGCTGCTCCTTCGCATTGTTATTCACAAACAGGCTGGTATGATGTTACCTTAGCTGTCATATCCGATAATAATTGCTCCGATACCTTAACAATCCCTCAGATAATTCAGGTATACCCGTTACCATCAGCTGAATTTGAATACAGCCCCAATCCTGCAACAATAACAACTTCACTTATTACTTTAAATGATTTATCTTCTCAGGATGTCACCTTATGGTTCTGGGATTTCGGGGATGGAGATACAATAACAGCATCTATCTCTGATATAATACATGAATATCCAGGTGATTCTTCGGATGAATATCTTACCTCTTTAATTGTACAGAATTTGCTCGGATGTACCGACACTACAATGCATCAAATAGTCATCAATCCTGAATTTAGCTTTTTTATACCCAATGCATTCTCTCCTAATGGAGATGGATTAAATGATTATTTTGGAGCTAAAGGTATGGGAATTGAAGTATACGAGTTGATGATTTTTGACCGTTGGGGAAACCTGATTTTTTACTCTGATGAGCTGGATAAAACATGGGATGGAAAAGCAAATCAAGGTGCCGAAAAAGCACAACAAGATACCTATGTCTGGAAAGTAAAACTTACTGATGTTTTTAGAAAAAAACATAATTACATTGGTACAGTATCCATTATAAGGTAGCATTTAGGGTAAACAGTATATCTGTTTGTAGGCTGTTATTATTGCTTTTTTGTTATTTTTACGTGTTATTTCAGCTACTGCTAAAAAACAAATTATATACTTATGAAGAAAGCTTTACTCTTGTTTTTTTTAAAAAATAGTCCCTTTGTTGCTATAAGCCTATTTAGCTGTTGCAATGCACTGGCTCAACCTGAAGATAAATCGTATCTCAAAAAATCAAATCCTGATAAATATTCTCACCTTGCACGGTTTGTGCCCGACTCAAAATACGGCTCCGTTGTTTCGCCTGCTAATTTAACCGAAGCACTCAAAAATCCTGAAATATATAAAAGTGCACGTTTTAGCGCATCAGGGTTAACCGACTTTCCCGAACAATTATTTCTCTTTTCGAATTTAGAAGAAATTGATATTTCCCGAAATAATATTACAGCACTTCCTTTAAGATTAAAGGAATTTAAAAATCTGAAAGAATTACATGTCAATAAAAATAAACTCGTTTCCCTTGGCCATGAAATAACTTCATGCACTCAACTCGAAGTATTACAGATACAAAACAACCCTCTTGAAAATATAAGTGCAGGATTAGGAAATATGAAATCATTGAAAGAAATTACAATTGGTGAAATCTCCTCTAAATGTGCTATCCCTGCAGAATTATGGAACTTAACAGGTTTAAGAAAATTAAAAATTACAAATGCAAACCTTACTGAAATACCTGTTTCAATAGCTCAATTTAAACAACTTGATGCACTTTGTTTGACCAACAATGCAATTTCTAATATTCCGGAAGAATTGTATTCACTTAAAAATATTACTTACATCAACTTGGGTTATAATAAAATAAATTCCATTTCTCCTGCTATTAAAGAAATGGCGAATCTTGATTATTTGGGCATTTACTATAATCCATTGGCAACTTTTCCTGAAGAGATTACTCGTCTTAAACAATTATCTTATTTAAGCTGTTGGAAAACTAATATTTCTCAAAAAGAGATCGATGAAGTAAGAGAGAAACTGCCGAAAACAAAAGTGCACAACACTGAAACAGATTTATACTGAATCTTAGCAGATTTGCAAAGGCAAAGATGTTTAGATTCAGTTATACTGAGCGAATGAGTTTGTAATGATTAGTTAGTTTGTCGAACTATCGCAAACTCATTCAGTCGAAGTATACACTAAACAAAAATATTAACAGATAGAGATGAAAAAAATATATTTACTGAACCTCTCTTTTTTACTTTGCCTTTTTGTGAATGTGTATTCGCAGAATGTTGTTGTTGAAATTGATGGAGACGACTTATATTATTCCGAACCCGGATGCTCTGATTGCTGGGGAGATCCGGATCCCCGCTGGAGAACAAATGTTACTACTAACAACGGAACATATAGCTGGAATGTGGATGAAGACGAAGTTTGTGGATGGTCCGGTATTGCAAACTACAGTTGGGTAGCTCCTCAGGTTCTGTTGGCTGGTTCTTCCCTCTCTTTATCCATGGATGGCTGGGAATCTGATAGTTTTCTCTGTGGTGCAGATGATAATGTTTGTGGAGGATATACCAATGTTGGTAGTGTGACAATAAATTCAAACCCGCCATGTCAGTGGAATTATAATACACACCAAAAGGTTTGCGGTAGCGGTACTTACTCAGTTTATTGGAGTTATTACTGGTATTATCAATCCATAGACCCTGGAACTATATCTGGTGATGATACTATTTGCGCAGGAGACAACCCTGATACCCTGCAAAATATACTTGCTGGTAGTACTTATGCAAATTATCAATGGCAATATAGTGATGATAATGGTACTACATGGAATGATATTACCGGAGAAACAGGCCTGTTTTATGACCCTCCTGCCGGCCTCATTGCAACAAGATGGTATAGGCGTATGGCATCCAGTTGTGGAGGTGTGGCAGATACCGCCAGTAATATTGTTATAGTAACAGTGAATCCTTTACCTGTTGCTACTGCTACACCTGCAGTGCAGCCAATTTGTTCCGGTGACAGCACATCAATTGTTCTGACAAGTACTCTGGCAGGAACAACCTTTACGTGGACTGTTACTCAAACAAATTCTTTAGGGGCCTTTTCTGCAAGTGATTCTGTTATTACTCAACTTTTAACTGCAACAGGAGCTATTCCGGATACTGCAATTTATACAATCATTCCTACAACGGGGCTTTGTATGGGGGATACTGTAACGGCTGTTGTTATTGTAAACCCTATCCCTGTCGCAACTGCAAATCCTGTAACACAAACAATTTGTTCCGGGGAACCTACTGCTATTTCTTTGACCAGCAACGTTATTGGTACAACCTTTTATTGGACTGTTTTTCAGTCGGGAATAACCGGTGCAACATTAGGTTCAGATACTGCTATGCTATCACAAGTGTTAACTACTGTGGGAAGCAGTACCGGTGCTGCAATTTATTCAATTACTCCTTCTGCTAATGGATGTTCAGGAGTGCCCGTTAATGCTACAACAACTGTAAATCCTGCCGATGATGCTTCATTTACTTATCCTTCCGCAACTTTTTGCCAGTCAGGAACTGATCCAACACCTACAATTACAGGTTTTACGGGAGGAACATTCTCTGCCATTCCTGTCGGTTTAGCTGTAAATTCAACTACTGGCGTAATTAACTTAGCTTCAAGTACAATTGGTATATATACACTTTCATATACTACAAATGGGCTTTGTCAAAGCACAAGTTCTATAACAGTTACCATTACAAATACGAATCCTTCTGCCAGCTTCGCCTATGCTAATGCTTTATATTGTCAGAATGCTAATAACCCTCTTCCTGTATTCAATGCTGGTGCCAGTGCCGGAATATTTTCATCTGTACCTGCTGGTTTAGTATTTGTCCATGTAAATACAGGAGAAATAGATTTAGCTGCAAGCACTCCCGGTACTTATATTGTTACTAATATAATCCCTGTCAGTGGCACCTGCCTTGCTGATACAGCTTCAACTACCATTATTATAACGTCTTCTGACAACGCCTCTTTTATATATCCTTCTGCAACCTATTGTATATCCGGTCCAAATCAAACTCCAACAATTACAGGTTTACCGGGAGGTATATTTTCTTCAACACCTGTTGGCTTATCATTAGATTCGCTAACTGGTACGATTAATTTATCAGCAAGTGGAGTGGGCGCTTACACGCTTTCTTATACTACAAACGGTGCATGTCCTGATACCAGTTCTATAACAATGACTATTACTAACGCCAACCCAGCTGCAAACTTCAGCTACATAGGTGCTCCGTTTTGTCAAAATGGAAATGACCCTTTTCCACTTTTTGCTCCAGGTTCAAGTGCTGGTATATTTTCGGCAACACCCGCTGGTTTAACATTCGTTCATGTTAATACCGGTCAGATTGATCTTTCTGCAAGCGCTCCCGGAACATATACCGTTACCAATACTATTCCGGCAAGTGGTACCTGTGCAACTGCAACAGCAACAACAACAATTACCATTACGCCAAATGATGATGCCTCTTTTGTATATTCTTCTGCAACTTATTGTATATCTGGTAGTAATCCTACCCCTGTTATTACAGGAGTGCCTGGAGGAATTTTTTCTTCCACTCCCATAGGATTGGCACTAAATCCTTCCACAGGTACTATTGATCTTGCGAATAGTGCTTTAGGTAGCTATACGCTTACTTATACAACAAGCGGCTCATGTCCGGGTATAAGTTCTATAACGATGACAATTACTAATACCACACCATCAGCTATGTTTAGTTATACTTCTCCTGCCTTTTGTCAAAATGGAAGTAATCTCCTTCCTGTTTACGCTCCCGGTGCAAGTGCAGGTATTTTTTCTGCAATTCCTGTGGGGTTAGTGTTTTCCAATTTGAATACAGGTGAAATAGATTTATCTTCCTCTGCTCCTGGTACCTATACAGTTACCAATTCTATCCCTTCCAGTGGAACATGTAATGCAATAAGTGCATCAACAACTGTTATTATAATTTCTGCTGATGATGCCTCTTTTGTATATACATCTGCAACCTATTGCCAGTCTGGAAATAACCCAACACCTGCAATTACCGGTTTATCTGGTGGCACATTTTCTGCAATTCCTAACGGATTATCAATCAACCCTTCAACAGGCGAAATCAATTTGTCTGCAAGTGCGTTAGGTATATATACATTGTCATACACAACAAATGGTGTTTGTCCAAACGCCAGCTCAATAACAATGACAATCATTGATGCAAACCCTTCTGCAACTTTCAGCTATGCTGGTTCACCTTTCTGTCAAAATACAACAAGTCCTTTCCCAACTTTTGCCTTTGGTGCAAGTGCAGGTATTTTTTCAGCCACTCCTGTTGGGCTGATATTTGCGCATGTAAATACTGGTGAGGTAGACCTTTCTGCAAGTGCTCCTGGTACCTATATTGTTACAAATACAATTCCTCAAAGTGGTACCTGCAATGCTATAAGTGCTATAGATACAGTTACCATAAATGCACCGGATGACGCATCCTTTGTCTACTCTTCTGCAACATATTGTACTTCCGGAATAAATCCAACACCTTCAATTACTGGTTTAAGCGGTGGTGTTTTTTCAGCAATTCCTCCCGGGTTATCAATTAATCCTTCTACAGGAACTATTAATTTATCTGTCAGTAATTTGGGAACCTATACGCTCTCATACACAACAAATGGAAGCTGTCCCAATGCCAGTTCCATTACAATGACTATCATTAATGCTAACCCTGCTGCTACTTTCACTTATTCAACTGCCTCTTTTTGCCAGGTTGGTAGTGTTTTTCCTGTTTTTGCTACTGGTGCAAGTGCAGGTATTTTCTCCGTCACTCCTTCAGGTTTAGTGTTTGTGCATGTTAATACCGGAGAAATTGATTTGGCTGCCAGTACTCCTGGTACTTATACCGTCACCAATACTATACCTGTAAGTGGTTCTTGTAATGCGGTAAGCGCTACAACTACCATCACAGTATCTGCGAGCGATGATGCCTCTTTTACCTACTCTTCTGCAACATATTGTACTTCCGGAACGAACCCCACACCTGTAATAACCGGCCTGCCTGGGGGAACCTTTTCTTCCTCTCCTGTTGGGCTGTCAATTAACCCCTCAACTGGTACAATCAATTTATTTACAAGTGCCCTGGGAACATACACCCTCACATATACAACAAATGGTGCTTGTCCTAACTCAAGTTCTATAATGATGACAATAGCAGATACTACACCTTCTGCATTTTTCAGCTATATTGATGACCCTTATTGTCAGGGTGCACCAAACCCTTTACCTGCTTTTGTTCCGGGTTCAAGTGCCGGAATTTTTTCTGCCACCCCTGCCGGTTTGGTATTTGTAAATGTAAATACCGGTGAAATTGATTTAACAGCCAGTGCTGCCGGTACCTATAACGTAATTAATACCATTCCTGCAAGTGGCTCTTGTGATTCAGCAACCGGAACAGCTGTAGTTATTATTAATCCCGCTCCTGTTATTACTGCCACGCCTTCTCCTCAAACTATATGTATAGGAGGATCCACTTCTATTACGCTAAGTAGTTCCATGGGGGGGACAAACTGTTTCTGGACAGTTGTTGAAACGGGTGTATCTGGAGCTTCTGCAGGCACAGGGCCTTCTATTACACAAACTCTAAACCTTACGGGAAATATTCCTGGAACAGCAGTATATACAGTTACTTCAACTGCTGGCGGTTGTGCAGGGGCACCCATTGACGTTATTGTATATGTTAACTTTTTGCCTGTTGCCAATATATCATCCGCAGTTACAACACTTGCCAACTGTGGGAATCCTACAGGTGGTATTTCTGGTATAACAATGATAACAGGACAACCTCCTTTTCAATATGTTTGGACAGATACATTAGGAACTGTTGTAGAAAATAATGTTGATTTGGATAGTGTTCCTCCTGGAATATACACATTAACAGTTACTGATACAAATGGTTGTACCATTACTGCCGCTTCATTCTCTATAATTGCCACACCTCCCGTTATTGCACAATATACTGCCGATACATTAATTGGTCAAACACCGTTTACAATTAATTTTACGAATACAAGTATTGGTGCATCAAACTATCTTTGGGATTTCGGTACTGGCGATACATCAAATCTGATTAACCCTGTATATACCTATTTACCGCTCGGACAGTCTACTGTTTGCCTGACAGCAATTAGCCCAACCGGATGTATAGATAGTATTTGCGACACAGTTGATGTTTTCCTTAATTCTGTATTTGTTATTCCGAATGTATTTACTCCAAATGATGATAACATCAATGATATATTTACTGTGCAAGGTGTTGGACTTGTAAAAATGGATGCAGAAATATACAACCGTTGGGGTGAAAAAATATTTGAATGGCATACTGTTAATGGTGGATGGAGTGGCCGTACTTCTGCCGGTATTAATGCTTCTGATGGATCATATTATTATATAATTAAAGCTTCAGGGATAGATGGAAAGGAATATTTTGAAAAAGGCACTTTTATATTGATTCGTGCAAAGTAATACTTAATGCAACCTTTTTATAATTTTAGTTATCAATGCTGATAAAATGATTTGTTTGAATTTCATTCTTAGTTCAAAACTCAAACCTTATATATATATTTAGCATTAATAGATTGTTTTTTTTTGATTATCCTTGCTTTTGAAATAAGAATTCAATAATTTTATCACAACTTCATTTGAAACTGTTAGGAGATTTTTTCGTTAAGGTTCTGTTGGTGTAGTTAAAAATGCGACAAGTATATTTTGGAAAGTTAGAATAAAGTGGTATTTGCTAAAATTAAAATTCATGGAAAAAAAATTACATTCCCTTTTCTTTTTATTCTTTCTTTCATCCTGTTACCCGGCTTTCGCACAGAATAGTAATGCTTGGGAACCTGTTAAACTTGATGTTGCTGGCCATAGCAGTGTCAATGGTATAGATGCCTCTTTTCAAAAAAGTTTATGCAGTGATGGCGAAGAAGTTATTATTGTTAAATTTACAAACAACAACAAATACCCTGTAACTATTAAATGGTATGATGCAATTCTTACCCAGGGAAATACATGGATTAAGAAAGACAATTCCACGGCAAAAAAGTTTTTAAACATTGACCCCAATAAAGAAATCAAAGGCAATTGTTCATCTGATGAATACATTGAATGTGTTATTAAACTTAAAGATTATCTTGATAAATTATCTGACTACAGATTATATGCTATTTATCGGTTTGAAGTACTTGAGGTAAAAAAGTAAGTTGTATTAAAATATACTGAGCGAATGAGTTTGCAGCCCCGATAGCTATCGGGGTCATTTAGTCGAAGTATAATTGTATTATTGTTTTTTAGGCGCATTAAAAAATATGGGTATAACTACTAATAGACCAATCAGCCTTTTTTACCAGACTCTGCGTAAGAACGTATTTTTATGTGTTTTTTTTGTATTTGCTTTTTTATTGTCGCATAAAGGAAATGCCCAATCCGTCTCAACAACAGTATATTGGTCAACTGGTTGGTGTACTATTTGTGGTGGTGCTTCTTATGCCTGTAATCCACCGTGGTCTGGAAGTGGAGATTGGAACAATGGCATTAAATGTTTTACAGATCCAATACCCCCGGGAAACGTAATTACCAGTACATGTGTAACAGTTTATAAAGCTGATTGCGGTTACGGAACTTTATGCACATCAATAGATGGAACAACTATTCAATGTTTGCCCCCTATAGGTGACTGTTGGTGTGGGAATTGCTGGCCACAGACATACTGTTTGTCTGGCCCTATTTCTGGCTATAGTTATGGTGGAAGCAATTGTTTACAAATAACTGTTAGCGGTGGTGACAGCTACCAGGCAGTATGTGTATCTAGTGCTACAATTACATTCACTTATGCTCCTGTATGCGTTCAGTCTGCAGCCCCTTCTTCAGCAAGCGCTAGCCCGATTACAACCTGTGGTGGCTCTACAACATTAAATGTAAATGGTGGCTCACTTGGTACCGGTGCATCGTGGAAATGGTACACAGGAGGCTGTGGTGGTTCTTATGTTGGAAGTGGCTCCTCTATCAACGTATCACCTGGCTCAACTACAACATACTATGTAAGAGCTGAAGGAAATTGTAATACTACCGGTTGTGCTTCAGTTACAGTTACCGTTAATTCATCATCTACTGCTCCTTCTTCTGCCAGTGCCAGCCCTAACCCCGTTTGCGGTGGTGGTTCCACTGTATTAAGCGTTTCCGGTGGTTCATTAGGAACAGGTGCTTCTTGGAAATGGTATTCCGGAAGTTGTGGAGGAACTTATGTTGGTTCCGGATCTTCCATTAGCGTCACGCCAAGTGGTACTACTGCTTATTTTGTAAGAGCTGAAGGTGCTTGTAATACTACGGCATGTGCCTCAGTTACTGTAATTGCCGGTGCTTCATCAACTGCTCCAAGCTCTATTACTGCAAGTCCTAACCCCAGTTGCGGTGGTTCCGTTACCCTTACACAAAATGGTGGCTCCTTAGGTATTGGAGCTTCTTACCTCTGGTATTCCGGAGCTTGTGCTGGAACATTCATTGGAACAGGTAACTCAATTACGGTATCTCCTTCCTCCTCAACTACTTATTATGTTTTAGCATCCGGAACCTGCAATACAACTGGTTGTGCTCAAGTTACAGTTAATGTTAATTCTGCTCCTGTTGCAACAGCTTCTCCTTCCACTCAATCAATATGTTCCGGAAATACTACTTCTGTTGCATTAAGCAGTTCTATCGGTGGTACTACCTATAGCTGGACAGTTTCACAATCCGGAGTATCAGGTGCTTCCCCTGGAAATGGTTCTACCATATCACAGACATTGTCTACCACAGGTAGTACTACAGGAACTGCTGTGTACACTGTTACTCCAACAGCAGGCGGTTGTGTGGGTAGTCCAATAACTGTAACAATTGTTGTTAACCCTGTTCCAAATGCAACGGCTACACCGTCCACTCAGATAATCTGTTCGGGGGGTATAACATCAATAGCCTTGTCAAGCAATGTATCAACAGCCTCCTTTAACTGGTCAATAAATCAAAGTGGTGTGACAGGAGGTGCACCGGGTTCTGGTTCTTCGATTTCACAAACCCTTGCAACTACAGGAAGTACGTCTGGAACTGCCGTGTATACAATTACTCCTTCTACAGTAAATTGTACGGGAACACCAATCACTGCTACTGTTACCGTAAATCCTCTGCCGGTTGCCACTGCTATGCCAGCTACACAAACGGTCTGCTCCGGGGATGCAACATCAATTATATTAACAAGCAATGTTGCAGGAACTATTTTTAACTGGACTGCTAATCAGGTTGGTGCTACAGGAGCTACTTCGGGAAGTGGTTCTACAATTGCGCAAAGTCTATCTGCAACAGGTACTTCATCCGGAACCGTCACATACACCATCACTCCTTCTGTGGGTTCCTGTATTGGCAGCTCTATCCAGGTAACAATTACTGTTAATCCTAAACCAACTGCTACAGCTACACCTTCATCACAAAGTTTGTGTTCAGGAAGTACAACCTCTATCTCACTTTCAAGTAACTTACCAGGTACTACTTTTGCATGGACTGTTGCCCAAACGGGTGTAACAGGAGGTTCTCCGGGCAATGGCTCCAGTATTGTTCAACCACTATCTACTACAGGTTCTTCTATAGGAACGGCTGTTTATACAGTTACTCCAACAGTTAGCGGAACAGGATGTGTGGGCGTTCCTATTACTGTTCCGGTGACAGTAAACCCAATACCAACCGCCAGTGCAGTACCTCCTTCGCAAACAATATGCTCCGGAAATATTACAGGAATTGCACTAACAAGCAATGTTGTGGGAGCTTCCTTTTCCTGGACAATAAGCCAAAGCAATGTAACCGGGGGCTCTGCTTCTTCCGGTACTTCTATTACTGAAACTCTTTCAACAACCGGAAGTACATCAGGTGTTGCTGTATATACAGTTACCCCCACTGCTTCTGGTTGTATAGGTTCTCCTATAATAGTCAATATCCAGGTAGACAGAGTTCCTGTTGCAACTGCTACTCCCTCTGTTCAAACAATTTGTTCCGGTGATGCAACTTCAATTGCATTAACCAGCAATATACCTGGAACCACTTTCGCCTGGACGATTAATCAGACAGGTGCATCGGGCGCTACAGCCGGCAATGGAACTGCAATTACTCAGATTTTATCAGCTACAGGCATAACAGCAGGAACTGTAACGTATACCGTTGTCCCTACTTATGGCAATTGCCCCGGTCAGCCAATAACGGTTACTATAACAGTTAATCCCAGGCCTACTGTTATAGCAACTCCTAATGCTCAATCAATTTGTTCCGGCTCCTCTACAGCCATTGCATTATCAAGCAATATCAGTGGTACAACATTCACCTGGACAATTAACCAAACGGGGGTTACGGGAGCATCAGCGGGTTCTGGTTCTAACATTGCACAAACGTTAACTCTTACCGGTCCCACAGTCGGAAGCGTTATTTATTCAATAACCCCATCTTCCACAAATGGATGTGTGGGAGCTCCTGAAAATGTTGTTGTTACTGTGAATAAACAGGATAACCCTGCTTTTAATTATGCTTCATCAACCTATTGTCAGACAGAGCCTAATCCTACACCTACAATTACAGGTTTGGCTGGGGGTACGTTCACTGCAGCTCCTGCCGGATTGGTATTTGTAAATGTGAATTCCGGAAAGATTAACCTGTCAGCAAGCACTGTTGGTACTTATGCTATTACATATACAACTAACGGCCCTTGCCCTGCTACAAGTACCGTGAACGTTACAATTGTAACGCTTCCTGATGCGGCTTTTGGCTATACTCCTGTTCCGGTTTGCCAGTATGATACAAATAGGGCACCTGTTTTTCCTGTGGGTGCAAGTGCGGGAATTTTTTCTGCAACTCCATCAGGCCTGGTATTTGTAAATCCTGCAACAGGTGTAATTGATTTAACTTTAAGCACTCCTGGTACATACACAGTTAAAAATACAATTGCTCCCGGAGCTTGCCCTGGAGATGTTGATTCGGTATCAATTGTTATTAATACAGCACCAGTTGCCACCGCAACACCAGCTTCACAGACTTTATGTTCCGGAAGTACAACTGGAATTAATTTAACAAGTTCAATACCCGCTACTACTTTTGTCTGGACTGTAAATCCAACGGGTGTATCCGGAGCATCAAATGGAAATGGAACTTCAATTGCACAAACGTTATCCACCACTGGAAATGTAACTGGTAATGTTATCTACACCATTATACCTACGGCTCCAAGTGGTTGTTCCGGTCAACCGATAACTGTTACTGTAACAGTAAACCCAATACCTTCTATAACGGCTACTCCAACTGTTCAAACAATATGTTCCGGTTCTACGGCAAATATAACATTAACAAGTAACGTAGCAGGTGTTCTTTTCACATGGACTATAGCCGATACAAATGTGTCTGGTGGATCAGCTGGTTCTGGTTTAACAATTGCACAAACATTAACAACAACTAGCCCGGCACCCGGATCAATTGCTTATACTATTACCCCCTCAGCAAACGGCTGTAGTGGAACCACTTTAGTTGATAGTGTATATGTAAATCCGGTACCTATTGCTACAGCAACTCCTGCAGCTCCAACAATATGTTCAGGAGATACAACCTCTATAAATTTAACAAGTGATGTTTCGGGAACTGCTTTTGCCTGGACATTCAACCAAACAAATGTTTCCGGAGCTTCTGATGGTAATGGTTCTTCTATTACACAAACTTTAACCGCAACAAATACAGTTCCTGGAATAGTTGTTTATACGATTACTCCTGCTGTATACGGTTGTTCAGGAACATCTATTGTTGCCACAGTTACTGTAAACCCACGTCCAGTTGTAACAGCCACTCCTCCGTCAGAATCATTGTGTTCTTTTGGAACTACTTCTATAGCCTTAACCAGCAATGTGCCTGGTACAACTTATGCCTGGACAGTTGCAGAATCCGGAGTAACGGGTGGGTCTAACAGCAATGGTTCTAATATTTATCAAACATTGTCAACAACTGGTACTACAAGCGGAACAGCAATATATACTATAACACCTACAGCCGCTGGTTGTACCGGAACTCCTGTAAATGATACGGTTACCGTTTATCCGGTTCCGGTTGCTACTGCAACACCCGTATCGCAAACATTTTGTTCGGGTGGAGTAACTTCGATAGCATTAACAAGTAATGTTATAGGTACTACTTTTACATGGTCTGTTGTTCCTTCCGGGGTATCTGGTGCAAATCCCGGTTCCGGCTACAGTATAACCGATACAATAAGCGCTACGGGAATAATAGATGGAACTGCTGCATACACCATTACTCCTAATGCTGCCGGTGGATGTTCCGGCACACCTATATCTGTAACAATAACTGTGAAACCACGACCTGTGGTTACTCCTGTCCCTAATCCTTTAACTATTTGTTCTGGTGATACTACTTTAATATCTTTGGTTAGTAACATTCCTGGTACCACTTTTATTTGGGCAATCAATCAAATCGGTGCTGCAGGTGCTTTTGCCAGTAGTGGAAATACAATTGCTCAAACTTTAACTGCTTCCGGCACAACTCCTGGTAGCGTAGTTTATACTGTTACGCCCACTTTTAACTCATGCCCGGGTACTCCTGTTTCTGATACAGTTACTGTAAATCCGCGGCCTGTTGTCACAGCTACTCCTCCGTCACCCAATATTTGTTCTGAGGATACCACTGCTATTGTATTATCAAGCAATGTGGCCGGAACTACTTTTTCCTGGTATGTATTGCAAACAAATGTTTCAGGAGCAATTGCAAATGGAGGAAATACTATTTCCCAAGTATTAACAAATACAAGCACAAATCATACTTCAGGAACTGCTGTATATACAATCACCCCTTTAGCAAGTGGATGTAATGGAACGCCAATTAATGTTACCGTTACTGTAAAGCCTTCTGATGATGCCACCTATGCTTATACATCAGGTACTTATTGTCAGACGGCACCTAATCCTACACCAACTATTACTGGTTTGCCTGGAGGGGTATTTTCGTCAACACCTGCCGGTTTGACGCTCAATCCAACAACTGGTACTATTACCAATTCCACCAGCGCTTTAGGTTCTTATACATTATCATATACTACAAATGGTCAATGCCCGGTAACTAATTCCATGACCATGACTATAAGCATTGCTCCTTCTGCGGTATTTAGTTATCCTGCTACCTCTTATTGTCAGCAAGGAACCAACCCTGTTCCTGTTTTTGGTGTTGGAGCCAGTGCCGGTATTTTTACTGCTTCCCCTTCCGGTATGGCATTTGTTCACGTGAATACTGGTGAAATTGACCTATCACAAAGCCAGCCAGGAACTTACACAGTCACAAATACAATTCCACCTGGCGGTACATGTGCGGCAGAGCTGGCTTCATTTACTGTTACAATTGACTCTGCTCCTACAGTAACAGCAAACGCTTTAACACAATCATTATGCTCTGGTGATACCACATCGTTTAATTTAACAAGCACAATGCCTGGAACAATCTATACCTGGACAGTTGTTCAAAATGGAGTTTCCGGTGGTTCTGATGGAAACGGAACTTCAATAGATCAAGTATTAGCTACCACCAGCAACTCTCCTGGTACTGCGGTATATATTATTACGCCCTATGCTGGTGGATGTACGGGGTTACCAATAACAATAACAGTTACTGTTAATCCAATTCCTTCAGCAACTGCAGTTCCATCAGCACAAATTATTTGTTCCGGAAATTCACCTTTAGTAGTTCTTACGAGCACTGTTTCAGGAACAAATTTTAATTGGACTGCAACTCAAACAGGAGTGACAGGTGCAAATTCAGGCTCAGGCCAACTTATTTCAGAACCATTGACAGCTACAGATACTCTTGCCGGAACTGTTGTTTATACTATAACCCCTGTTGCTGCCGGGTGTTCAGGTACTCCTGTCTCGGTTACAATAACTGTAAATCCTGCCGCTGTTGCAACTGCCACACCGACAGCACAAACAATTTGTTCCGGTGATTCAACTTCAATAGTGTTAACTAGTAATGTTACAGGAACTACCTTTTCTTGGACTGCTGCACAGAGTGGTGCCTCCGGTGCAGCCCCTGGTAATGGTTCTGTAATATCACAAATTTTATCAGCAACCTTTGGCTCAACTCCGGGTACGGTTACATACACCATTACACCCTTCGCTAACGGATGTTCAGGAGCGCCAATTACTGTAGTTATAACTGTAACGCCAAGACCTGTTGTAACTATTAATCCTTCTGCTCAAACAATTTGTTCTGGTGATGCTACATCAATTGCTCTATCCAGCAATATTTCCGGAACTACTTATTCCTGGACAGTTGCTCAAAATGGCGTGGCTGGGGCAATTGCCGGTACAGGACAAAATATTGTACAGTCATTAACAACTACGGATTCGCTTCCTGGAACTGCTGTATATACGATAACTCCAACAGCAGGCGGTTGTCCGGGAAATTCTGCAACAGTTACTGTAACAGTAAATCCCAGACCTGTTATTACTGCAACTCCAAATGTGCAGACTATCTGCTCTGGTAATAGCACCAGCATTGCTCTGTCCAGCAATGTTTCAGGTACAATATTTTCATGGACAGTTAGTCAGAATAATGTGACTGGTGCAACACCTGGTAGTGGTACATCAATTTCTCAAACTTTATCGGCAACAGTACCAGGAACAGCGTTATATATTATTAATCCGGTGGCCGGGGGATGTTCCGGCTCTCCAATTTCAGTTCCTGTTACTGTGAAACCAACCCTCGTTGCAACAGCCTTACCTTCAAATAAAACGATTTGCTCCGGAGATTCTGTTACTATACTTTTAACAAGCAATATAGCAGGAACAACCTATTCATGGACAGTCAGCCAAAATGGAGCTTCCGGAGCATCCAACGGTAGCGGTGATACTATTGCTCATACGTTAATAGCAACCGGATCAACTGTAGGTACTGTAGTTTATACTGTAACTCCTGCCTCCGGAACTTGTTCTGGTACGCCAATAACTGTAAGCATTACTGTTAATCCTTTACCGGATATTACAGCTACGCCTCCAGCGCAAACATTCTGTTCCGGAGCAACATCATCAATTGCATTGTCGAGTACTGTATTGGGAACTACTTATGCCTGGACTGTTGTGGAAACGGATGTTACAGGAGCATCACCTGGTTCAGGAGGAAATATTGTTCAAACAATAACAACTACCGGAACTATTCCGGGTACGGCTGTATATACTATTACCCCTTCAGCAAATGGCTGTTCCGGAACCCCAATCAATGTTACTGCTACTGTTAATCTTTTGGATGATGCTTCTTTTGCATACACTTCAGCTACTTATTGTCAGGATGGTGCTGATCCTACTCCGACTATAACTGGCTTGCCTGGTGGAACATTTGCATCAACAACACCTCCTTTTAGCTTAATGGTTAATCCATCAACCGGTGCAATTGATTTATCTGCAAGCGCTTTAGGCACATACACACTTTCCTATACAACAAATGGTACTTGTCCTAATACTGCTTCTATAAATATGACAATAGCTAATACCAATCCATCTGCCAGTTTTAGCTATCTGGGATCTCCCTTCTGTCAATATGGAACTAATCCAACGCCAATTTATGGTGCCGGTGCAACACCTGGTATTTATTCAGCAACACCGGCCGGTTTAGAATTTGTAATGGTAAATACGGGTGAAATTGATTTAATGAATAGTGCCCCTGGTACCTACACAATTACCAATACAATACCAGCTAGTGGATCATGTGGGGGAGCTGTTGCGACATACTCAATAACAATTGATGCTGCTCCGGTAGTAACTGCAACTCCGCCATTAGCAACAATTTGTGCTGGTGGCTCAACTGGTATTGTATTGACAAGTTCATTGCCTGCTACCACTTATGCATGGACAGTCAATGCAACCAATGTTTCAGGAACTTCCTCAGGAACTGGTGACACCATAGCTCAAACCTTATATACCACCGGACTCAGTTCCGGAACTGCTATATATACAATAATAGCTACATCGGGGAATTGTCCTGGACAACCTATAGATGTTCCTATTACTGTTAATCCTTGTCCCATTGGCACTTCCATTCCGTCCACTCAGGCAATATGCTCAGGAAATTCAACATCAATATCACTTTCGAGTAACATTATTGGCACTACTTTCTCCTGGACAGCTACTGCAACAGGTGTTACTGGTGCTTCTAATGGTATTGGTGACGCTATCGCTCAAACATTAACAACAACAGGCAATTCTGTGGGTACTGTTACCTACCTTGTTTCTTTATCTGCTAATGGTTGTGATGGCATACCTATACCCGTAACAGTTACTGTTAATCCCTTGCCAACAGTAACGGCAAGCCCTGTATCACAAACTATATGTACAGGCGATTCAGCTTTTATTGTTTTAACAAGTAATGTACCCGGTACCACTTATGCATGGATTGCAAGTCAGTTAGGGGTTACTGGTGCATCTGATGGAAATGGTGATACAATTATGCATATCCTGTCCGCAAGTGGCAGCGTTTCCGGAACAGTTACCTATACTGTTACACCTACGGCTCAAGGCGGATGTCCCGGATTACCAACTACGGCAACAGTTACAGTAAATCCTGCTCCAACTTTAACTGCTACACCTACAACCCAGGTTATTTGTTCAGGTGAAAGTTCTAATGTGGTTCTGTATAGCAATATAAATTCATCTACTTTTGCCTGGACGGTAACCCAAACAGATGTTACTGGAGCTACGAATGATAGCGGTTCAATTATTAATCAAACAATAATAGCTACAGACAGTATTCAGGGGAAGGCAGTTTATACTGTTACTGCAACGGATACAACTACAGGTTGTCCCGGAACATCTATAGATGTTATTATACTTGTAAATCCTTCACCAACTATTAAAGCTACTCCTTCGTCACAAATTATATGTACCGGAAGTACTACAGGAATTACTCTGTCTAGTGATGTTGCTGGTACTTCTTTTTCATGGATAGTAAATCAGATTGGGGTTACAGGAGCTACTCCTGGTTCCGGAACCTCTATCGCACAAACTTTAGCTGTTTCAGGTACTACATCTGGTACGGCTGAGTATATAATTACTCCGGTTGGAGGTACCTGTCTTGGTGACACCATTCACGTATTGATAACTGTTAATTTGATGGACAGTACCCAATTCTCCTATTCTTCGCCTGTTTTTTGCCAGACAGGGGTTGATCCGATGGCTGTGGTAACCGGATTACCAGGAGGAACTTTTTCGGCTTCATCTGGCTTGGTTTTATTAGATTCATTAACCGGATTACTTGATTTGAGTGCCAGTCAGGTAGGACTTCATACCGTACAATATAAAACAAATGGTTCCTGCTCTGATTCCAGCGTAGTTTATGTTACAATTATACCAGCACCAGGTGCAGGTTTCACATATCCGGATACTTCTTTCTGTCAAAGTGGTACTAATCCGTTACCTGTTTTAGATTCAGGGGCAGTTGCCGGAGTTTTCTCAGCCACTCCTTCGGGTTTAGTTTTTGCAGATAGCACTACAGGAGAAATTAATCTGGCTGCAAGCACAATCGGAACATATGTAATTACAAATACTCTTGTTCCGAATGGTGGCTGTGGATCGCTTATTGATTCTACTACTATCACAATAGTACCGCTGATAGCAATGGCCACTCCTTCTTCACAATCTATTTGTTCAGGAAATAGCACTTCAATAGCTTTATCAAGCTCTCTTTCAGGTACAAGTTATAGCTGGACAGTAACTCAAACTGGTACTACCGGAGCTTCAGCAGGTAGTGACTCTGTGATTAATCAAACTTTAACATTACAGGGAGCATTACCTGGCTCAGCTACATATATAATTACTCCATCTACCGGAGCATGTACAGGAGATACTATATCGGTTAATATAACCGTAAATCCACCACCGATAGCCATTGCTATTCCTAGTTCGCAGACAATATGTTCTGGTGGTACTGCTCTGATAAATTTTGCAAGCAATATCCCTGGTAGTATTTATAGCTGGACAGTAAGCCAATCAGGAGTCTCTGGAGCAAGTGCTGCAATTGATACAGTTATTTCTCAAACATTATCTGTTACCGGCATTGATACCGGAATGGTAATATATACTATAATACCTTCTTCAAATGGTTGTCCGGGTGCTCCAATAACTGCTTTGGTTAGTGTAACGCCTTCAGGTGATGCCTCATTTGTTTACAGCTCTGCTACATATTGCCAGTCTGGAACAAATCAAACTCCTTCCATAACAGGAATGACCGGTGGAGTTTTCACATTCTCTCCGGGTGGTTTATCAATTGATTCTTTAACTGGTACAATTAATCCGTCTGTTAGCACTTTGGGTGTCTATACAGTTACGTATACGGTAAGTAACGGTTCATGTGTAAGCTCGAGTTCTATTACAATGACAATAGGTAATACAAATCCGGCAGCGATATATAGCTATTCGAGCCCATCTTACTGCCAAAATGGAGCCAATCCATTACCGATTTTCCCTTTAGGAGCGAGTGCGGGTATCTTTTCCGCCAGCTCTTCAGGCCTGGTATTTGTGCATGAAAATACCGGGGAAATAGATTTAGCTGCAAGTACTCCAGGCACTTATACCATTACTAATTATATACCTGCCAGTGGTTCGTGTTTATCTGCCACCTGGACTTCAACAGTTACAGTTACTTTAGCTGATGATGCTTCTTTTGCTTATACTTCGGCTACTTATTGTACTTCGGGAGATAATCCGACACCTTCAATTACAGGTTTACCAGGGGGGCTTTTCACTTCAATTCCAACGGGTTTGGTAATTGATTCGTTAACCGGTACAATAGACCTTTCCGCAAGTAATACGGGAGTTTATACAGTATCTTATACTACTGATGGAAACTGCCCTGCAACAAGTTCAATAGTGATGACTATAACAGATACAACTCCATCAACAAACTTTAATTATACAGGTTCTCCTTTCTGTTTGAATGGAATAAACCCTATTCCTGTATATGATACAGGAGCAAGTGCTGGTATTTATTCTGCTACTCCTCCTGGTTTAGTTTTTGCGCATGTTAATACAGGTGAAATAGATTTAGCTGCGAGTTCACCGGGCACTTATATAGTTACCAATTATATACCTGTCAGCGGTTCATGCCTGTCTTCCAGTTCAACGGATACCATAATTATAAATTCATCTGATGATGCTTCATTTAACTATAGTTCAGCCACCTATTGTCAATCAGGAACAAACCCGACTCCATCCGTTACAGGAGTTGGTGGAGGCTCCTTTTCTTCAAGCCCTTCAGGATTGGTAATAAATGATTCAACCGGTACAATTACATTATCAACAAGCCAACTGGGTACTTATACAGTTACTTATACAACAAATAGTATCTGCCAAAACTCCAATTCTATTGTGGTAACTATTACAGACACTATCCCAGTTTCGGATTTCAGCTACCCTGCGTCCCCTTTCTGTCAAAATGGCAATAATCCATCACCAACATACAGCTCTGGTGGAAGTGCAGGAATTTTCTCCTCTGCTCCATCAGGATTGGTATTTGTAAATGTTAATACCGGAGAGATTAATCTGGCACTTAGCGAGCCTGGTACATATACTATTACAAATACTATCCCTGCAAGTGGTAATTGTTTCTCAGACAGTGCAACAAGTACAGTTACTATTACGCCATCTGACGATGCATCATTTGTATATACCTCTGCTACCTATTGCCAATCCGGTTCAGATCCAACACCTATAATTACTGGTATATCCGGAGGTGTTTTTTCAGCCGTTCCTTTAGGTTTAGCGATTGATTCTGCAACAGGAACAATTGATTTATCTGCCAGCAATATAGGCGTTTATACGCTCTATTATACTGTAAATGGAACTTGTACAGGTTCTGGTTCTATAACAATGACAATAACTGATACAACACCATTAGCAGGTTTTACTTATTCAAGTTCATCATTCTGTCAGGGAGGAAATAATCCGTATGTAATTTTTGCTCCCGGAGCCAGTGCCGGATTATTTTCATCTACTCCGTCCGGTCTAGTATTTGAACATGTTAATACGGGCGAGATAGATATTTCGGCAAGTGCGCCCGGAACTTATATTGTTACCAACAATATTCCTGCAAGTGGTGGTTGTCTTGCAGCAAGTGCATCTACCATCATCATTATTAATGGAGTACCTGTTATAACTGCAACACCAGCCAGCCAGACTATATGTACTGGTGATACAACATCTGTAAACCTTTCAAGCTCTATGGCTGGAACTATTTATAGTTGGACAGTAAATCAAACGGGTGTTTCCGGAGCTACCGCAGGGACAGGATCAACAATTTCTCAAATATTAACTACCAGCGGAATTAATCAGGGAATTGCTACTTACATTGTAACATCTAATGTAAATGGTTGTGAGGGAAATCCTATAACAGTGCCGGTTACAGTCATTCCTTTGCCAACGGTGGGTACCATTACAGTGACTATAGTGCCTGCTAATTGTGCAGATAGTGCCGGAGCTATATTAGGATTGGCTGTGCCTCAGGGGCAAAGTCCTTTAACTTTTGTTTGGCAAAATATATTGGGTGACACAGTAAGTCTTGTTGGTCCTGAATTGTCAAATGCAGTTCCCGGTTCATATTCATTAACAATAACTGATACTAATGGCTGTTCCAGTATTGCCGGACCGTATGTTATAAATTCTACTTCAGGTGTTATTTCAGCATTTTCTGTAGACCCTGTTACAGGTCAATCGCCTTTAACGATTAATTTAACTAACGGAAGTACAAATGCAACTCACTATTTATGGCAGTTTGGAATGACTGATACTTCAACAGCTACAAATCCAATTTATGTAGTTATTCCTCCTGGGGAATTCCAGATATGTTTAATTGCATATAACTCTTTCTCATGTACAGATACAACATGCACTACTATTGAAGTAGAACAGAATTCCTCATTTGTTGTACCTAATGTATTTACACCTAATGGTGATGGAGAAAATGATATATTTATGGTAAAGGGAGTATCCTTAAGAACTCTGGATGCAGAGATATTCAATCGCTGGGGAGAAAAATTATTTGAGTGGCATACAACTAATGGAGGTTGGGATGGTCGCACAGCCAGCGGGGGGATAGCTTCTGACGGAACCTATTATTACATCATTAAAGCCAAAGGAAAAGATGGAAAAGAATATTTTGAAAAAGGTTCTTTCTCCCTCATCCGTGAAGGCAAATAATTTTTTGTCTAATTATACTGTCTACTTATCTTCTAAATTTATTCCACTGTCATGGAAGTGCGATATTAAGCCAATATTTGCTGAAGAATTAATGAAATTTTAATTGCTTTTCATAAAAATAATATTTAATTTGGCAGTTGTATTAAAACTTGAAAAGATAATTGCTTTGGTGCAACTTTCCTGTTTTTGACAGCATCTACTAATAGTTTAAATTTTTCTTTTCTATCAGTAATAATTACTTATATATGAATAAACCTAAACATTTTCTTATTCTGATTGGCATTTTGTTCTTTATCGTTCCGAAATTTTTTTCTCAAAATAAGGATAATTGGGAGCCCGTGTATCTTCTTGTTACAGGTGCAAATACAATGGATGGTGTAGAAGCCTGTTTTAAACTGGCTAAATGCAATAATGAAGATGTTGTGTATATTAAATTTAATAATCATAATGAGTATTCTGTTAAATTAGAATGGTTTGATGCTGTATTTACACAGGAACTTCGCTGGATTAACAAGGATGGGGAAGGGAATAAAAAAACATTAATTATTCCTTCAAAAATGGAGGCAAGGGGAGGATGTGAAAGTAATAATACAGAACTTGTAGTAAAACTGAAGGATTTTATTGTGGATAAGAATAACTTTAAGAGATTTCATACATCTCAATTAACAATCGTTTCAGCTCAATAATAGTAACTACTGAAAATATATGAGAAAAAAAATACTTATTATTTTATTCTGCGTAGTTGGCATTTCAGCCTTTTCACAATCAACCGTGAATGTTACTATTACCTATAGTGGTGCACAATCACAAGGATGTTGTAATGTTTGCGGGGTGGATTATTGGTGTATAAATAATACGGGTGGCTGCGGAACAACGGCTGCATGTGATAGCAGAACATTTATAGATCCGGTACCCGCAGGAAACATTGTAACAGGAGTTTCAGTTACATATTATGGGGCTGGTTGTTATGCTTCGGCTGAGCCTACTTATCTCAATGGTGTTCTTATTGGGTCTGCTCCTAATGACGGAAATTGTTCGTGTGGTGGATGCTCTCAATATCCGGTCAGTAATAATTTTCCCTGTCCTACCGGTTTACCCAGTTATAACTATGGAGGAGCTAATACCTTCCAATGTTGCCCCAATGACGCTTTTTGCCCTCAACGTGCTGTTGTCACACTTACCTATACTCCTGTATCCATTGCTCCAACAGGTGCTACAGCAACACCTAATCCATCTTGCGGAGGTTCGGTTACCTTAAACAAAGTAGGTGGTTCATTAGGAACGGGTGCTTCCTGGAAATGGTATTCCGGTTCCTGTGGTGGAACCCTGGTAGGGACAGGCGCTTCTGTAACTGTTAGCCCAACTTCTACTACCACTTATTTTATTAGAGCAGAAGGTGGTGGTTGTGGAACAACTACTTGTGCATCTGTAACTGTAACTGTAAACACACCTTCTACAGATCCCGCTTCTGCATCAGCAAGTTTGAGCACTACCTGTGGTAACCCAACAACATTGACTGTATCTGGTGGTTCTTTAGGAACCGGGGCTTCGTGGAAATGGTATTCAGGCTCCTGTGGAGGAACTGCTGAAGGAACAGGTTCAAGCATAACTGTAACTCCTACTACAACTACCACCTATTTCGTAAGGGCTGAAGGGGCTTGTAATAATACTAATTGCGTGCAGGTAACAGTAACTGTAAATCTTGTTCCTTTTGCTATAGCAACTCCGTCTTCTCAAACTTTTTGTTCGGGCGGTACCACATCAATAGCTTTATCGAGTTTTGTACCTGGAACTACATTTTCCTGGACAATATCACAAACAGGTGTTAGCGGTGGAACAAATGGTTCAGGCAGTACAATAGCTGAAACATTGACTGCAACAGGCAGTAGCCAAGGGACAGCAGTATACACTATAACTCCAACAGCTAATGGATGTGCGGGTAATTCAATAACTGCAACAGTTTATGTAGATCCTATTCCTGTATTGACTGCCAGTCCTATGAATCAGACAATATGTGCGGGTAGTGCACTTCCGATAAATTTAAGCAGTAATGTTTCGGGTACTACTTTTAGCTGGACAGTTGTAGAAACAGGTGTTACAGGAGGTAGCAATGGCAATGGTTCTGTAATATCTGATTCATTAGTAGCTACAAGTGGTAGCAGTGGAACAGCGGTATACACAATAAATGGAAGTGCTAATGGTTGTAATGCAACACCGATAACTGACACAGTAACAATAAATCCTGACCCTGGTTCAACTGCAACAGCAACTCCTTCAGTGTCTACTATTTGTTCTGGCAATACAACTTCAATAGCCTTAAGTAGTTCAGTTTCAGGTACAGTATTTACATGGACAGCCAATACATCAGGGGTAAATGGAGCTACATCAGGTACTGGTTCAACAATAGCAGATCTGTTGACAACAGCCGGCCCGGTTCCGGGAACGGTAGCGTATTCAGTTGCTTCAACAGCAAATGGTTGTACAGGTAATCCGATAACAGTAACGGTAACCGTAAATCCAACTCCGGTAGCTACCGCAACTCCAACTTCTCAGACCTTTTGTTCTGGTGACAGTACTTCTATAGCATTAACCAGCACAGTTCCCGGTACCAGTTTTTCATGGACTGTTTTTCAGTCGGGAGTAAGTGGTGGTATCCCGGGTACAGATTCAGTAATAGTACAAACATTGACCAATTCGGGTAGTAGTTCTGGTACTGCTGTTTATACAATTATACCATCCATATATGGTTGTGCCGGGAATTCTGTAACAGTAAATATTACAGTAAATGCCTTAGATGATGCCTCTTTTGTATACTCCTCAGCAACATATTGTACTGCAGGCACTAATCCTACCCCAATAATAACTGGTTTACCAGGTGGAACCTTTTCTGCTACCCCTTTAGGTTTGGTAATCAACCCATCAACAGGAACAATCACTTTGGCAGGAAGTCAGGTAGGTTCTTATACCTTAACATATAGTACCACCGGTACTTGTGCAAGTTCGAGTTCAATAACTATGACAATTGATAACAGCAGTCCTTTTGCTGATTTTACTTATCAGGGTTCACCATTTTGCCAGAATGGATCTAATCCTTTTCCTGTATTTGGACTAGGAGCGAGTGCTGGTGTATTTTCAGTCACTCCGGTTGGATTAGCCTTTGTAAATATTAATACCGGTGAAATTGATTTAGCAAATAGCAATCCCGGAACTTATATGATTACTAACAATATTCCGCCAAGTGGTCCTTGCAGTGGAATCATGGATACAGCTACAGTGGTAATAATAGCTTCCGATGATGCATCTTTTGTATATTCATCTGCAACTTACTGTACTACAGGTAGTCCTCAAACCCCCGTGGTGACAGGTTTGTCAGGAGGAGCCTTCTTTGCTATGCCATCTGGACTGGCATTGAATCTGACTACAGGAACCATTACCCTATCAAACAGCTCTTACGGAGTTTACCAATTATCATACGCAACAAATGGTGTTTGTCCTGATACCAGCACCATAACAATGACAATAGATACAATCACTCCATCAGCGAGCTTCAGTTATGTGGGTTCACCATTTTGTCAGAATGGAAGTAACCCTTTTCCATTTTTTGGACCCAATGCTAGCGCAGGTATTTTTTCAGCTAATCCAACAGGCTTAGTATTTGCTCAGGTGAATACGGGCGAAATAGATTTAGCATTAAGTACTCCAGGGACATATATAGTGACTAATACAATTCCTGCTAGTGGAGTTTGCCAGCCAATAAGTGATACATATACAATAACAATAGGGCCTTCTGATGATGCGAGTTTTGTGTACACATCAGCAACTTATTGTACTACTGGCCCGGAGCAAACACCGGCAATAACGGGATTGCCTGGTGGCACTTTCTCATCTATTCCTCCCGGCTTGTTTTTGAATCCAACAACAGGTACTATCAACTTAGCTAATAGTGCTATAGGTAGTTATACGTTGACATATACGACTAATGGCGCTTGTCCAAATAGCAGCTCTATAGTAATGACTATAGCTGATAGTATTCCCTTTGCCAATTTCAGCTATTCATCCACTTATTTTTGTCAAAATGATATTAATCAGTATCCTGCCTTTGGAGTGGGGGCAAGTGCAGGATATTTTACTTCCAGCCCTCCGGGATTGGTAATAGTAAATCCTAATACGGGTGAATTAGATTTATCAGCGAGCACTTCAGGTACATACACAGTAACCAATACAATACCAGCCAGTGGTATATGCAATGAGGTGTTTGCAACTACAACAGTGGTTATTAACCCAGCCGATGATGCATCTTTTACTTATCCATCTGCAACCTATTGCACTACAGGTAATCCTCAAACTCCAACAATAACAGGTTTACCAGGCGGTACGTTTTCAGCAGTTCCCCCAGGTTTGACATTAGACCCTTCTACCGGCACAATCACCCTGTCTACGAGTGCAATAGGTGTATATACCTTATCTTATACAACGTTTGGTAATTGTCCTAACACCAGCTCAATTACAATGACTATAAATGATACGGTATCTTCTGCAAACTTTACTTATATAGGTTCTCCATTCTGCCAGTCGAATGGTAGTAACCCATTTCCTACTTATGCTCCAGGAGCCAGTGCCGGTACTTATTCGGCTACCCCAAGCGGTTTGGTGTTTGTACAGGTAAACACAGGCGAGATTGATTTGGCAGCCAGCACTCCCGGTACATACGTGGTAACTAATACAATTCCTGCAAGTGGGGTATGTCAGTATGTATATGCCAACTATACCATAACAATTAATGGTGCTCCTGTTGTTATAGCAGTGCCTAATGCAACCTCTTTTTGTGAATCAGGGACTGCAAATTTAACAGTAGGTTTAAGCAGTAATATTCCGGGAACAACGTTTAGTTGGACAGTAGCTCAGTCTGGTTTGAGTGGGGCTTCTCCCGGCTCAGGTAATAGTATATCACATACTTTAACTAATACTGGCAGTGGCGCAGGTACAGCAACCTATACAATAAGTTCTGATGCCAGTGGATGTACAGGAAATGATACAACTATTACTATTACAGTAAGCCCGATAGTATCTGATACCAGTTTAGCTATTATTACGCTTGCTAATTGCGGAACAAATACAGGTGGTGTTTTTGGTATAACAGTACTTTCAGGTCAAACTCCTTTTATTTATCAGTGGAAGGATTCTTTAAACTCAACGGTAGGAAGTGCTATAGATTTGAGTAATGTTGGGCCGGGCAACTATACATTAACAGTAACCGATGGTAATAACTGTTCAAAAGTAATAGGGCCATTTACCGTAAATGCAACGCCTGCTGTAGTAGCTGGTTTTATGGCAGATCCGGTCACAGGTGAAACACCTTTAACAGTTAATTTTACAAATCAAAGCTTAAATGCAGCTACTTATTTATGGTACTTTGGTACAGGTGATTCATCAACGGCTGTTAACCCATCATATATATATACTCCTTTGGGCACATTTACTGTTTGTTTAACAGCAGTGAGTGCATCTAACTGTATAGATAGTGTTTGTTCTATGATTAATGTATATATAAACTCTGTTTTTCAGATTCCTAATATTTTTACACCTAATGGCGATAATGTAAATGATATATTTAGTGTTCATGCAATAGGTTTAAAAATGCTGGATGCGGAAGTATTTAATCGCTGGGGTCAAAAAGAATATGAATGGCATACTACCAATGGGGGATGGGATGGTCGTACAGCCAGTGGTGTTCAGGCTGCTGATGGTACTTACTATTATATTATAAGTGCAGAGGGAATTGATGGTAAAAAATATTTCGAGAAAGGCACCTTCTCGCTTGTTAGGGGTAAATAAAAAAAGCGGGCTATTTGCTTTTTATTTTATACCAACATCGGGTACTGTTTCGGGCACAACTTTTATTCCATCAAATCGTATTTCAATGTCATTTTTGAATACGATTGTTAAAAAGAGATAGCCTGTTTCGTCATAAAATTTCCAATCTCCTTCTTTTGAGCCGGCAATATATTTACCAACTTGTTTTTCATTTCCGTTAGAATAATAAAAAGTATGGATTCCATCAGGAACACCGTCAATGAATTTACCAACAAAACGGAGTTTACCATTATCGGTATAAAAATGTTTCCATTCTCCATCACGATTGTCGACTTTGTAAACACCCTCTTCTCTATAACCCTGTAATTCGAGCATCCATGGGCCTTCTTTTAATCCGTCAACATATTCTCCTTTGGTAATAACTTTTCCTGTATCACTGTATTCTGCCATCATGCCATCTACTTGTCCGTTTCTATAGTTTTCTTCGAGCAATATATTTCCACTTTCATAAAACCATTTCCAGAGTCCTTGTGCTTTTCCTTTTTTGTCGTATGTACCTTTTTGTTCTACTTTTCCATTGGGATGGTAAAATACCCATTCTCCAACACGTTTACTGTTTAAATATTCACCTTGTGATTTTATCTGACCATCGGGGTAAAATTCTTTCCACATGCCTTGTTGACGACCAGCCGTATCAAGGATACCTTCGGCAGTTAATACACCTTCAATATATATTTTGGCACTGATTACTTTTCCTTCAGGAGAAAATTCACGATGTATGCCCTCGGCAACGTCATCTTTATATGACCTTGTAAAATGAACCAGCCCATTATCATAGTATTCAGTTTTTATATCTAATTTTGCCAGTTCAGGAACATTTGTTTGTGCTACTCCATTTATATACTTAGTAGTGTTTAAAAGGCTTCCTGAAGGAGAATATTCCTTCAAATAGCCATTCATTTTATCGTCAGTATATGTTACTTCTTGTTTTAAAGCACTGGTGGGATAAAACTCTTTCCAAATACCTTGTTTAAGATTTTTGGCATCTTTGCGGTTAATTTTTTCTTCTTTTTGTATATAGCCCATTTTATATTCAGTTATAGTAATGATGATGCTATCAGGGGCAAATTCCAATCCTACTCCTTCTTCTTTACCATTAACAAAAGGGATAATTTGTTTTAGCTTTCCTGCTTTTCCCTGTGCTTCAGAAGGTTTGTAATAAATGAGTGTATTACCATGTTTTATATCATTTTCAAAATTTTCTGTTATTGATAAAGATTTTTCTTTTGTATCAAAAGCTTTCTTTGATCCATTTTTCTTTCCTTCTTTATAATTAAATTCGAAAGCGAGTTGGCTCTGTTCATTATAAAACTTCCAGATGCTATCTAATTGAAAATTTTTTCTGTTGCCTTCCGATTTAATATTTCCATTCAGAGAATAAGTTTTCCAGTATCCATCAGGTTTTCCGTCTTTCATAGGTCCTTCACTTGAAATTTTGCCATTATCGAAATAAAAAATATTATATCCATTAGGGTTTATTTGCTGATTTGGTTGTCCAAATAGTATAAAAGGGAAAAATAGTAGGATTATTTTAAAAAAAATGTGCATGATTTTTTCTTGGGTTCTTACAAAGTTAATCAATTTAGCAGAGTATTAAGAGCAGCTCTGGCAATATTAATTTGTTTTTTAGCCATTAGTGGTGTTACTTTGTGCCGTTTAACATATTTTAACCGTAAATTCTAAATTTTATGAAAGTTATTGATTGTATCAAGCAAGCAAAATCAACATTGTTTTCTATTGAAATATTGCCTCCGTTAAAGGGTAAAAGCATACAATCGATTTTTGATGGTATAGATCCGTTGATGGAGTTTAAGCCTTCATTTGTAGATGTAACTTACCACCGTGAAGAATATTTATATAAAAAACGTGATGGCGGGTATCTTGAAAAGGTGAGTATACGTAAGCGCCCCGGTACAGTGGGTATATGTGCTGCAATAATTAATAAATATCATGTAGATGCGGTTCCACATATTATTTGTGGTGGTTTCAGCAGGGAAGAAACTGAAAATGCACTGATTGACCTGCATTTTTTAGGTATTGATAATGTACTTGCATTGCGTGGGGATTCTATTAAAAGTGAGTCGGAATTTATTCCGGAACCTAATGGGCATGCTCATGCAGTTGATTTGATAAAACAAATGGAACAAATGAACAGAGGGAGATATATTGAGGATGATTTGGCGGATGTTTCTCCAACAAATTTTTGTATTGGTGTGGCTGGATATCCGGAGAAACATTCAGAAGCTCCTAATATGGTTTCGGATATAAAATTTTTGAAAGCCAAAATTGACGCGGGGGCTGAATATATTGTAACTCAGATGTTTTTTGATAATGCCAAATATTTTGAATTTGTTAAAAAATGCCGGGAGATGGACATTCATGTTTCTATTATTCCCGGGCTTAAAATTTTAACAACTAAAAAGCAAGCTACTTTATTGCCTAAGGTATTTAATATAGATATTCCACAGGCTTTATTAGAGGAGATAGAGAAATGTAAAACCGATGCTGAAGTAAAAGAAGCAGGTATTGAGTGGTGTATTAATCAATCAAAAGAGCTAATTCAGCAGAAAGCACCTTGTTTACATTATTATACTATGGGTACTTCAGAAACTACAAGAAGGGTAGCAAGTAAGGTGTTTTAAGAAGAAGCGAGCTTACTCTCTTACGATCTTTTTGACAATCGTACGATTATTTGCAATATCTTTTATTTCAATAAAATATACTCCTCCAGGGATATTTTTCAGGTCAATTGTAATGTTATCTGTAAATCGCTCGGTTTGCAGCATGTGTTGCCCGGAAATTGTTGAAATGGTTGCTTTATATAGCGAACTTTTTGACAAGTATATATTTACTTTGTCATGTATGGGGTTTGGATAAATAAATGCCTGAAGAGCAGGTGATGATGAGTTTTCCGGAATACCAACAATTGCCGGGTTTAATAATGTATCGTTGGCGAGCAGCGCAGCTATATCAATTGTTTCATCTCCCGGCTGATAGTAAAGCCACATATATCCGTCAAAAAGCATTTCATCACTTGTGCTTGTTCCTGCAATTACAGTAGCAGGCGGATTATTGGGATTGAACGGGTTATTGCTTGTATTATCATACACGTGTTCAGAAAATAATTTATATCCACTTGGAATTTTTACCAGGTTAGAAAAAGTATAAAATCCCTGCCAGTTAAAGTTCCATTGATTAATTCTTATAAGAGGAATTGTGTCAGTGCCTGAATAGGCATAATTAACAATGCTCTTACAAATCTGGTGTGAATGTGGGAAAGTCGAAAATATTGAGATTGGAGTAGAAAGTGTTCCTGAATTGGGATATTCATCAGAAAAGGTGGCTACAGTATTTGCAAGGATTAAAAGCCCCCAGTTTTGTAATGGAGTGGTATTATAGATAGGCCTTATACCCGGTTCATTAGGAGGATAAAAATACATTCGTATTTTGGTGCTATCCACCTGCCCTGCGCTTCCTGCAGGGTAATGCATCTGAAGAACAATTTTAGAGCTTGCTTTAATTGTTATTCCTGTTTTTAGCGGTGCCTGACCCGGGTATACAGTAGGTGGGGCTCCTGGCGCATATCCTCCAATTCCAAAGTCACCGGGAGGGTTAAAGCACGCTCCGGAAAGGTCATTAGTAGTATTACCAGTAGTATCTGCTGTTACAACTACGTGATGAACAATTTCAGGATTACCGGGTACAATTTCAAATGCACGTAAAACACGGTCTTCAGTTAAACCGCTGGGTAGGGAAAAACAAACATATATGTCATTGGAGGTAGCGGTGCTTGTATATGTTGGTATTTGAAGTGTTAAAGTAGGTGTGCCATAAAGTTGGTATTGTGAATAAACAGGTGGAGCGGGGGCAAGAGTAGTATCTCCTTTGACTGCACCACTATCAATCCAATTCAGAATAGCATCTTTTTCAGCCTGAGTGATAATGCGTTCATGTGCAAATCTTGTATATGTTGTATCCGGTGACCAGGGAGGCATTATTTCTGTTTGTAAAGCATTTTGTATTGCTCCGGTCATTGGCAATACCTGACTATAGGTCATAAAGGAGAATGCCTGCTGGCCATCATGATGACAAGAGGTGCAGCGGCTATAAAATATAGGAGCAACATCTTTGTATTCAAGCTGTGCTTTAAGAGGCTGAACAAAAGAGGCTATTATAATTCCGAGAAAAAGAGGGTAAGTTTTTTTCATCCTGTAAAAAAATTCCATTATATTAAGAATGTGAGAAGTTGTGTGTAACAAGTATGGGGCTAATGTAGGGAAAAAAATACAAAAAAACTGCCAGTTTAGGTGTTTTTATTAAAAAAAACAATGACGAATTGCTTAAAATTTTATTTTTATTCATTTCTTTTTCTCCCAATGGTAATGAGTATTGTTTTACAATACGTAAATACTTTTGGGAGTTATTAAAATTCAACTTTTGACAACTTCAATCTGTGAATCTGTGGCTATGAATCTGTATCTAAAAAATCACGAATAGATTTCACTCCCTGAATTAACAAACTCATTTGCTTTTTCTGTCATTCCTTTTTCTACGGCAGCATCTGCTATAATTCCCATTTTATCTGCATATTCACGTACATCTTCTGTAATTTTCATGGAACAAAAGTGGGGTCCGCACATTGAGCAAAAATGTGCTATTTTAGCACCTTCAGCAGGCAATGTTTCATCATGGTATTCGCGTGCTGTATCAGGATCTAATGATAAGTTAAACTGATCCTCCCAGCGAAATTCAAAACGTGCTTTACTTAAAGCATTATCACGTATTTGCACTCCCGGATGACCTTTGGCAAGGTCGGCAGCATGCGCTGCAATTTTATAGGTGATAACTCCATCCTTCACATCTTTTTTATTTGGTAAACCTAAATGTTCTTTGGGTGTTACATAACACAACATTGCACAGCCATACCAACCAATCATTGCTGCACCAATACCGGATGTTATGTGGTCATAGCCGGGAGCAATGTCGGTTGTGAGGGGGCCTAATGTATAGAACGGTGCTTCATGACATTCTTTCAATTGTTTATCCATATTCACTTTTATCAGGTGCATTGGTACATGGCCCGGGCCTTCAATCATTGTCTGAACATCATGTTTCCATGCTATTTTTGTAAGTTCACCGAGCGTTTCTAATTCGCCAAATTGTGCAGCATCATTAGCATCTGCAATGGAGCCGGGGCGTAAACCATCTCCAAGTGAAAATGCTACATCATATGCTTTCATTATTTCACAAATATCTTCAAAGTGTGTATAAAGAAAATTTTCTTTATGATGTGCCAGGCACCATTTTGCCATAATTGAGCCACCACGTGATACAATTCCTGTAACACGTTTAGCTGTTAATGGTATATAACGCAACAACACTCCTGCATGTATGGTGAAATAATCAACACCTTGTTCTGCCTGTTCTATGAGTGTATCACGAAATAGCTCCCATGTAAGGTCTTCTGCTTTTCCATTTACTTTTTCCAATGCCTGGTAAATTGGCACAGTCCCGATTGGTACGGGCGAGTTACGTAAAATCCATTCGCGTGTTTCATGGATGTTTTTCCCGGTAGATAAATCCATAATAGTATCAGCTCCCCATCTGCATGCCCATACTGCTTTTTCAACCTCTTCTTCTATGCTTGATGTAACGGCCGAATTGCCAATGTTAGCATTTATTTTAACCAGAAAGTTGCGGCCGATAATCATCGGTTCACTTTCCGGGTGATTAATATTATTGGGTATGATAGCACGTCCTGCAGCAACTTCACTTCTCACAAATTCGGGAGTTATAAATCCCTCCCCAGCCCTCCCCTGTGGGGAGGGCGTATTTGCTCCAAAGTTGTTTCCGGCATGTTGAAAATACAATGGGTTAAGCTCCCTCTCCTGTGGAGAGGGATTAAGGGAGAGGTTTTTTATCTTTTGGTTTTCCCGTATAGCAATATATTCCATTTCAGGAGTAATAATACCCTTTTTGGCATAATACAGTTGGCTTACATTTTTTCCTTTCTTTGCGCGTAAAGGTGCTTTAATATGCTGAAAACGCAAGTGAGCAAGTTCACTCTTTAATAAACGTTGCTTACCATAGTCACTACTAATGCTTTCTAATTGCTCAACATCACCGCGTTCTAAAATCCATTTTGCGCGTAAACGCGGAAGCCCTTTTTTTATATCAATAGCAACAGTAGGATCAGTATAAGGTCCGCTTGTATCATACACTACAACAGGTAAATTTTTTACAGGAGCTTTGCCATGTATTTTTGTATCAGATACTGTGATTTCCCGCATTGCAACCTGAATATCATATAATTCACCATTCACATATATTTTTTTTGAATTTGGAAACGGTGTAGTGCTAATGCTTTTATCTGTTGGTAAAGTTTCTTGGTTTTTCATGTGTTTTATATGATTAAATTGTTGAATTGTTGAATTGTTGAATTGTTGAGCGTATTGCCATGTACGCATTTTTGACTTAAAATTTGAAACCTGAAACCTTTCTACCCCCCCTGTGTTGCTTTAATCAAAATTAATCTATCATTTGCTTTTACTGTTTTATTATTCCATTCCGCACGTGGTATCACATTGTTATTTAGAGCTACAGCAATGCCTTTATCTACTTTTAGTTGTAATGAAACAAACAAATCAGTAAGAGATTGTGTGCCTTCCAATGGATGGGCTTTATCATTGATGTAAATCATAATACAGCTTTTTTATTATAAACTTACAGGAGAGAAATGATGCAAAAGAAGTGTGGCAAGAAATGTTCTCACAACTTATTTTCCTACGACAGCATTATCTGCATCAGGTTCCTGTTCTTTCTATGAAGAACAAAGGGTTTAATCTCAGACTTTAAAAATTTAATAATTTTAAAGACACCCCTATAAGTTTTTTCAGGTACAAAATTACGAATTTTTAAATGAAATAGAATTTATTTTTCAAAGTGGACGATTTCATCCTTTAAATCCAGAAAAGAATATGCCTTTTGTAATTCCCGGCAACGCATTAAACAGGTGTCTTTGAATTTTTTATACGCTTCGGTGTTGGTATGAAAAGGGCGATGTTTGGTTGCTGTAATAAGGTCTTTTATTTTTTCAAATAATTGTTTGGTATCGCTTGAAAATGCACTATCCATAAGATTTTCAAAAATGTAAGAAATAGCCTGTTCTGTAGGATGCACCAGGTCATTTTTATAAAAGCGGTAGTCACGGAGATCATCCATCATTAATTCGTATGCAGGAAAATAAAATGTATCCTCCTGCTTTTGTATAAGCTGATGAACCGCTTCTATCAGGCGTGCTTTGCTTAGTGTATTTTCTATTATTCCATCGCGGATATATCTAACCGGACTAACAGTAAAAATGATTTTAAGTTTATAATTAATCGCTTTTAGTTGCTGAAGTAAATGGGTATAATCCTCTACAATTGTATTTATGTTTAATAAGAATCTCGTAAACTCTTTTTGTGGTATCTTGTGGCAATTGCCTACTAATTCACCGGTTGTATTCAGTTTATATGCATAAGCGGAGCCGAATGTGATAAAGAGCCAGTCTGCCTGCTTTATTAAATCGTGGGCAGATGAAATACTTTTGTTAATAGTAGCCAAACATAATTCCTTATCTGTATCAGAAAAACGACTATGATGCTCCCAACTGTTCCAACATTCATTGGAATAAAATAATTCATGTTCCTGCAACAGTTTGTTATCAATATACCGATTCAAAGCAACGGCAATACTTGCCGGGTTATACAGTACCCCATGCGGGTTAATTACTGTATTAAACTTATACAGTTGCATGGTTTCACCAATATTTTCAGCAAAGCAGGAACCGATGAACATTAACTTATCACTGTAATTAATGCCCGGCTCAATAGATGGAATTGAAAAAGTAAGATGAAAATTCATTTTGTTTTACTGACAACGTTTAATCAAAATTTAACAATTCCCCCAGTTCAACAGTTTACCAAATCACCAAATCACCAAATCAACAAATCAACAAATCTTACTGTGCACACCTGCAATAAGGAGAAAAATAGATTTTCGTATATGGTAACAGCCACTGTATATGGCTTTGATCATTATCAGGAATCATAATTACCCGTAAATCCAGCATCTTTAAATTTTTCAGATTTTTCATTTCATCCGGAAAACGACCAATTTCATTGCTCCATAAATCAAGATATTTTAGTTTTTCGAGCTTGCCTATTTCAAGAGGTAATGCAGTGAGTTCATTATTATTGATTTCGAGATAATATAGGTTCTTTAAATTTCCAATTTGGGGATTAATTTCCTGAAGCTCATTTTTAGAAAGTGCTAAATATTGCAGATTCTTTAGTTGCCCTATTTCATCCGGCAAATCCCTGATTTTATTTTTACTTAAATCCAAGTATTGCAGGTTAGGTAATTGAAAAACTTCCGGTGGAATTTGTTTTAATCTTTTTTTTCTTAACTCCAGCCTGATAACTTGTTCCGGGTGTTGCATTGCTTCTTCTATGCTGGTATAGGAATATGTTTTATCTAATGTAAGGGAATCAAGCAATTCTGTTTGTCCATATATTTTCTGAAAGAATAAAACCGGTAATAACCACGTCATTACTATTCTTAAAACTTTTTTATGGATTAGCTTCTTAGTCATCAATAACCAGTAACTATACTGAATCTTAACTGTTCGTTATTCGTAATGTATTTTGTTCGTCCTTTGCCAATTGTGTTTTCAATTCTTCCAAAGAATTAAACTTTATTTCATCCCTTAACCGTTCTATAAAATAAACAGTTACTGAATCACCATAGATAGTTTGGTTAAAATCAAAGATATTTACTTCAATGCTTCTGCCTTTGCCTTTCACTGTCGGGTTATTTCCTATGCTTAACATTCCGCCATACATTTTACCAACGTGCTTTAATTTTACAGCATAGATACCATCAGCAGGTATTAGCTTGTAAATATCATTAACTACAATATTTGCAGTCGGATAACCAATAGTTCTTCCTAATTTTAGACCTTCAACTACCTTACCACTCAATGTATATGGATGTCCAAGATAGGTTGCGGCAGTTTTTACATCTCCTGTTTGTAAAGCTTTCCTTATTTTAGTAGAGCTAATTTCAATGTGTTCGATATCTTTAGCCGGTATTTCTTCCACTTCAAAACCATAGAGAGGGCCATATTCTTTTAAATGTTCAAATGAACCTTCCCGGTTACGGCCAAAATGGTGATTATAGCCAATTATCAATCGCTTGGTTTTTATTTTGTTCACCAGGATATTGCGTACAAATTCTACAGAAGTAAGTCTTGAAAATTCCCTGGTAAAAGGGTAAATAATCAAATGATCAATACCATATTTTTCTAAAAGCTCAATTTTTTCCTGTTGGGTATTGAGCAGTTTCAGTTCATTGTCTTCCGGGAAAAGTACCATGCGGGGATGAGGGTAAAAAGTAAGTAGCACGGTTTCACCATTTTCTTCTTTTGCCGCATCCTTTAACCGGGAAATAATTTTTTGATGTCCCAAATGTACCCCATCAAATGTTCCTGTGGTTACCACCGGGTTTTTTACATCCTTAAAATCTTCAATAGAGGTATAAACTTTCATTCTAAACGCTTTACTCTTGGTTTAAGACAATAGCAAATTTACATTATTTTGTTATACCAATGTATGTAAGCAAAATAGAAACCGGATCAGAGGTTCCCTTTAAGAGGGATTCGATAATGTATGAAAAAGATGCGCTTAAGTCGTTTAAAAATACTATCAATATTGGTTTTAAAACGAGAAAAAAATAATTGTCAATCGCTTTTTTAGGTGGATAAAATATACTACTTTTGCATCGCTTTTTATAAAACTAAACCTTATTCTGAAATACAATGTCAAAACAAACTGGTAAAATCGCACAAATAATTGGTCCTGTGGTTGACGTTAGCTTTGAAGGCGGAGCTGCATTGCCAAACATTCTGGATGCTTTGGAGGTTGTAAAACCTAATGGACAAAAAATTATTCTGGAAACACAAAAACATGTTGGAGAAGATACTGTTCGTACTATTGCAATGGACTCTACTGATGGTTTGTATCGCGGAATGGATGCTGTAAACACAGGAAGGGTGATCACCATGCCTGTAGGCGATAAAGTAAAAGGCCGTTTGTTTAATGTTGTGGGCGCAGCAATAGATGGTATAGGGCAGGTAAGTAATGAAGGTGGAGCACCTATTCACCGCGACCCTCCTAAATATGAAGATCTTTCTACTTCTACAGAAGTATTATTTACAGGTATTAAAGTAATTGATTTGCTTGAACCTTATGCTAAGGGTGGTAAAATTGGTTTGTTCGGTGGTGCCGGTGTAGGTAAAACCGTATTAATCATGGAGCTGATCAACAACATTGCTAAAGGTTATGAGGGATTATCTGTGTTTGCAGGTGTTGGTGAGCGTACCCGTGAAGGAAATGACTTATTACGTGAGATGATTGAATCTGGTGTTATCCGTTATGGTGAAGCATTCAAACATTCGATGGAAAGTGGTGGATGGGACCTTTCAAAAGTAGACCTTGTAGAATTGTCTAAATCACAAGCTACATTGGTGTTCGGACAGATGAATGAGCCTCCGGGAGCTCGTGCCCGTGTAGCATTATCAGGTCTGACAATGGCTGAATATTTCCGTGATGGTGATGAAAAATCAGGCGGACGTGATATCTTATTCTTTATTGACAATATTTTCCGTTTCACCCAGGCCGGTTCTGAGGTATCTGCATTATTAGGCCGTATGCCTTCAGCAGTGGGTTATCAACCTACACTTGCTACAGAAATGGGGTTGATGCAGGAACGTATTACTTCAACAAAACGTGGTTCTATTACTTCTGTTCAGGCGGTGTATGTACCTGCTGATGACTTAACTGACCCTGCACCTGCTACAACATTTGCCCACTTAGATGCTACAACCGTATTGAATCGTAAAATTGCTGAGTTAGGGATTTATCCTGCCGTGGATCCGCTGGATTCTACCTCGCGTATTTTAACGGCAGCAGTATTGGGTGACGCTCATTATTCAACAGCACAACGTGTTAAGCAAATTTTACAGCGTTATAGAGAACTACAGGATATTATTGCAATTCTTGGTATGGATGAGTTATCTGAAGAAGATAAGTTAGTGGTACACCGCGCAAGACGTGTGCAGCGCTTTTTATCGCAGCCATTCTTTGTGGCTGAGCAGTTTACCGGTTTAAAAGGCGTATTTGTTTCTATTGAAGATACTATTAAAGGCTTTAATATGATCATGAATGGTGAAGTGGATAAATACCCTGAAGCAGCTTTCAATCTGGTTGGAACTATTGAAGATGCAATTGAAAAAGGAAAGAAAATTTTGGCAGAAGCATAAATAGATATGAGATGTGAGTATTGAGAAATCATACTCACATCGTCTCAAATCTCAAATCTCAAATCTATGCAGTTAGAAATAATAACCCCGGATAAAAAAGTATACAGCGGTGACGTGGAAGCAGTGAAGCTGCCTGGTGCCGAAGGGTCTTTTGGAATTTTGAAAAACCATGCTCCTATCATTGCTACACTTAAAAGAGGCACTGTGAAAATTACGGATGTAAAAAAACACGTTGAAAATATAGAGATCAATGGAGGAGTGGTGGAAGTGCTGAATAATAAAATTGTTGTTCTGGCAGAGAGTATTTAATTTTTCCGGGATGTCCTGTAATAAATAATTCATACACCTGATAAGGTTTTAAGCCCTGTCAGGTTTTTTTTGTCTCTAAAACTACAAAAAGCATTTTCCTTCGCCTCGGTATGTTTTTACTTCATCAATAATTTTTCCATCTTTTACAAGTAGCAGCGAGTTGAAGCGTTCACATAATTCACCGGCTTTTGCATGACGCATGAATATGGGGTCACCCAATTTTAACTTTTCTGTGCCTTTATATACAATGGGTGTTTGTACCTCTCCTGCACCTTCGGTATCAATCAGTTTAGCTCCAACAGGTAAATAAGGTATCGGAAGCTTATTCCTTTCAATAGAGCCTGAAGCGGTATATCCGCCACCGTAACAGGTATAAATATTTGGATATGGGTTTCTGGTAATCTCTATAGCATAAGCTGCAGCAGGCAGGTGGCGGAATTGTTTGTAATGGTCGAACAAACCTGGAGAATAAAATCCTGAACCAACAGTTAATTCCGTGATACATGATTCGGTTATAGTTGTTTCTGCACTACCAGTACCACCGCCATTCACAAATTTTAATTGATGCCCCTGAGCCTGAATTTTATTTACAATAGCTGCTCTGCGTTGCGCAAGCTCTTTTATTGAGCGTTTTTTTAGTACCGGTATCACTAAATTCCTGGCAACACTGTCTGTAATATCACCAACACCAGCTATTTGAGCTTCATAGCCCATAATACCTTCAAAACGTATATTTTTCAGATTTTTTATTTGTTCACCTAAGATTTCTGCCTGCTCTACCGTTGTAATACTTGAGCGTCTGACTCCAAAATGCAGGCTTCCAAAGTTGCTCGACATATCAATGTCCATACATACAGGGATAATGCAGTTTTCTTGTTCTGCTATTCGGTTCAGTTGCTGCACATGATCAGGCAAATCGGCCATTAAAATAATCGTTTTATTTTTTTTAATCTCTTTACAAATGGCTGATATTTGTTGATTAGCATAAACAGGATAAGCAATTAACAGATCATCAAAACCCTGTTCACTCAGATGTATAGCTTCTAATGGATGAAAGCACATAATACCCTGAAAGATGGGGTCTGACGAAAGTATTTTTTTTATCAGATCTACACAACGTATGGATTTTGATGCAATTCTTATTTTTTTGTTTCCCGATCTTTTAATAATATCTTCAGTATTTTTAGTAAACATATCCATATCTACAAAGGCAAAGGGCATTGATATCCCTTTAAATACATTCCTGTAGTAATTGTAATCTCTGAAAAAATTATATTCCATATAAAAGCTGATAATTAGTGTGTTTAAGTTATGGAATAATCTTTAATTCAACTCTTCTGTTGACTTGTTTTTTCTTTTCATCCGTATTTTCAATTACAGGTTTACGTTCCCCAAAATAAAGTATCTCCACTCGTGCTTCGTCATTTTTCGTTAAACCTCTTTTGCGCATATAAGCTAATACCGCCATCGTTCGTTTGTGTGACAAGGTAATATTATACTCATCGTCACCATCATTATCTGTATGGCCTTGTATTATTAGCTTTGCCGTGCGGTTTGCTTTCATGGCTTTAATTATTTTATTTAAATCTGTATAATATTTGGCCGTTACTTTATCAGCATCCTTATCAAAATAAACAGTTGCCGTAAGTGTATCCATTACTGTTGTAACATCCAATCCATGTTTGTTTCCTTTCCCTTTTTTATCAGCTTTTCCTTTTGAGTGTTCAGGTTCAATAGGCACAGTTTTATAAACAGGAATTGGATCTGTTGGAACCCTGTCTACAATAGGTTTCACTAGTGTATCATGTATAATTTTTTTCTCAGAATTTGTTTCACCTTTCGCTGGCTCTTTCTTCGGAGTAGTTGTTTTTTCTACTTTTCCTTCGATGTTAGTTTTACTTTCAGCTTTATTTTCCGGCTTGTTCTGTTTCGCATTATTTATTCTTATTTGACTATCAATACCAATTGAATCACTCGGACATCCTTTATTAATAAGCTTTCCAAATACTGTAGGGCAATCATCAAATCTATCTAATATTCCATCACCGTCACTGTCTGCACAACAAACAATTGGTTCTTCGGGACAACCATTATTTTTAGGAATACCCGGAACATCAGGGCAACGGTCCGCTACATCTAAAATACCATCTTTATCCCTGTCGGGGCAACCCTTATTAATTGCAAACCCTTTTTCTGTCGGACAGGCATCTAAGTAATCCAAAACACCATCACTATCAGTATCCGGGCAACCATTTAAATCAAGAGGTCCTGCAACATTCGGGCAATAATCTTTGTAATCAGCAAGTCCATCAAGGTCAGCATCAGGGCACCCTTCTAAAGCCAACAGACCTGGCTCTGTAGGACAATAATCTTTTTTATCAGAAACCTTATCTCCATCTTTATCAGCCGGTGCAGGATACAAACGAAAAGCCCTTACAGCAAAATAGATATTTAAATCATAAAGCCTGCGTTCTCCCATAAGATAAGATGACAGGTTGGTTGTACCTACTGTGATAGCACCATAACGAACATTCAAACCTGCATTGATTTGTCCATTGCGTACAATTGAAACCGGGATGGCAACACCAAAATTTCTTTTTTCATAACGAGCTAAGAAAACATGTCTCATCAGATTATGAACCTTTGCTTCATCACTCCTCAGCCAAATTGGAATGTATGATGTATATCCGAAATAAATATTATTACGGAAATAATAATCAGCCTGTATGCTCAATGCTGTGGGCAGGTTCATTTTAAAAGTACTTTTATTACTTGCAGGTGTCTGAAAATTATTATTGATTATGAATGAATTAATACTTTCTAAATTATTTTTATCCACAGATGTAATTCCATTCACACTCTGATTAACAATAAAATCATGACTATTGTTTGTTTTGGTAAATTTAATACGCCCGATATCCAGCAAGGAAGCACCTATTCTGAACTTATATTTGTTCAGATCTTTTCTTAGAAGCCCCTTTTTACCATCCATGTCATAAAAAAATGTTTTATGATCCGGCCGGAATTCATATACAACTCCTAAATCCAGCCCCAGAGATAGTTTATTGTTAAATCCATCACTATTATTGTGAGAATATCCATAGGAAAATTCTGTATTTGTAAATTGGGTGTTTGCTGAGTTGATGGGGGTAAGTTCTACATCTTTACTATACAGCGACAATGCTTCTACACCATTCAGTACTTTTAATGTAGCACCCGCTTTTATAAATTTCTCTCTATCATCTATAAGAACACGTGCATAGCTAAAAGCTGTTTCCTTGTATTTCATTTTCTGATAACTCAGTTTTTTGCTGGTTAGCAGTTGATTATTAAGTGATGCGTTGTTCATATCACTAAAAAGCAGGAGTGCCATATCCTGATCAAGGCCATCCAGGTTAGAAATTGTACGTGTTCGTTTAACAAAGCCTACTGCATCCTTAGGAGTGAGGGTAATCATAAAGCATCCAAAATGCAGCTCCTGGTTTTGATAATAGTAGCTCTTACCAATACTTTTCCTATAGTATTTAAATGTACTGATAGAGGTAGGGTCTGAGAGATAATTAGCATTAAAAGCTCCATAATTACTTGATAATGCATTTTGTGCCCCTGTTACATTTATATCAAACAGAAAGCGGCTATCTGCAATAGCAGCAGGTTGTAGTAAAGCAGCATTTATTCCTGAATAATTGTCCCCGGTATAGGTTTGAAGGAATTGTGCCTGAATTTTAAAGCATAAACTGAATGTGAGAAAAGAAAGCGTTACTGTTTTTTTCATTGGGGATATGTTAAATATATGTTAAATGAACAACGGTAATAACTCAGAATTTAAAAGAAAATTATGTAAAATTTAAAACTTATTTATATTTATACCAGTGAAGGCTTTATTATAATTTGATGTAACGTTGTGCACTATAAACAACCTTAAGTCTGAAATCAGTTTTCCGGAAAACTTCTTTTGGTCAGTTCCTCTCTTGTAAACTCTATAGGCTTTATGCTGGTGTCTGTTTTTCTGTTTTCGGTTTTTTCAAGCATCTGCAATGCTAATTTTTTAAACGCTGTTTGAAAAGCAGCCAGGGTCCACTCGCCATATACGGTATGTCCTCCTTCATATAGCTGGCATTGATATTCTTCGTAAGTAGTAACATAACCGCAATAAGCATTGGCATAAGGCGAAATAATTACTTTTTTTATTCCTCGTTTTTGCAAAATATTGTGAATGGTAGTTCTCAGTCTCCATCCTGCAACGGTAGTTATTTCGCCAGGAAAGGCAGCAATGGCAAGCTCACCAATTATAACTAACTGCAATGGTAATACTTGTGGTATCCAGGGTTTACGCAGAGATCCGTTTTTGTATTGGTTTTTAAATACTCCGATACTTTTATCGGCCCATGAAGGAATAATAAGGTTTTTGATATTGGCTGTTCCTAAAACTTTCCCTTCTCCTGTTTCAAACAAAATATGCTTTTTACCATGTATCTTGTATTTGTTCGTTATCTCATTTCTTTTCTTTTCATCAAGAAACTGAGCCTTGAAGAGTTCATAGCTTTTAACAGTGCGCGATAAAAAACGTGCAATAACAGCCAATGCACCACCCATCCCACGTCCATCGGCAGTGCCTTCAAAAAAACTTACTCCGTGACAGGCAGGGCATGTTTGTGCTTCTTGTCCGTTTGTAAATTCTTTATCCGGTTTAACGTTTGAAAAATCAACAAACACAAGTGCATAATCGATAGCTCCTTCTAAGGGCTGAGCCTTTAAAGCGGATTCATAGATTTCTTTAGCCTTTGTATATTGAATATTTCCATTAAAGCGCGCACTTTCAATGCCATCGGCATATTTGCCACGCAGATTGTTTTTTTCATCCCATATAAAATTAGGACTTACATCACCGCACGGTGCTTGTGCAAATACAGCAGTAAAATCAGGTTCATTGTATGCAGAACGTATGTCTTTTTCAAGATAAGCAGCTGCATACCCCTTATTATCATAGCATATTTTATGATTGGTATTTGGCACGCTGGTAGTATGTACCCCAAACCAGTTGATTGTCCCTATTTTATTTCCATTTAAACCCTCTATTCTTAACAATGTCATTTCCCTGTCAACAGCCAGATGGGTTTTATCCGGGTCAATTTTCTGTACTTCCGGATTGGCATTATAGGCATCTAATGACCGGTTAAACGCAACTTCCAGCAAAGGCTCAAATGACCCTGTATTCATATAAATGTTTGCCGGTTGCAGAGCTGATTCTGCCTTTGCAACGGCCTCAACAATACCATTTACAATAGTTTCATAAACTTCGGGGACAAACCCGGGGATACTGAAATTATAAAACGCATAATGCGAATAGCCACCGGGAGCGCTATGTGTATGCTGTGCTGTCAGCAGCACATTATCCATTGTATAGTCAAATTGTGGATAATTTTCCTGAAGTTTCTTTACGACTCCGCTCTTTATAGAAAGAGTAATAAAACACATTTCTGCATTCACAAATACTACTTTCTTACGGCTTTCAGCTTCTTTAAATACAAAAGCTCTTGCTGAAAGTGAGGTTTCAACTTCTTCAACAGTATTGAAGTGCATGCCATACCCCATCATGCCAACTCCTTTTTTAAATGCTGTAATATCAGCTCTTCCAATTCCTGTTTCAAACATTTTAAATATAATTTTTAGATGAAATTACTAATTTTTATTTTTATACGAGCTTGACAGACGGTTGTTAAAAAACTATATTTGTAACAATACAAAAAACTTTTTCTTATGGATACTACTAAATATTTAAAAATCGGAGATAAAGCCCAATTTACTAAAAAAATTACTGAAGAAGATGTAATATTGTTTGCTAAAATCTCAGGAGATGACAATCCTGTTCATTTGGATGAAACGTATGCACACGGTACAATGTTTAAACAACGGATTGCACATGGGTTTCTGGTTGGCAGCCTTATTTCTGCTGCTATAGCAAAAAATCTTCCCGGTAAAGGTACCATTTATCTGAATCAAAACCTGAAGTTTACAGCACCCGTATATTTGAACGATACCATAACAGCATATCTTGAAGTGCTCGACTTTCCGAAAGGAAATCAAGTGGTATTGAATACCGTGTGCAAAAATCAGGATCAAAAAACAGTGATTGAAGGTACTGCTTTGGTTATAGCCCCTAAAAATATTATTTTGCAAAAAGAGAATCAAACTTCTGTTAATCAATGATTGGGTAGATATTGGAACTTGAGGTGATTCAAATGGAAATCAGTAAGGAAATAAAACAAAATAAATTTAAAAATGAGCATCAAAAAATGCTTATAAATATATTTTTTACAAGCAGTTGGTTAAGCTCAAAACATGCGGCCGGTTTGAAACAATATGGTATATCTACCCAACAATATAATATTTTAAGAATACTTAGGGGTCAGCATCCAAATCCTGCAACGGTAAACTTATTAATTGACCGTATGTTTGATAAAAATTCCAACGCTTCACGATTAGTAGAAAAATTAAGATTGAAAAAGCTTGTGGAGAGAGCCGTTTGCCAGGAGGATAGAAGAGCTGTTAACGTTATCATTACCCAAAAAGGACTTGATTTATTAACCGAATTAGACAAACTGGAAGATAATTTTATCAATAGTTTACATATATTATCAGAACAAGAAGCAGAACAAATAAATCTGCTGTTGGATAAATTAAGAAGTTAAAATTTTTTGATATAAAATATGTATATACATTAAATGTTGATTGAAAATATAAAATCAAGGCTGAAGTATTGATAATTGATGTGCCAATGAAATAGAGCAGCAGCT
>JAHEXZ010000161.1 GCA_023251835.1 Bacteroidota bacterium | reverse complement strand
GCCTTATGTTTTCGAAATATTTTTCTTTCAGAAGATTGCGCAATATCTCTACCCCGTTGATCTCATCACCGTGCATCCCTGCCATAAACAGCACCGAAGGACCTATTTTCTTTGACCGAAACACGTGAACGGGAATTTCCATTTTGGCACCGGTAGGCATGTAATACACGTTGAGATTGACGCGTGCATTTTCTCCGGGCTTAATGATAGTTCCGTTTATTTTCATCGATCTACTAAATTATTAATCAGTACGAATTTACAAATGAATACAAAACATAAAGAAAACACGGCTGTTAATTAGTTCCTGTGTAAAAATACCAATATTACTGTGAATAACTTGCAGAAAAAAACCACCAGCATAGACAGTGCGTTGTAAATTTGCCTATGAAAAAAATATACACCGACCGTCAGCTCAATTTTTTTGAAGAGCAACTGCTTTTGCAAGTGCGCATCAGCGAGGACTATAAAATTCTGGACACTGTATTAAATGACAAATCGTTGGTAAAAGAATTAGCCAAGGATTTACCCGATGCAGCGGTTGGGAGAAACCGCACCTCTGCCGAGCGGATTTTGCGAATGCTGGTATTGAAACATCAGAAGCAGTTAAGCTATGGCGACATGGCCAGGCAATTAAACTATGACATTGAAGACCGCTGGTTTTGTCGGATAGATAAAGCCCCTTGTTTTAAAACCATCCAAAACCAGCTGGCCTTGATTAGCGAGCAAACCATCAAAAACATTAATGACCGCATCCTTTCCCAAGCACGTAAGCAAAAATTAACCAATGGCAAACGTATGCGCGTGGATTCCACCGCGACCGAAATGAATATTCACTATCCTACCGATGCCGGTTTAATCAAGGACGCTATGGGGGTGATGGGCCGCCTGCTGAAAAAGTCGGGCATAAAAAACAACTTCTTTAAAAACATAAAAGCAAAATTAAAAAAGCCGCTTGCTTTATTACGTACGATTGGCAGAAGAAATAAAGAAGTGGCAAAAGAGGTTTTATCAGAGGTGGCAGAAATAGGCAGGCAAGCGGTTGATAAAACAAAACACCTCAAAGATAAATTCATCCGCCATTACAGGGGGCTTCTTGACAAGGTGGTCAGGCAAGCCATGCAGGTCAGTAAGGGAAATCTGAAAATAAAGAATCGGATTGTATCTGTTTTTGAACCTACTGCCAGAGCCATCCGAAGAGGCAAGGCGGGCAAACCAACGGAGTTTGGCAAAGTAGTACAGATACAGGAGGATGAAGCCTTTGTCACGGGCTGGCAGATCAGTGGAGTGATGAAGGATGAAGCATTTCTGACGGAGGCACTCAAAAAACACAGACAACTCTTTCAAAAAGCACCCGATGAAACGGCCACCGACAGAGGATACTGGTCGCCAGAGAATTTCGAGTTGCTGAAACGATCAAAAGTCAAACACATCAGCTTACCTAAAAAGGGGAAATTAAATTCGCAGGAAAAACTACGGCAACGCACCTATCATTTTAAAAAACTGCAACGCTGGCGAGCAGGGGGAGAAGCAAAAATATCATGGCTCAAACGAAAATTCGGACTGCGAAGATGTTTAAACAAGGGAGAGGATGGGTTTGCACGATGGGTAGGAGCAGGAATTTTAGCCAATAATTTAATAGTGATGGCAAGATTGCTCAATGGATGAGCAAAAAATAAAACCGGATAGTAGCGTTGGCAGGGTACCCAATAAAAGAAACCTTAAACTTGCATTTTTACACGGGAACTAATTAGTGTGGTATCTACTAAAACGCAGCCCACCTGCCACAAGCAAGTCTTTACTAATCTACGAATAACAGCCATTAGTGCGGTAAAAACATACGAAGTTAAATTGTAAAGTACTGAAATTAACTCTTTTGCATTTTGAAATATTCTCAAACCTTTTGGGTGTATGAAGTCAGGATCTCGTGGTCGTGAATTAATTTAACCAACACCAAGCCTTTGACATACAAGATTACTTCGCCTATCCTGACCGGAATTGATTCCTTGTCTTTCACAAAAAGTTGTTTTACCAAAAATAAGAAGTTTATTTCACTAAAAATTCTTTACCGTCGGGATTATCAATATCTGAAAAGGAAATAGCAGGCACCCTTCATTACAAAGATGCACACCTTCTTTCTCTTTCTTTCAAAATCAAACTGAGCTCCCTGCCTGTCTGCCCTCCTGTCTTGCGCACTAACTCCAAATTGAGCATATAATTTTCTATTCCTCCTATGAAAATTAATGTATAAAATGGTGTTTTGGGGTGTCCCGATGTTAATTTTGCAGGATGTACGTTCGCAAAAAGAAAAACAAGAGTGGCACTACCAGCATTCAAATCATTGATAAATCATCAGGAAAATACCAGGTTATCAAAACGGTTGGGTGTGCCGATAACCAGCAGCAGGAAAAAGATTTGAGGCAACAGGCGTATGAATTAATCCCCACGCTTACCAAACAAAGCCGAATAGACTTCTGCTTTTCAGAAGACGAACTTTTCGTAGAGCAATTAAAACAAGGGGTTAAGAAAATATTTGTTGTAGGCCCTGAATTGATACTGGGGAAAATCTTTGATGAAGTAGGGTACCATCAAATTTCCCATTCATTGTTCCGGCATTTAGTGATTACCCGATTGGTGTATCCAGGCAGTAAACTCAAGACGGTGGATTATCTTTTGAAATACAAAGGTATTTATACGAACAAAGACAGAATATACAGGTATATGGATGCCTTTGATTTGAAGTATAAAGAAACCGCGATAGACATCACTTTTGAGCATACCAGGCAAATATTAAACAACCAAATCAGCGTTGCCTTTTATGACATTACCACGCTTTATTTTGAAGCCTCAGATGAAGATGACCTGCGCAAAACGGGTTTTAGTAAAGATGGCAAAGCACAGAACCCACAAATACTGTTAGCTCTTTTAGTAGGAACCCATGGACAGCCGTTGGCGTATGAAATTTTTGAAGGCGATAAATTTGAAGGGCACACACTCATTCCCGTTATACAAGCTTTTAAAAAGAAATATAATTTACCCTCACTCATCATTGTTGCCGATGCAGGGCTGTTATCTGCCGATAATATTACAGAACTCACCGGCCTGAATTATCCTTTTATTTTAGGAGCAAGATTGAAAAATGAAACCGATACTATCAAACAACAAATCTTATCTAATGTATATACCGATGCTACAACTATCACCATCCAAAAGCCAAACAACATACGTCTGATTGTAAACTACTCCGCCAAACGAGCTAAGAAAGATGCACATCTTCGAAAACAAGGATTAGAACGATTAGAAAAAAGTTTAAAATCGGGTAAGTTAACCAAAGAAAAAATTAACAACAGAGGATATAACAAATACCTGAAAATAAAAAATGAAATAGCCGTAGAGATCGATTATAAAGCATTCCAAGCTGATAATAAATGGAATGGATTGAAAGGATATGTTACCAGCTGCAATCTATCCCAAGCGGCTGTCATGGACAACTATAAACAATTATGGGCAATAGAAAAAGCATTTAGAATATCCAAAACGGATTTACGGGTACGTCCTATTTATCATTATTTAGAAAGACGAATAAAAGCACATATATGCATTGCCTTTTGCTCTTATAAAATTTATAAGGAATTAGAAAGGAACCTTAAACTAAAAAATATTCCATTATCCACAGAGCAAACCATCAATGAACTCAAAACAATTTATCAGGCACAAGTGATTTTACCACAATCCAAAAAGAAAACCAATGTATTGTTACCCCTGAATGTGCAACAACAGATGATTTTAAAGGCATTTGATATTAAATTTTAGTCCGGGTGTCCCAATGCGCAAGACAGGAAAATTCTCTGCATTGGGTGCTTGATGTGGTTTTTAGGGAAGATTACTGCCGTAAAAGAAAAGACAATGCCGCAGAAAATTTCAACATCATTCGCAAAATGGCGCTCAATATTATCCG
>JAHEXZ010000120.1 GCA_023251835.1 Bacteroidota bacterium | reverse complement strand
TCCGCAATCCAGCCCACACTCTTCGACAAGCTCAGAGTGACCCGTGTGCCAGTCATACTGAGCTTGTCGAAGTATCTGGGTTGGCCATTTTGAAATATAACAATGCGGAAATTTATCCCGTACACAGTATAATCAAACTCAGATTATTAATAATTCCAACTATAGTTTCACGAAAACCCGTTTCGGAATTTGGATGAAATTTATCGGTTATTAGCCCCAAAAAACAAATTATAAGATGATAAATTTTTCTCCAAAAATCATGGTATAACGCAGGAAAATCCAGCAAAACCAATAAAAATAACCATTCCTGAAAGATTAAAAACAGATTAAAAAGCTGAAAACTCCTGTAACCTTTATTATAATTTGCCGTTTCGGTAGTTAAATAAAATTTGTCGGTTATTGGCATATAAGTATTTTTTTTAGGATGAGATAAAAAAGGAGAAACCATTCCTGTAAACTAATTTTAATACTAAAATATAAAAATATGCAATCTAAAACAACTTTAATATTAGCCAGGCTAAATTGAAGCAGCGCCCTGTACGCTTAGTATACATTGATATACGCTAAAAATATTGGTTAACCCTCAAAACAAAAACAGTCATGAAAAAACTACTACCCGGCTTAGCATTATTTGCTGCCCTGAACATTGCATTAGATGCAAATGCTCAACTTATCGATGAATCCAATGTAACTATAACAATGGATTTACAACCCATCCTTCAATTAAACATGAATGGCCCGCAAAGTATCGACTTTGTATTCGATCAGATTTCTGAATACATTGGTGGTATTACCCAATATGGAGCCACAACGCTAACTGTAAGCTCAACGGTAAACTGGGATTTGTATGCAGTTGGCTATGGTTCTAACACCAGCGGCATTATTTGGGATCAACAGGCAGTATATGGTACAGGCGGTGATCCAAATGCTATAGATAGTATTTCCTGTAATGCCCTTGAACTTCGTCAAAACAGAAATAATCCAAGCACTACCAACGCTGCAGGTGGTGTAGCTGTTGACTACAGGGCAGCATTTACTACCGCTACAGTTTTGGGTACCAACTCCGTTTATACTTCTCCAACACCTTATATCAGACCTGCTGCTACAGAAAAATATATTGCCGGCCACTTTAATACAGCCGACTTTGTTGTGGGTGGCAGTTATCTGACTGCCGGTTCTGTTGGTAGTGATTATTACTATACCATAGACTACCGTATTAAACCGGGTTTACCAGCTACTTTCCCTAATTCAGCTGCTAATCCTACCGGTTCTACCTGGAATGGGTTAACCAGCGGTTCACAGGCAACAAACTTTGCTCAGCCTGGTTTGTATACCATGAACGTAAAATACGTTTTGACTGAAAATAACTAATGTTTTTTCTATAAACAGAAAGAGAGAAAATTTTTATCTCCCTCTTTCTGTTTTTATTTTTTTCTATATGAAAACCTATGCAACATTATTACTAGCAACCATTTTTCAAAACATTTTATTCGGGCAGTGTGTTGATCCAGGGACAGGTACAAATAGTTGTGACCACACCGACAGTAAAATAATCTTAACCTCACCCGGAAATGTTGAGATGGTGTTTGATTCATTTAGCGACTATAATGGAGGTATCACGCTAAATGGCTCAAGCATTGTTCGTTTAAAAGTATTGCGTAAATATCCTATTGGTACCGACTCATGCAAATGGATGTTAAGCATGTATGTATCTAATGGCGGTGCTCCAACTCCTGTCACTCAATGGGAAACATTAGCCAATTATGGTATAGCAGGCTCAGGTCTGCCACCTACCTTAGATTTACTCCAGGTAAAGGTAGATAACGGTTGTAATACGCCAATCAACAGTGGCACATGGCAAAACTTTGATTCTCTTTCCGGTGCCGTAATTCATATTATTAATAATGCTGCATTTACACCGGCCGGCTCCTGTGGCGGCTTGCAGGTAAATGGGGCTGGCACTTATTTAACCAATTATAATGAATATAGCTTTACGATTGATTATCGCATTAAACCGGGTTTGATATATCGTCCCGGAAGGTATGAGTTATCAATAAAATATTGCCTTACAGAAATGTGATGATGTGTAGTTTGTAGTTTTTTAAAATTTCCCATTAATGAAACAGTCATTACTTTTTAAGCTTATTAAGATTCTTCTGCCGGGGTACCGATGGCTATTACTATGTATGGGATTAACAGGGGTAGGAACAATGTATTCCCAACCTACCACTTCTATTTCAAAAAAAACAATTTCAGCCGGGTTTCTTTTCCCTGAGATAGAATACAACGAAATTGCTGTTGTAAGTAATGTACTGAGAGTAAAAAACAACACGGGTAAAAGCACCACATTTTCAGTCAATATGAGCTTTCCAACGGGATGGAGGACACTTAATAAATCAGAAAAACAATATACACTCGCTCCGGATGATTCTTTATTTATACCGATACGAATGCTTACCAACAACAAATCGGCCAAAGGAGGTACCAAATATAATATTACAGCCTTTATAATTAGTGAAGGAAGACAAGCTGGGTTGGCGAATTTCAGGGCTGGCCGACCTAAAATAAATGATTGGGAAATGCATATATTGCCAAGACCACGAATTTATTTCCTGAATGGTGAGAATACTGCCTCTTTTCAATATAGCCTTAGTAATAATGGTGATGAGCATCAGGAATTGCTGCTATCAATGAACAAAATAGGTACGGATTTTATGGTTACAGATACTACCGGAAAAATATTCAGAAAGAATTATATGGAGCTGGTATTACCTCCTTTCTCGGACACAATCTTACCTTTTACTGCAACTATACAAAAAGCTCAACGCAATGTAAAACGTATTGACAGTTACAGTTATATTCCTAAACTATTTGAAGAACAAAAACAGTATGGCTTACTTTTAAAAGCGGAAGAAACCGGTGCAAAACCCGGCAGTGGCAATAGTAAAAACAGTGCTGTTAATTTTGTGAAACTTAATAATATTACCCGCATTAATCAGCGCAGCAACGGTACCATACCGCTTACCATGCTGGCAACAATAAATAATATACTGGGAACCCAACCTATAATGAATTTGGTATTTAATGGTAATGCCCAGTTAGAAAAAGCCAATTTAAATTATTCCTTACAAACAGGTTTTTCATCGTACCAATATGGAAATCAAACACTCAATAGTATAAGCGGTATTATTAATTATGACCATACAAAAGGCTTTGTATCAATTGGTAATGGAGTAGGCCTCAATATGAATAATCTTACAGGCATTGCAAACGGGCGAGGTGTTACAGGTGGATATAGGATTACTCCAAATCATACTATAGGAGCTTATTTTTTAAGAAATGGACAAAGTTTTACTAACTATCAAACTACAATTTACGGAATCGGCTATGCTGCCAATATACAGCAGTTTCGCTTAGGCATGGGTTACGGGAGATCGAATGATTTAGCAGGTAACTCCTGGGACGTAATGAATGGTAATATAGCTCTTCCTTTGGGAAAATATCAGAGTATCGGTCTTTCCGGTGCACTGGCCACAACAGCGGGAACTATTTTTAACAGAAGATACAGTGTAAATTATAATGCCCGCTATTTTAAATCAATGGCCAGCACAACTGTAACTTACAGCTATTCAGAAAATGGAGGAATATTGTTAAACAACGGTTTAAAAAATATTAATGCCGGTATTGCAAATAAACTCCGTTTCAAAAAAGGATTCGGGTTGAGCCTGCAAAACAACTATACAATGTTTCAAACACAGATAAGCCCAACATCTGTAACCTACGTAAATAATATTATGTTTAATAACATATTAACTCTCCAGTTACCCGCAAAGTCAAAAGTAAATTACGGTCCTTCCATTTACCTTAATTATACTAATTTTCCACCCGAACAAATACTTAGTTCGGGGTTACAGTTGAATATTAACACCTTTAATCCTGAAGAGAATTTCCGTTTTGGTTTTTTTGTAAAAGGTGGTTATAATAAATTGTTGAACTATGCTGAAACAGAACCTTTTTTTAACTCACAGGCAAATGCATTCTTAACGTTCCGTACCTGGACTTGCAATCTGCGCTATTCATACGGGCCTATAGGACAAAGAAATGTTGCTTATATTATAAACCAGCAGGGGCTTTACCCGCAAACACTTGGCGGTTCTGTAGGTAACCAGTATCAGTTCCGGAACCCTCATTTTATCACAGAAAACACATTGAACTATAACTATGCAAATGTCAATAAAAGACATGGAATAGGGTTATTTTCACAACTTTTCTACTATACAAACAGCGGCTGGCGTTTTGGTTTAAATATCACTTACACATACAGCATTTCTCAGAGTTATACATACGTATACACACCAGGTGCTGTAAACGGATTTACTGCTGAAACAAGTGATGAAAAAGTAAAAAATAAGAGTTTTCAAATGGGATTGGGAATAAAAAAAGATTTTGGCATTCCGATGCCAAAGAAATTCAGAAAAATACGTTTCTGTGACGCGCATTTTAAAACTTTCTTAGATATCAATGGCAATAAAAGATTTGATATCAATGAGATACCGCTTGAGAATATTGTAATACGTGTAAATGACTATGAAGTGCTGAGCAGTGAAAATGGAGATGCAAGTTTTACAAACATAGCAATAGGCCAGTATAAACTTCAGATATTGCCTTTAGTTGATATAGGAGCTTGGTTTCCTGTTGTTGCAGATAGTGTAGATATAACGGGTGAAGGTTTTATATACATTCCTTTCTCAAAAGGAGTTCAGATATTAGGTAATGTAGAGGTTGACAGAGAACGGTTTAGTGCCGGCATTGCTGAAAAAATTGATATTTCGAGAATTAAAATATTTTTAACGGATACTACCGGCCATGTAATAACAAGTGTTACTGACAACCAGGGTAATTTCAAATTTTATGTTCCTTATGGTACATACATATTGAAGCTCGATGAAAAAATATTAGGTACAGGCTTTGAATTAGCACAAAATGACATTCCACTTGAATTTTCGGATGGCATGGAAAGCTATTACCATACATTTTATATTATTGAGAAAAAGAGAAAAGTAAAAAATAAAAAATTTAATGCTGATGGTACTGTAACAGTTACTGAAAGTGAAGCAGGCTCTGTATTAAATACAAATGTGGTAAATACAGAAGTAGTGAATACGGATGTGGTAAATACCAATTCATTAAAAATGAATCCAAACACAATAAGTCCGACAAACAAAGAAACAAAAGAACCATCCATTGTTTTTGCCGCAAATCCAAGTGATTCAAAAGAGTTTAGTAATACTGTTTCAGATAATACTCCAGGCCAGGAACTTACCCGTTTACTTTATAAACAGCTAATCAGGAAAGCAGAAGCACTACTTGATAATCCTAACAGCAGTCCTGAAGATATGCAGGAACTGCGAAATGAAGTTGTTTCATACTTAGACAGTGACTTACCAGATACTTCGATGAGAGGAATGTTATTAAAGTATAATGAGATACTCAGCCAGACACGTGCAACACCTAATGTTATTGTAAAAGGTATGATTATTATTGATAATGGGCCTTCAAAAGATAATTATGCTAACGTGAGCATTACTGTTACTGATAAAGAAAGCAAGCAGGCTTTTGCTATAAAGCCCAATTCCAAAACCGGAAAATATATTCTTATTCTGAGCAGAAATAAAAAATACCAGATTACTGTACAAAATAAAGGATACCAAACATATTCTGAAGAGCTTGCTCCTGGCAGAAACAATACGTATGAGATACCACAGGAGATAAGATTAAAAGAGTAGTTTCTTTTTGTTGATTAGCAATATGCTTCGTAGATTAGTAACCGGAATTTTAGCAATACTATTATAGGAGTCTGTAGACGTACTTTATGTTGAAAATAAATTGTATTATACTTTTAACCGTTCTATCGCTATCGGTTTTTATAATGAACAAATCATTTGGCCAATTGACGGCAATACAAAAAACACCTGCTACTATTGCTCCCGGCACCAGCTTTGTTGTAAAAACAAGTATCAACAGAGGAAATATAGATGGCTTCATGAAGTTTTCACAATCTCTTCCTTATGGCTATGCAGCCACTGAAGTTGACAGCAAAAGTGGAGATTTCAGATATGAAAATAATGAGATAAAGATTATCTGGCTAAAGGCTCCTAAGGAAGTGACATATACCGTTATATATAAAATAAATGTGCCTAAAAGCGCATCAGGCATGGAAACACTTACCGGAAAAATAATTTATGTAACAAGCGCTAATGAACGGAAATTTTTTGATTTACCCCCTAAAAAAATAACTATTACTAATACCCCAAATATAGCTGTAACAAAAACCAATTCAGGTATACAAACCACTAACAGTGGCAATAAAAAAAAATCAGCTATCACAGCATCTAAGGTTATACCTGTTTCATCCAATACCACGGCTCTGTCTTCTACAAAAAACAAAAATTATAGTTTCAGGATGGGTGGCCTTGAAGCGGGAACGGTATATAAAAGAGCCTTTGAAACCATGCTGCCAAATAAAACATATCGTGTACAAATTGGCGCATTCAGGCAGAATCCGGTAATTAAAAATATTCCGGAACATTCAACCATTGTATACAAGGATATAACCAAACATTTCAGCGGAAATTTTGCAACGTATGAAGAAGCCGTTCAAAGAAAGAACAAGTTGATTCAGCAGGGTTTTAAGGATGCATTTATTGTTGGATTTCCGGTAAAAGAACCTGTTATTGATACTCACATTTGCGAAAACTGGTGGCATTGTTTGAGCTGGTAATACTATGAATGACTTGAAAAAATTAATCTGTATAACATCATTCTTTCTGTTTTTAATTTCTGTTTCATTTGGGCAACAGAAAAAACTAAATTATAAAAAAACAGACAATGGACTGGAATATGTAATTGTAAAAAAAGGAACTGGTCAGAGGGTAAAAAAAGGGTACCGTATTTATGTAAACTATACTACTTATATAAAGCCCGACAGTGTTTATGACAGTAATGCTGAAAGAGGAAAGCCCTTTGCTTTTATTTTAGGGCAGGAAGATGTATTAAAAGGGTGGGATGAAGGCATAGCCCTTTTATCTGTGGGTGACAGCGCTCATTTCCGTATCCCTCCCGAGTTGGCGTATGGTACAAAAAAGCTGGGCAGCATTCCTGCCAATACTACATTATTATTGCATATAAGAGTTATAGAAATGGAACAGGCATTTTATGACCTTTTAGGCAAAGATACTATCACTTTTCCAAGCGGATTAAAAAAAATACTGATAAACAAAGGCACTGGTGAAAAGGCAAAACCCTTTAGCAATGTAACTATGCAATTCACCGGCTATATTCTTAATCCAAAGGGGTATCAACGTGTTTTTCAGTCGTCACTTACTAACAGTGCATTGGCAGTTTTTCAACTTGGTACAGGCAGGATGGTTAAAGGACTTGATGAAGGTATTATCACCATGCATGTAGGAGAAAAAGCTAGCTTTATACTTCCACCTGCATTAGGCTTTGGGAATAAGGTATCGGGAGTTATTCCGGCAAACTCTACTCTTTATTTCGATATTGAACTGCTAAGCTCGGTTGATCCATTTTTTCACTCCAACAGAACGGATACTCTACACACTAAAAGCGGTGTAAGAGTGCTACATGTTTTAAAGAAAGAAGGAAAAAATATCACAACATCGGATGTGGTCACTTTCAATTATACAGGCTATTTTACAGATTCACTTGGGAATCCTGTTATTTTTGATAATACTATTGAACGTAAGATACCAACAGTTTTACGCCCTGGTTCAAACAGATCGTTGCCGGGAATTGAAGAAGGTTTGACTTATTTAAAAAATGGCGAAAAGGCTATTTTATATATTCCTGCAGAAATGGGATTCGGAAAAATGGGACAAGGAATTATTCCTAAAAATAAAGCGCTTGTTTTTGATGTTGAAATAGTGGATATACAACCTTATCCTTTTTTCGAAGCCTCAGGAGATACAATAAAACAAAGTTCAGGCCTGAAGTATATACAGGTCAGAAAAGGAACAGGAGATGTTGTGGATAGCGGAAGCAGTGTATCTATAGCGTATACAGGATTTATTATTGATTCATCAGGGATACGCAGAATTTTTGATGCTTCACGTGAGAGTGGAAAACTTTTGGAATTTACTCCCGGAAAGAATAAAGTTATTAAAGGCTTTGAAGAAGGAGTGAAAGATATGCGTTTGGGCGAAGGCCGCACCCTAATTATACCATACACACTTGGATATGGAGAACAGGGAATGCCCGAGGCGGGTATTCCGGCAAAAGCAACAATTTATTTTGATGTTGAGCTGGTAGATATCAAAAAAAACGACTCTTCTCTCCCCAAAATAGAATAAAAAAAATTTTCAAAGGTGATACTAATTGATACATCCTGTTTAAAAAAAATAGTGTTCACTTTTTCAATTAGGAGCCTGACTTTTTTATTGTTTCTTTTCGCATTTTCATATACAGCAATTTCACAACATGTAAACGGTCGCTTAGGTGTTATATCAGAAATTGTGATGTCTTCTGAATGTTTAAAAAAACCTAATTATAATTTATTTTTTGAATCTGAGGTAAGGATAAATGAAATAGAGAAGAACGTTTACTGGTACAAAATCAGTTTTTATAAAGATTGTTTTATAAAACTTACGTTAATTCCAAATGATGAAAATGACCGGTATAATCTTAGTTTATACAGTGTAAAAAGAAATGAAAAATTTTGTGATTCAAGAGAAACAATTGAAGATATAGAAGAACTTGTGAGTTTTAATGATACTTACCAAACTCAATCGTTCAGAGAAAGTGTTGTTTATACTAAAGCTTTAGAAGTATTCAATGATGAAGCTATTTACATACTCATTAATAATATGAGTGGTAAGGATCTGGGACATATTTTGGAAATAATTACCTGCGACAACTATTCTTATATTCTAAAAGTAAATAAAGAAAAGGGAAATAGTGATACAACCTGTTTCGGAAATGCCGCTCCATCAATCTTAGAAAACGTTCCTCAAAAATTATGTAGTATTATAACCGATTCCGTTCGTTTTGGTTATGTGAATTTTAACAATGAAAAAATTACTGTCGATAATTTAAATCGGAAAGAGATAGACAGCATTGATGTATCCTTCAGCAATATGTTAAGCAAAGCAGATACAATAAAAGAGGATTCAGTAAATATAACACGTGTTGATTCGGCAACTGATTTTCAAAACCGGCAAAGAAATAGCAGAGATTCCTTAATGATGGCGGGAAGTATTGCAGATCAATATTATATAAGTTTTTCTAAATTATTTAATAAAATTAAAGGCAACAAAGCAGGAGAAGATTATCAGTTAGCAAGTAGATATGCCAAATACCTTGAAAAAAATCAATCCATATTATTATCAGAAAATCAAAAAAAAGGAGAAAAAACAAAGAAGCCAGGCCGAAGAAGAAAAGTAAGCTCAAAGGCAGTAAAAACAACACCTGTATATTTTGTGACGGTTGATGCTGAAACAGGAATTGTATTGAAACAGCCTGCCTTCAAACTAATAAAAGAAGCGGGACAGCGATATTTACAACACTCTTATAATGATTCCATATCTGTTTTTTCTGCTTTAATTGAAACTGATAACGATTATAGAATAGAATGCGATCTGATAGGTTATAAGAATTATTCCCAACATATAGACTTAAAAAATATACTAGCGATAGATACTACTTTCTATTACATTATTCCTCTTAATCCGCTGAAAGCAGGAGACAGATTTGTAATTCCTGACATTTATTTTTATCCTAATACACCTGTATTTAAAGAACAATCCTATGAAGAGCTGAATAAACTATCCGAATATATGAATAGTAACAACGTTAATATTTTAATTGCAGGTCATACAAATGGAAATAAATATATTTCCAAAGATAAAAGACAAATGGATGAAGAACTGGTGTTTAGCGGAACTGCTAAAAAACTATCAAAAAAAAGAGCTGAAGCTGTTCGCAATTACCTTGTTAAAAGCGGAGTTCAAAAGGATAGAATAGCCATTAAAGGTTATGGCGGCAAAAAGCCGATCATTGAAGCTCCCAAAAACCTGAAAGAAGGTGAAAAGAATATGAGGGTGGAAGTATATATCATTTAAAACAAAAGTTACCAGGTATAATACCCACAGTAAAACTATCAACAACAATTCCTGCTGTATTATAACGTAACACCTTTCCGTTAGATGTAAAATTTCCTGCATCTGCACAGTAGAAATAATCAGTGGTTGGATCAATACCCAATCCATAAAAATTTCTGCTGATAACAGCTGATGCACTTAATGTTGTGGCAGTATAGGCATGTGAATATACTTTTCCGTCATACGTATAATACAGAGAAGTTTTGGCATTATTGGTAACTAAGTTGAAGGGCTGTGAAGAAGTAGAAGAAAATGGCAATGATAAATCGACTGTATCAGAGGTTGCATCAATACGCACTAAACTACCTGTTTTCTCCAACATTGTATAGGACATATTCCATTGTCCGCTGCATAATACCCATACCTTACCATTAGCATCTGCTTTAATGCTTTTAGGATTGGCACCAACAACTATATTTGTCAGCACAGCATTGGTAGCAGCATCAATAACTGTAACTATACTATCATTTCCAAACCCGCCACTACACGCCACATACACTTTATTCCCCACTTTTATCATTCCTTCAGCTCCTTTGCCCGTGGCAACAGTTGCCGTAATAACTTTAGTACTTAAATCAACAACTTTTACAGCTCCGGTAGTTGTTCCCCATTCAGAGATATAGCCTTTATTATTGTCGATTCCCAGAAAATAACGCGGGCTGCTTAGTCCGGTAATTGCACCGCCACTTGCGAAAGTAGAAGCATCTGCTATTTCCACTTTTCCTGCATTGTTTACAACTATATATCCTTTTCCATTAAAAATCTCCATAGACTGAACCACATTGCCTAAAGGATAGCTGTTCTTCGCTTCAAATATATCATTACTTACCGTTGAGCCGCTTTTACTATAGAAACTTACAGTACCGCTTCCGCTTCCAAATGGCCCTTCATTGGTAATAAATACACCATTATTATAGGTTGTTTCGGTTGGTGTTGGCGTGTCGGGCTGCGGATCATCTTTTTTACAGGCAGCAAAGGCAGTTGCTATAGCAAGAGCACTTACAAATAGTTGTTTTTTTTTCATCTTTTAGTTATTAGTTATTAGTTATTAGTTATTGATTATTGGTTAAT
>JAHEXZ010000160.1 GCA_023251835.1 Bacteroidota bacterium | reverse complement strand
CCGACATATCTGCATGAGCTCCTGCAAAAAAAGTGTAGGAACCAAAATCGGATGAACGTTCATCGCAATATAAGCTCAAGCCAAACCAGTAATATCCAGTGGTATCAATAAAGTACGTTTCCGTAAATAAAAATTCGTTGGTATCCTGCACTATTACCCAGCCGATAATATATTGCCAGTTTGCGCTATAGGAACTGTCAATATAAAAAGTATCTATTGGCATGGTATAGTCTATACCACAATCTTGTAAGGCGTTGGAATAAAGGGTATCCAAATAATTATAATTACCACCATCAGAAAAATAATAAGTTTCAGGATAGCCAATTACAAAGGTGGTACTAAAAACATTAGAATCGGCATCGGTAACAGTTACAATATAAGAGCCCGGACAAAGTCCTGTGGCAGTTGAGTTGGTTGAACCTGAAGAAAACTGGTAGGTATAGGGTGGGGTACCTCCATATACTTCGGTATAGGCATAACCATTACATAAAGAGGAGTCCGATACGGGAACTCCCTGAGCGGAAAGCCAAATTATATTGGTATAAGTTCCACAGGAATTACTCGTATCATAAAAATCATTAAAATGAAAACCAATATAATAGTTATAACTGAAAAAAATTGTACTGGAATCAAACGTATAAAAGGTATACAAATTATTGGGTGCAGAAGGATAGAAACTTAAACTATCAAAAAATAAATTTGAAATACTATTGAGAGTATCAGTATATAAAGTAATAGTTCCTGTATCAGTTTCCAATTTTAATTCAGTATAATATAGCGTTGTATCTCCATTGACTTGCTGAATCTGCATAGAACTTAAAGTATTATCGTTTGTATAAATTAAAGAGGACTTCATTTCGAATGTGGAACCACAAATATTAGAATCTGCCATAAAACCCTCAAATGAATAAAGTCGGCAATGTGAATCAGAAATAGTAACAAAATAAAAAGAATTTGCACAAAGCCCTGAAATATTACTTCCTGTTCCAACCACGTCCCAGGTATCATTATACCATGTATAATTTAAAGATTCAGGTGAGCCTGTACACACTATATACATTGTACCGTCACAAGAGTCTGACGAAGATGCATTTGTAATTGTAAATTGAAAATCTATAGTCTGTGCATTCGCCTGGCGGATGCTAAAAAGCAGAATGGTGGATAGGGCAAGAAGTAAGAGTTTTTTCATAGTTTATAAATTTAAAACGGTTAAAAATAAAATGTATAAATCCTAAAAATGCAAGATATTGTTAAAGAGGTAGTTTGGAATACGCTTATACTTGAGTGATAAAATAAAGTTGCAATTGGATTATAAAAAAAGCTCATCTATTTTTCCTCAGATGAGCTTTTTTAACGTGAGTTCTGGATTATAGAACTTGCATATTTCGGTGCGCTGCACCTTAAAAAGATATATGCATCTGTAATCTACAAATATTTTGCGGCTCTGCCGCTATAAATTTCTTCTGAATTCGGTAAAGCGGCAGAGCCGCAAAATATTTGTAGTAGATTGATTTAATTGTTAATCTGCCAGGTGCAGCGCACCGAAACATTAAATTAAATATGTTATTGGGTGCACAAATCAATTGTTTCAGATTAGAAATTAATCCATAGCTCATATCTTTTTACACAAAGGAGAAATTATTTTTTCACAAGTTTTTGTTTACCAATACTGCCATCCTGGAACTGAACAACAAAATAATACACCCCGTTATGCAATTCAGATATGTTAACAGTTTCATTATCAGAATTTAATCGTTTATGAGCGACCATTCTGCCCAACTGGTCATAAATAGTATATTCCTTCATTTTTGAAGAAGATTTCAACTGGTAAATGCCATTGGAAGGATTAGGATAAATAAGCATTGGTTTGGAATCTTTTGTTTTTTCAACCACCTGTGCTGAAAGTTGTGTAACATTTAAACCCGCAAATAAGGTGTAAGAGCCAAAGAATGACCGTGCATCACAATAAACACTTAACCCAAACATGTAGGCACCAACCGAATCAAAATAATAAGTTTCAGTAACACTATATTCATTAGTATCTTGTACCACCATCCATTCAATAACATATTCCCAGTTTGAAACAGCATAAGAGCTATCAATGTAAAACGAATCAATAGGCATTGAATAATCCAAACCACATTCCTGATAGGCATTAGAGTAGAGTGTATCAATATAGTTGAGCGAACCCGGATCAGAAAAATAAATGGTGCCAGGGTAGCCCACTACAAATGTTGTATTATAGATATTGGAATCGGCATCTCTAACGGTTACTATATATGAGCCGGGACAAAGTCCTGTTTGAGTAGAATCTGTTGAACCAGAAGAAAATTGGTAAGTATAGGGTGGAGTGCCGCCATAAACAGCTACATAGGCTGTTCCATCACATACTGAAGAATCAGAAACTGGGTAGCCTTGTGCGGAAGCCCAAAGTGGAATTGGACACTGATAACATAGTGCTGTATCTAATAACAAAGAAAAGTAATAGCCAATCGTATTTTGAGATGCATCACCGACAACAAGTGTAAAATCTTCCATATAGCCATCATAAAGACTATCAAATACTATATTTGATACCGAAGTTAAATTAGAATCAATATACAATGGATAGGGATCACTGTCCAAAGCTCCATAAGAATCGTACAGATAATACAAATATGGGCTGTTACCACCAGAAATCTGCTGAATTTCCATGTATGTATCAGTCCAATAACCACTGTCCCAATCATTAGGAGCCGTTTTTAATGAGGTTGCTAACTGAAAGGTAGAATCGAATAGTGTAGCATCTTTTACACTGCCTGAAAACATACATCCAACACCGGGCGAAAATTCTATGACAAGTGTATAACAATAAGTGTTGTTTACACAAAGTCCGTTAATATGGTTACTAGTTCCAATTATTACATTTCCTGTTATAGCATGCCAGGCATAAGTTGTTGCTGGCGGGCAGCCAATACACTGCAAGTCCAATTCACCATCACAAGAAGTGTCGGAGCTTGCATTAGTAATGGTAAATACAAAATCTATTGTTTGCGCATTCGCCTGGCGAGTGCTAAAAAGCAGAATGGAGGATAGGGCGAGAAGTAAGAGTTTCTTCATAGTTTATAAATTTAAAACGGTTAAAAATAAAATGTATAAATCCTAAAAATGCAAGATATTGTTAAAGAGGTAGTTTGGAATACACTTATACTTGAGTGATAAAATAAAGTTGCAAGTCAAGCTTTTTTATTTGCACTTTAAATAAAAAACACGTATACTTGCATTTATAAACACACGTGTAGTATGATAACAAAACTCACATTAACCATTGAACAGGAAATTATAGAGCTGGCTAAAAAATATGCTAATAAAGAAGGAAAAAGTTTGTCTTCTATAATAGAAAACTATTTAAAAATGCTTGTAGGTAAAGATAAAAACAAAGAAGAGCTTTCTCCTGCAACAAAACGTTTGAGAGGAGCAATAAAGCTGTCCGAAGATTTTGATTACAAAAAAATGCTGGAAGAAGGAATAAATAAAAAATATAGTAAATGAAGCATTTCTTTGTAGATACAAATGTAATCATAGATGTAATTTCTGACCGTAAACCGTTTTCTCAAAGCGCAGCTATACTTTTCGATTATTCTGAAAAACGCAAAATAAAACTCTTTGTTTCTGCCTTATCTTACAGTCATATCTATTACATTGTAAAAAAAATAACTTCACACAAGGAGATGTTAAAAATACTGCGCGACCTTGAATCTGTGACCGAAACTTTGGATGTAACAAAAGAAATTATAGCTGCATCTTTACATACTGGCTTTAAAGATTTTGAAGATGCAATTCAATACAATACTGCTTGTTCGAACAAAAAAGTAAATGCTATTATAACCAGGAATGGGAAAGATTATAAGAGTAGCAATCTTCCTGTTCTTACAGCTGAGGAAGCTTTAAGTATAATAGAAAGTAGAGGCGAATAAATTTAGTTTGTATTGGATTATAAAAAAAGCTCATCTATTTTTCCTTAGATGAGCTTTTTTAACGTGAGTTCTGGATTATAGAACTTGCATATTTCGGTGCGCTGCACCTTAAAAAGATATATGCATCTGTAATCTACAAATATTTTGCGGCTCTGC
>JAHEXZ010000060.1 GCA_023251835.1 Bacteroidota bacterium | reverse complement strand
CAGGTATTGATGCAGATGTTAATACAGGTGTAACTGCCTGAGGAATGGCGGTTTCAGATTGTTGAGGAAGTGTAGTTTGATTTAGCGAAGCTGTATCCAGGTTCTTATCACCAATTGTTATGTTATCAATTTGCGCAACCATGGCGTTTGCCAGGCAGAACAATATTCCTGTGCTTATAAATTTTAATATTTTCATTTTATTTAGTTTTTATGTTTTAATAAAATATTATACTAACTGTAAAAAAAACAAAGTTAAATTGTGACAAGAGATTCAAATCTATTATTCGGCAGTGGAATCAGTTGAATAGTTAAAGGAAAAAAAAGGTGAGTTCAATAATAATTTAGACTTCGGCTAAATGAGTTGCAACAGCAAACTTATTCGCTCAGGATCACTGAATCATAGAAATCTTTGCTATTGCAAATTCACTAAGATTCAGTATAAATCAGCGAATTGCTGATTCTATAAGAATTTTATTACATTTTTTTCTTTCTTCAAGTAATAGAGCGTGTCCACAATTTTCAAATAGTGTAAGTTGAGAATTTTTGATTTCTGAATTTAAATATTTGGCAATTTCAAGAGAACATATTTTATCATTGGTACTATGAAGAATTGCTGTAGGAACAGTAATCAGGGAAAAATTGTTTTGAAAACCAGTATCCTGCATTAATAATAAAGCCTGAAGTGTAGCATACGAAGATGCCTGCATTCCAAGCATATTCAACCAGTTAATAAAAGATAAACTTATTTTACTTTCAGAAGTGAAAATTTGTTTACAAAAGTTCATTATTAATTGGGTTCTGTCTTTGATACAAAGGCTAACCATATTATCAACATCCGTAACTGTTATACCGGTTGGGTAGTTTTCGCGTTTAATAATACCAGGAGCAGGGGCAGATATCAACATAAGTTTATTAACTCTCGCCTGCAAGTGGAATGTCATATATCTTGTTGCTACTGCTGCTCCCATTATTGAATAGCCCACCAGAAGAGCATTTTCAATTTCGAGAATTGATAGAACTTTGTGAATATCATTCGCTAAAAGGTCATAAGTGTAGTTACTGTATGGCTGGTCAGATTTACCAAAGCCACGAAGTGTTATTGCAATACATCTGAATCCCTGTTGTGGCAGTGTTGCAAACTGGTATTCAAAAATTTCATTGCTGAATGGCCATCCATGTATGAAAACAATAGGCTTACCCGTTCCCCAATCCCTAACATGTAATTTCACATTGGGTACCACTTCTATATACTCCTTCCGGTCAATCCTGACCAATTCTGCCTGTATTGCTTCTGTGATAGCATCATTCGTATTCTGGCCAGTTACTGTGTGTATATTCATTGGTTAGGAGAAAGGCACTGTGTGAAATCATTGATGAAATAATGCTTGTCTAGTAATACCAATTTAAATCTATAGTCCAATTTACTTCATTGGTATAAATTCTGCCAAGCTAGGAAACAAATATAAATTGAAGAGAATCTTATATAAAATGTAATCGTTGACAAAGCCTTTTGGGTGGCCGGGAAAAAGGAAAAACTGCTTAGGTTCAGTATATTAGTACGTAATTACTAATTTTTTGCTACTGATTGCTTTGTCGTCAATCGTATAAGTATAAAAATAAATACCTGGCGTTAAATCGGTAATGCTTATTTTCGCAACACCCTGCTTATCGTTAAGCATCACTTCTTTTACTGATTTACCCAACATATCGCGGAATATTATTTTACCTTTCTCAGAAGAAGCATTTATAGTGTATTTTAAAGATACTGTTGAACTGGCAGGGTTAGGATATGCATTTGAGATTGTTCCGACAGGTTTAGATAAATCATCCACATCAGTTGCACAAACATAACGTAGGGTAACACCCGCTGAATCGGAAAAATTATTTACATTATAGAATCTGTAATGAACTGTTCTTGTTATACAAGCTGCTCCTGAAGAGAAGAGCGCATGAAATCCGTTTTCAGCATAATCAATAGTATCTCCAGGATTTACTGTTAATGTTAAATTGGAAATATCTGTGGAGTATGAATAGCAAAGACCACCAAAACAAAACTGTGTTTGATCATTTGCATCAATTGTATAAACAATACGCAGGGCTTTTAATGTATCGGTAACCGCTCCTGCATTTTTTATAAGTATTTCTTTGGTTGAACTGGAATTAGAAGCCAGATTAATATCTATAATTGTGTTTGATACCACAGAGTTATTATCGTCTAATAACACAATCTGGCTATATCCATGAGTAATAAATAATAATAGAAGAAGGGAAGCCGCTATTTTTTTCATAATTAATATAAAAGTAAAATTATTTTACAACCTTGAACAAATATAAAGATTAGTTTTTTCTTTTGCGTACCATCAGGTAAAAATATTTGCAGGGATATATCCTAAATGGTATATTCGTAATACTAAATTTACAGTATTACAGTTTTTAAACAATTCTAAATCCAACAAAAATGAAAAAAACAGTACACTTTATTATGGCAATGGCATTTCTATTGACAGCAGTCAATGGTAAAGCGCAGCTTGCCAATGGCAGTATTGCTGCCGATTTTACATTTATCGATATAGATAGCACTACTCATCACCTGTACGATATTTTAGATTCAGGCAAAACGGTATATATTGATGTATCAGCTGCATGGTGCAGTCCTTGCTGGTCATATCACAATAGTGGTAATCTTGAAACATTATATGACACGTATGGACCCGCAGGTACTGATGAGTTACGTGTATTTTTTATTGAAGGAGAATTACAAAATACTACGGCCCAATTGCATGGAATAGACGGAGGAACAAGTTCAACATCTACCCAGGGCGATTGGGTTACCGGAACTTCGTATCCTATTATAGATTTATCTTCTTCCGTAGTTGGTGCTGATGACTTTTTAACTAACTATAATATTGGCTATTTTCCCACTGTATATATGATATGTCCGGACCGTTCCATAACCGAAGTAGGTGCAGTTTCAACAGCCGATTTATATGCGGCAAAATCAGTTTGTGCAGTAGCTACTAATGCATCGGATGCAGAAATGATAACAGCACTTGAGTTTAATATGGGGCTTGTAACATGTGACAGTGTTACTCCAACATTCCGTTTTGCCAATATTGGAACTGATACACTAACATCTGCTACAATTACTATGGCTGTAGATGGAACAGTACAAAAAACAATTAACTGGACAGGTTCTCTTGGTACTTATGAAAGCACTACTATCACCGGGCAAAAGATAGGTGCATCAAGTCCTGGCGAACATATAATTACAGCAACCATTTCTAATCCTAATGGAGTTATAGATTCAACAACTTATAATGATTCAACTACGGCATCATTTGTTGTTTATGCTTCTGTTGGAGGATCTTATATTACTGAAACATTTGAAACTTCAGGTATTCCAAGCGATTGGATAATTCTTCCGGGAGGAAGTGATACCTGGACTGAAACAATGAGTGCCGGTTACAATTCTTCAGTGAGTGTAAAACTACCATTTTATTATATTGGTGCTGGTCAGATAGATTATATGAAGCTTCCGCCAATGTCATTTGCTGGTGCTACCACTGCATCTTTAACTTTTGACGTGGCTTATGCCCAATATAATTCGTCTACTAATGACAGGCTGCAAGTAGAAGTGTCTATAGATTGTGGTGTTACATGGTCAACAAAATATAATAAAGCTGGTGTAGCATTAAAAACTGTACCTGCTGCCACCAGTTCATTTACTCCGGGCAGTGATAGTGACTGGAGACATGAGGTAGTAAGCTTAACCAGTATAGCAGGTGAATCACAGGTACTTGTCCGTTTCAAAGGTACCTCTGATTATGGAAACAATCTTTTTATAGACAATATCAATTTTTACAATACAGATGTTACAGGAGTGGAAGAGTCTAAATTAGTGAGCAACATCAGTTTGTATCCTAATCCTGCGACAACAAATGCAACTATTGAGTTTAACCTGAGAGAAACAACTCCTGTGTCTATCTCAATGATTAATGCACTTGGACAAACTGTACTAAATGAAAATCTTGGAAAAATAAATGGTTTCCAAAAGCATATAATCAATACCACATCGCTGGAAAATGGTTTATATTTTTTGAGTATTAAAACCGGAAATGAAACTGTAACCAGAAAAATAACTGTAAATAAATAAATTTGATAATTCATTAAATCAGCGGCAAATCTAACTTTGCTGCTGATTTTTTATTCGCCTAAAATTTTTATCTGATGAAGAATATAATTATTGGAATAATTACTATATATATTTTTGCATTTACCTGCTCTGCACAAAATTCAGAAGGAAGGCTTCTGCCGTCAGCGGATGTAAAAACTATTGATGGAAAAAAAATAAATACATCCACATTTACTAATGATGGAAAACCAATCATCATTAGTTTTTGGGCAACATGGTGCAAACCCTGCAAAAAAGAATTGGATGCTATTTCAGAAAGTTATAATGAGTGGCAAAAGGAAACAGGTGTAAAACTGATAGCAATTTCTATTGATGATTCAAGAAGTTCAGGCAAGGTTAATACAGATGCTAAAAGCCATGGATGGGAATATGAGATATACTTAGACGAGAACCAGGACTTTAAACGTGCCATGAATGTAAATAATGTACCGCATACATTTATTGTGAATGGCAAAGGTGAAATAGTATGGCAGCATAATTCCTATTCGGAGGGTGATGAAGACCATCTTTTTGAAACTGTAAAAAAAATTGCTAAGGGAGAAAAGATTTCAGAGTAAAAATGCTACTCCCGTGAAAATTTTTTTTTTTCAAATAAACATATTTCAATAAATAGTTTGTGAAAAAAAACTACTACCGTACCTCTATAATTGTATTACTTATACTTCGGCTGAATGAGTTTACTAAAAAAAGTAAGCTTATTCGCTCAGCATTACTGAATCTAACCAGCTTTGCCAATCGCAAACCCATTAAGATTCAGTATATATCTGTATTAGTAATCATCAGCAACATATTAAATGCCCAGTTAAGTGAACTTGGCAATTTAAATCTGGGCGAAGTTCATGGCAATTTCCAAACAGATGCACAGTATTATGTTGCAGACTCTTCCATTGGTGCTAAACCAGCCCCGGAAAAGATGCTTATGAATGGCTTTGCAAATATTATTTATACAAAAGGGAAATTTACGGCTGGTATACGTTATGAAAGTTATTTGAATGTTCGTCAGGGATTTGATTCGAGATACCAGGGAACAGGTATTCCGTATCGTTATGCAACTTATAAGTCAGATCAATTGGAAGTAACTGTAGGAAGCTTTTACCAGCAATTCGGGAATGGTTTTATATTGAGAAGCTATGAAGACAGAGGACTTGGTTTTGATAATGCCTTGGATGGTATACGATTGAAATATGAAGTTTTTAAAGGTATCTATTTAACCGGTCTCACAGGTAAACAGCGTTCATTTATGACACAGGGGCCTGGCATTGTTCGTGGGTTCGATGGTGAAATACAATTGAATGATGCTATTAAATATATGTCTGAGAAAAAACTAATTATAACTATTGGTGGCAGTTTTGTGAGCCGTTATCAGAAAGATGAAAACCAAACGCTTGTTTTGCCTGAAAATGTGGGTGCTTCTGCTGCACGTTTTAAAATAAGCAGAAATAATTTTGCCATTAATGGTGAATATGCATATAAGATTAATGATCCTAATGCAGCAAATGGTTATGTATATAAACCGGGTGAAGCCATTTTGCTGGCAGCCAATTATGCAAAAAAAGGACTTGCCATATCGGCAAGTGCAAGTCGGACAGATAATATGAATTTCCGTTCGGACAGGGAAGCATCAGTCAATAATCTGCTAATCAATTATACTCCGGCCTTATGTAAACAGCATACGTACAGTTTGATGAGTTTTTATCCTTATTCCTCACAACCCAATGGAGAATACCAGTTCTCGGGTGAAGTGAGTTCAAAGATTCTTAAAAAAAGTAATCATAAGCTGGATATAACGCTGAATTACTCGGGTTCGAATAACCTGGATACTACGCATCTGAATCACATAACAGATAGCACTTTGCAAGGTTATCAAATAAACTCATATAATATTGGGAAAACATTATTGTACCGCGATTTTTATATAGAAGTAAATCAAAAATTTGGAAAAAAAATTAAACTGTCTGTTATGTATTCACATCAACAGTATAACAATAAATATCTTAAAGGTGCTTCAGATGCAGGTAGTGTAACCATTTATTCACACATAGCGGTTGCTGATATTACTTATAAAATAAAATCTGAAAAAGCGATACGTATAGAGTTGCAACATCTTTCAACAAAACAAGATAAACAGAACTGGGCTTATGCTTTAGCAGAATATACCATAAATTCTAACTGGTTTGTTGCTGTGTTAGACCAATATAATTATGGCAACAAACATGCAGATGCAAATGGCAGCTATGATAAGCGATTCCATTATTATAATCTATCTGCGGGTTATAACAAAAATGCAAACCGTATCACTTTAAGCTATGGCAAACAACGTGCAGGTATTTTTTGTGTTGGAGGTATTTGCAGGCAGGTTCCGGCATCTAATGGAATTACATTAAGTATTACAAGCAGTTTTTAGGAAGATCATGTAACTTATTTAAGCAGAAAAGGATTAAGTATAATTTAGTATTTTTTAACAATTTTATAATGGATTGATTTTCAGAAAGAAAGGCAGGTTGATAATTTTAAAATACAACTATTTATAGTAAAGTGGTATTAAAAATTGCTAAAAAACTGCTATAATTGCATTAATAAAACTACCCAAAACACTTACTAAATAAGTATAATCGCTGTATTAACCACTAAAAACATTTCATATGAATTCATTTGTTGCTAAAACAATTTTTGTTTTAACTGTTTTTACTGCCAGTCATATTATGGCCGTTAATCCGGATGGGTATACTATTAAAATTGTTGTAAAAGGTTTAAAAGAAGGTGCTACCTGCTTACTGGCAAATTACTACGGAGATAAACAATACATAAAAGACTCCGCTAAGGTAAACAACAAAGGTGAGGTTATTTTCAAAGGTGATGAAAAATACCCCCAGGGTGTTTATTTATTTGTGCCTCCGAATAAAAAATATTTTGATTTCATTATGGATGAAGGTCAAAACTTTACATTGGAAACAGACACCACCGATTATATCAAAGAAATGAAAATAAAAGGGTCCAATGAAAATAAATACTTTTACGATTATCAATTGTTTATGGCCGGCAAACAAAAACAAATAGAGCCGTTGCGTGAATTGTACAGAAAAACTACTAAAACTAATACAGATTCAACCAAGTTACTTTTAGATCAAATGACTGCCGTTGACAAGGAAGTGAAAGATTTCAAAATAAATTTTACAAAAAATAATCCAAACACATTTGTAGCCAAGCTGTTAAAGGCTATGGAACATATTGATATACCTGAAACTCCTATTTTACCAAATGGCAAGAAAGACAGCACTTTTGCCTACCGCTACTACAAAGCTCATTTTTTTGACAACATTGATTTCAGTGATGACAGATTATTGCGCACACCTATTTTCCATAACCAAATTAAGGAATATATGGAAAAAATGACACCACAGATGCCCGACTCAATAAATGTTTCAGCAGATTACCTTGCGGAAAAAGCGAAAGCAAACCCGGAAGTATTTAAATATATTGTTTACTGGCTTACCTATACTTATGAAAGCTCTAATATAATGGGTATGGATGCTGTTTTTGTACACATGGTTGAGAAATATTATATTTCTAAACAGGCCTATTGGGTTGATTCTACACAGTTAAGCAAAATTACTAACCGTGCATATACATTGAAGCCATTACTTCTTGGTAAGAAGGCCCCTCCTATCATTATGCCTGATAGCACAGGAACAAACATTTCACTATACAATGTAAAAGCGAATTATACAATAGTTGTTTTCTGGGATCATGGTTGCGGACATTGCAAAAAGGAAATACCAAAATTAGCTGAAGTTTATAAAACAAAACTAAAAGATAAAGGAGTAAAAGTATACGCAATTGAAACGGAAGATAAGCCCGAAGACTGGAAAAAATTTATCCGGGAACATAAACTTGACTGGATTAATGTTCACCAGCCGGATGCATACCAACGAGCTGTTACAAAAAAAATCTACGATATATATAGCACACCTGTGATTTATTTGTTGGATGAGAATAAAATTATAAAAGGAAAACGTATTGATAGTGAACAATTGGTTGATTTCATAGATGCTCTTGAAAAAGATAAAGCAAGAGCGAATAAGAAATAATTTTTTTGTGATTAAATTTTAACAAAATGCCTGCCAATGCAGGCTTTTTGCTTTTATTTAAGCCTGAGTTATACCGAAACAATTTGTGTTTCCGAAAATTTAAAGCCCCGCACGTGCGGGATTCGGCATAACTTATAGTACGTCATCTTTACATTCGTAAATCTGACTACTCTCAGTATACTTTGGTTTATTAATGTTCAAAACATCATATAATTAACAATTCTCATTTGCTTTATTTTTAGCACCTTAGCTAACTAATTTTATAAGATTACAGTAAAGAGTAGATTTTTCCATGAAAATTAATATTATAGGAGCCGGAATTTCTGGTTTAAGTGCCGGATGTTATTTACAGATGAACGGTTTTGAAACTGAAATCTTTGAAAAACATTCTATTCCGGGAGGATTATGTACAAGCTGGAAAAAAGGAGATTATACATTTGATGGTTGTGTGCATTGGATACTTGGTTCTGACAAGGGAAGCTCTTTTTATAAAATGTGGTCTGAAGTTTTGAATATGAAAAAGATTAATTTTCATAACCATGATGTCCGGATGCAAATTGATTTGAAGAATAATGCTAATAAATACGGAGAAAAATCTTTTTACTTATATACTAATTTAGACCGGTTAAATAACTACTTGATTGATGTAGCACCGGAGGATACTAGAGAAATAAACAGATTGATCAAATCGATGCGAATCATGCAGAAATTTGATTTACCACCTGTAATGGATGACCTTCCTTTTTTTCAATCGATTGTCCGTGGAATAAAAATGACGCGCTACCTTGAGTTCTTATACTGGTTTTTAAGATTAAAGAATGAAACCAATTATACTTTTGCACAAAAATTAAAAAATCCCTTTTTAAAAGAGGCCTTTGAAATACTATATGATGGGAATGAGGTAAGTATGTTGGTAATGACCATGCCTCTCTCTGTTTTTGATCAAAAAAGTGCTGGATATCCGATAGGGGGATCACTTAACTTTGCAAAAAGAATAGAAGAAAGTTACGTGAAATTAGGTGGTAAAATAAACTATAATATACCTGTAAAAAAAATAATAACAGAGAATGGGGTTGCTAAATCATTATTAGTAAGAAACAATAAAATACATTCTGCTGATATAATACTTTCAGCTACCGACTGGTATTATACAGCATTTGAGGCATTGGATGGCAAGTTTGTTGATAAGCAAATGTTGAAACTGAAAGAATTAAAAGGCTTAGAAGTATTTTATTCTGTTATACAATTTTCATTTGGTATTGGAGCTGATTTAAGCCATAAACCTCACTTTTCTCGTTTTCCATTGGAAGAACCACTTATTTCACCTGATGGTACAAGTTATAGCCGTATGGAAGTCCATATTTATAATTATGACCCAACCTTTGCTCCTGCGGGAAAAACTTCTGTGGTAGTGAGTTATTATACAAAAAATGCTGACTATTGGATAGCGCTGCGAAAAAATGACAGACCGGGTTATCGTATAAAGAAAAAAGAATTTTTTGATAAAGTGCTTGAATTGCTGGATAAACGATTAGGCGGTATTAAAGAGAAAATCGAAGCAACAGATATGGCTACCCCTGCGACTTTCTATAGGTATACCAATAACTGGAAAGGGAGTACACAAGGCTGGTTGCCAAGCTCAAATCTGCTTGCTCCTTCTCCGGTAAAATATACATTCCCAGGCTTAAAGAATTTTTATTTTTCAAGTCATTGGAACCAACCTGGCGGAGGACTGCCCATAGCAATAAAAACAGGAAGGGATGTAGCAAAAATGATTTGTAAAAAAAATAATAAATCCTTCAGAACAACAAGAGATACCGAAGTTTAATTGTTTTATAAATAGCCCGGGGTTTTATTTATTTTCTTCAAGAAATTTTTTAATTTTTCGGATTAAACCTTTTGGCTGGCCTAATATTTCAGAACATGTAACAACAGCACTTACCGTTACTCCCAGCACTCCATGCAGGTTTACATTTTGTCCGGTCAGGTATAAATTCGGAATTTTTGTTTTGGGTGGAATGAATGTTTTTAAAGGGTCTCTGTAATCTTTTTCAACTCCATATAATGTACCATCCCTGCTACCAATATAATCTCTGTAAGTAAGTGGTGTAGAAGTGTAGTATGATTTTATCTTTTTCTTTAATCCTGGTAAACGGGCATCAACAGCATCAATCAACCTTTCTGCTTTTTTCTTTTTAAATTCTTCGTAACCCGGTCCCCTATCCTCTTCATTATTAGGGATAATATTCTTGGTAGTTTCCCATTGCTTTACTTCATCATAATTCATATAAGCCATTACAATCATACTATCAGTATACTTACCCTCTTTAGAAGATGCTTGTGGAAATATAACAAAACTGTGTGGCCAGTTTTCTGATCCTGCTTTTATACTTTCCCATACATTATTACTATGGTAATGATATATGTTGTAATTAAAATTTTCCTGGGTGTCTTTCTCTAAAACAATGTAAAGAATGAATGCAGATATAGAGTTTCTCAGGTTGGTAATCCTCGTACGATATGCCTGCCTGATATGACCTGGCTCAATCATATCCAGTGTTTTGGTTAAATCAAAATTGGATATAAAATATTTTCCTTCTATTTTTTTTCCATTTTTTAATACAACCTCTTTAATATTGCTTCCTTCAAAATTAAACTTAACTGCTTCACTATAATTTTGAATTATACCACCCATTTTTTTTATGGAAGCAGCTAAATGAGTTGCTATTTGTCCTCCACCATCCACACATTTCCAGGAGCTTTCAATATAACTATTTACAACAAGTGCATGTACATATAGCGGGGTTTTATCGGCTTCACCTGCATATAAAGGATTGGTTCCTGCTAAAACATTTTGTAACTTAACATTTGAGGTAATGCTCTCTATATAGGTTTTTGTATCAATAGACAAGAAGTTGGCCGAAACTAAGTCTTTATCATCATCCTCAATGCGATACAGGGGAAAAAAATCACATATTTCACGAATTTTAGCACAATAACGTTGTATATTTTCTTTTTCTTCAGGAAACTGTTCACTTAATACACGTATAAAATTATCATACCCCTGTGCGTGTTTATAAACTGTTGGATCACCTTTAAATGTAATATGGTCAAAACCATCCATATCCATTTGTTTTAACTTTAGTTTATCCATTAAACCAAAGTATTTAAAATAGCCATATAAGTTTTCGCCTTCGGCCAAGCCTCCCAGATAATGGATACCTGTATCAAAAATTACTTTGTCGCGCGAGAATATTTGCAGACTGCCGCCCAACTGGCGGTTTTTTTCAAGAATGCATACCTTAAAACCTTCCTTGCTCAGGATGTATCCGCAGCATAATCCTCCCATACCGCTACCCATTATCACTACATCAAATTTGGTATTTTCCATATTCTTGGTCGAGTTCTTTATCTTTTTTGCCACAAAGACGCAGAGGCGCTATGTGATCACTAGTCTTGCTGTATTATAGGCGTTGCACTGTACAAAGGTTTCCGTTCTGTATTATTTTTATTTCTAATTATGAATATAATATTTGAAGTCAACTTTGTATTGTCTATTATTTCATATTCAATAAATGAGAACGAATCAAGTGTACTTCTTATAAGTGAAGCAGATGTGAAGTGCAGTCCATCTTCTTTTGTTTTGTTAAAGCCAGAATTGGTTGAAAAAAATTCAGTATAACGGGTACCCCAATGCCGCTGTTTTTTATCTGCATCAGCATCACGAATAATCATTATACCATTGCTGTTTAATTTATTCACACATCTTGAAATAACTTCTACCTGTTGTTCTTTTTTTAAATAATGCAATACATCACTAATTATAAAAGCATCACTATAATCATAATCATATTCAGTAACATCGGCACATATAAAATTGACATTATTAGTTTTAGAGATACAGTTTGATGCTATGTCAATTTTTTCTTTATCATAATCAACACCGGTAATTTTGCGATCCAGTCCGGTAAAGCTTAACATTAAAGGCAAAAAGCCATATCCACAGCCTACATCAGTAATTTTTCCCTGCTTGGGCAAATAACTTTCAAATAATTTATAATTGTCCTCCAATCCCACTTTTATTTTACAGTACCATTCCAACACCGGACCTTTAAAAATATAATTTTTTATTAAACGGGGTCTGAAATAATTTACTGTTTCCTGTTCTTGCCGAAACAGCTCATACTCCTTTCGCATCATGTTACAAATGTTCTTCGCTCTTTCTTTGTATACTGTTCCGTAAAGCGGGTCGTCATATTTGATACGAGGCAGGTATTTAACTGTTAAACTACCTTCTTTAAAATGAAAATCACCTTTTGTAACACAATCGCCAGCTCCATGAAGCAACAAAGGAAGTATATCTACCTTAAGTAATTCAGCCAGATAAAATGCGCCTTTGTGAAAACGGAGGATGTTACCAGTAGTAGAACGGGTACCTTCCGGAAATATTAAAACAGAATAGCCATCGGCCATTAATGTTTTTACTTTATCAATGGCTGCTTCATAGCCTTGTGATGCAGGATAAAAATCAGCAAATTTGACTATCCGCCCATAAAAAACAGAGTTCCATACCCAATCGTTTGTAAATACAATAATCTTAGGATGCAGCATTAATGTCAATGCCAAATCAATATGTGACTGATGATTACAAATCATGATTGCAGGTTTATCCAATGTTTCATTTTGAGGGTTAATTATTTTCTTTTTCACATTTACGAACATATAAATAATAAATTTAGAGGTGTACATAATCAGGTAATGGTAAAATAATTTCTTTTTCCTTACCGGAGTGGGAATAACATAAAACAACAATAAACCGATAATAGTGAGTGACAAACTTCCTACAACGAAAAAGGAAAAACCAAACAATGTAAGAAGCAGATTGATTGCAGTATAGGGTAACAGGTTACGTTTCTTACGGTTTAATATCAGAAAATTATAGCATAATGGCTGAACGATAAATGAGATAACTAACACTGTAATCATTCCAATAATGGTTATTGCAGCAATTGATTTTAATGCAGGATGCTTTGCAAAAATTAGTACGCCAATACCAATAATAGTAGTTAATACCGATAAAAGAATTGATGTTTTGTAGGAATCTAAATTTTTACGACCATATTTGTATTCCTGCCCTAAACCATCCATAATAAAGATGCTGTAGTCATCTCCCAGGCCAAAAATAAAGGTTGAAATAATAATATTTATAATATTGAATTTTATCCCCAAAAGACCCATAATACCGAGTATCCATAACCAGCTTACAAACATTGGAAGGAAATTTATAATTGCCAGCTCAATACGTCCATGAGATAATAGCATAAAGCCAAATACCAGAATTCCTGTTATTATCAGAATTAAATTAAAGTCTGAGCTAATGATTTCAACAAATTGGGAAGACATATATTGTTTATCAAAAACTACAGCAGATGTATTATTTTTAAATGCATCATAAACCGGCTGTTTTGCCTCCGATTGAACTTTTACAAGACTCACAACGGTAGTTATGTCCTTATTTTCAGTTACCCAGTCGTTTACAATTAATTTTTTTAATGTATCCAATTCAGATAACGGAACAGGCCTAAAATCAGCTTTTAATTGATTATAGAACTCTGAGAATGCTGTTTCTTTAAATTTGTAGGCACTGCCATATTGAATCAATCTTTTTTCCAGCGAGTCTTTCTTTTCTTTTGTCCAGAATAAGTTCCACTTATTGATTCTAAGCTGTTGTAATGAATCAGAAATAAGCAATGTGCTTACAGATGAAAATTTGGAGATGATATTATTTTGCTTAAGTTGATTAAGTTTCTCAGTTACCTTTTCATTAACCTTTAAAGCCTCATTCAAATCTTTACCTTTAGAAACAATATATACAGAGCGCAATGAAAAGTTGTTGATTTCATCTAAATGTTGTTGGGCTTCATTTAATTTTTCGCTTTGGTAATTCATTTTGAACATATCACTTTCAAATTCTACATACCGTGATGTGTAGGCGAAAATTAGCGTGAGAATAAAAACGATGATAACCAATAGTTTATTTTTATCATAACGGTAGGATATAATACGTTCAATTAATGACAGTTTAACTGAATGGTTAATTTCATGCTGCTGATTTTTCTTTTGTTTCAATAAATGAGGAATAACGATAATGGAGAACAATAAAGCGCCAATCAGGCTGAAAGCTGCAAATAAACCAAAATCATGTAATGCCTGTGACTTGGTAAATTGCAAACTTAAAAAGGCTCCAACAGTGGTGGTACAGCCAATCAGCATTGGCAGAGAAAGGTCTTTTATAACCTTTTCTGCTGATTGTTCATGTTTGAAGTGAGTAAAGAAATGTAAAGAATAGTTTATTGCAATTCCAAGCACAACAGAACCAGCACCTAATGCAATTGCCGAGATTTCGTGCTTAATAAAATAAAGCAACGTTAATGAAAACAATGCTCCGAAAGCTACCGGTAACAAAATATAAAATACAACAAGTATTCTCCTGAAAAAAATACTCAATAAAATTACGATACATACTAATGCTATTATGGATGTGTAAATAGAATCATGCCGTATCTGTATAGAATTACCAAGCGATACTGCTGTTGCGCCATAATATTCAATACCTACCTTATTGTTAAATTGAGACTGTAATGAAACAACTATCCTGTCTAAGGCTGTTATCAGTTGTTGGGAGGAAGTGTTATCATTAGGAGCAAAGGATGGGGTAATAAATGCCAGAAGATGCTTTTGGTCTTTGGTCATAATATATCCTTCATTCACTTCAAAGTTTTCATCAAACTGGATGTTTTGCATCTTTTTAAGTGCCAGCGATGTAAGGCTCAAAGGATCTTTGCGAATAAACTTACCCAACACAATACCAGATGGAGATAGTAGTGTTTTATAATCATTTTTAAGTATCTCTTTCAGGCTGTCTGACTGAAGGAATCCATTTATTCTTATATAATCTTTTTCTTCGAGAAAAATGGGCAGGTGCTCATAAAAAACACTATAGACCCTCTGCATCAAATCGTCAGAAACTTTATAGGTAAAATCTTTAATAAGATGGTTGTAATTCCCTGCTGTTAAAGAATCTGCAATTGCATCAGCACACAGCATCATTTCAGCCGTTTCAGCATTAATAGTATTTGTATTACTGATGGTGATTACCAGTTTATCTTTAATCTTCAGATTTTGTAAAACAAAATTGATTTCATCAACACGTTTATCTTTCGGAATAAACTTATTGATGTCTTCTTCTAACTGAATTTTTGAAGCAAACCAAACAGTAAAAAGAACTACGGATACTACAAGCAGCCACAATACCTTTCGATTTCGCTGAAAATAGCGGTATATGTTTAATAGTAACATAAAGTTCAGGTAGTAATTGCTTTTTTATTATTTCTTACAAGACTGAGAAACAGATAAGTCACTATCCCCATGAATAGTGCGAAAACAACTGAGAGAACAACAGCTCCCATTATGTATACATATAGATTGAGCTTAATGTTAACAAGGCTTATATTTTGAAAGGTTATTGTGGAAACATCTCCGGTAACCAACTCACCCGTTTTGAGGCTTACATATAAAATTGCGGGCACAAATACCGGAAAACTGATATTAGCTGCAAGAATAACAATAGCCTTATTCAATCTTAACAGATATGCCACTAAAATAGCTGTTACTAATTGGTACCCCCAAATAGGAACTATTCCGAAAAAAATACCAATAGCAACCGAAAACGATTTTTTGGCATTAGATTCCGTTTCACTAAAAAAATGTTTCCTAAGAAATGATTTCATATTACCAGGTGAAAGTCCACGAAGCAAACGTAATGGCCTATACCACAGAAAAGCTAAAATAACTAAGTAGGTATTTAACAAACTGATACGTGTAAAATCTTTTCCGGGGCGGAAATGTGTAACACGTTCTGCACCTTTTGCATAATATACCTGAATAGGGATAGGAATTACCGGGATACCTCTCCAGGCAGCTTTGACAATAGCTTCAATTTCAAATTCAAAACGGGATGTAAAATACTTTATTTTTCTCATCTTGTGTATAGGATATAACCTATAGCCTGATTGTGTGTCAGGCATCTTGATACCTGTTTCTATCCAAAACCAAAAGTTAGAAAATTTATTTCCAAAGCTGCTTGTACCAGGCACATTTTCAGAATTCATATTGCGTGCCCCTATGATCAATGTATTGGGCTGTTCTTCAATAGTATTTAAGAATAGCTCGAAATCGGACGGGAAATGCTGACCATCACTATCAATGGTAATTGCATAGTGATAACCCAACTCTAATGCTTTTTTAAAGGCAGTACGCAAGGCTATTCCTTTGCCATAGTTTTGAGGCTGGTGTATAACAGTTACCGTATTTTCATACTGCTTAAGAATTTCAGGAGTAGAGTCAGTGGCTCCATCATTAACAACAATAACCTTATCAGTATATACCAGCGTATCTGTAATGATCTTCCCTATCGTAGCCTGATTATTATACGTAGGAATAATAACACAACATTTTAAATCTGTGAATCTGTTATTTAATTTCAATTCGTACACCCTTTATAACTTATAAATCACAATTATACTGAGCGGATGGGTTTGCCGTCTTTCGCAAACTCATTCAGCTGAAGTATAATTGAAACCCTAAATTTAAGATTTATACCGAAACAATTTAGATTTCCGAAAATTTAAAACCACGCACGTGCGGGATTCGGCATAACTGAGAGTACGTTATCTTTACATTCGTAAATCTAACTACTCTCGGTATAATTTGTTTTCTTTTGATACAGGAATAACAGAAAAGTAGCAAAAATGGAATTTGAGCATTCTTTCCGTTAACTCCTTTTCACCTTGTTTTAGCTATTGAATTTTTTAGCTGACCGAATTTTACAATATAACCTGTATTTCTGAGCTACTTTTACGCTAGGTTTAAATGATTAAATCAATTAACCAAAGCTTAAAATTTATCGGGTTAAATCTATGAATTTCGGCTTATAAAAGCCAACCCCATAAGGTTGGACATAGCCCCGTAAGGCTAGATAAATTAAGTTGTTATTTGAACGATTGTGTCAAGGAGTTTATCAGGCTAAATAATAATGTTTAGTAACAAAAACGTTAACCCTTTATAGTTATACGTAGCCCCGTAAGGCTAAGATAGATCCGGTATTATACGATTGTAAAAACACCAAACTGATTTGTCGGGACGAATTTGAAGATTTGACCTTTATAAAAGTGCTAACCCCGTAAGGTTAGACATAGCCCCGTAAGGCTAAACAAATAAATTTGGAAGCGTAAATTGCAAAAGCCAACTAAAAAAGTTGGCTTTTGCTTTATATACTCCGGCTAAATGAGTTTGCAAACAAAAGCAAAACTCATTCTCTCAGCATAAATGGAATCCAGGCAATTTTATTTTTTGCAGATTTGCCAGGGTTAAGTATAAATCAAATAAAATTTAGATTCTAAAAGGGCCTGGCAACTCATTTTTTATCAGCACTATTTATGTCGTGCTTTTCTTTTTTGCTAAAAAGGCCATTAAAAACACTTTTCTTTTCAGACTTAGTTCCATCATCCTCTTGTTTTGTTTTTTGGATTTGTTTTTCTTTCTTCTGAGCTTCCTTTTCCTTTTTATTGAAATATCCTTTTAATAAAAAATTATGTTTTGCCGCTTCCATATTTTCATTTAAACCTTTACTGCTTCTTTTAAGATTAACAATTGTTTGATCTATATTCATGGCAAAAGAGCTATCAATAAAAATTTTACCTATAGTTCCTTTTCCTGCCCGTATACCACCCATTATTGCAGCCAAATCATTTGTTATCATTGAAGCGTTATCTGTAGTTAGTTTTAAATTCAAAAAGATGTCGTCTAAGTTAACAGGGGTAATGGTTTGAATTGTATCATTATTATTTATAGGTTCACTCTGGCTATTACCAGGTATTATTATCAATACTTTATTTCCTATCAATCCTTCCGAGCCAATGATAGCCTTTACATCTTTTTTTATAAATTTTTGGGTGCTTCTGTTAATCACCATTTCTACTTTTACAGACGTGTCATTTATAATACTAATATTCCGGATTGTTCCTACATTGATACCGGAAAATCTAACATTATTTCCTACCTGTAAGCCATTCACATCGTTGAATATTGCACTGATCTGAAAAGTGCTGCTAAATAAATGCTGATGGCTGCCAATAAAATATATACCCACTATAAACAACGTTATAGCCAGTGTTACGAACACACCAAGCCTGATTCTGTTATTTATGTTCTTTCTTTGCATTTTTTAGTAGTATAGCATAACTTATCTCAAAAAAGAATTTATCCAGCTATTACCCGATGATTTAAGATCTTCGTATGTACCCTCAGCAAAACATTTTCCATCTTTTAGCACGAACACCCTGTTTGAAGTTATTTTCACACAGTCTGTATCATGTGTTATAATAATTGAAGAAGTAGCATATTTTTTCTGAACTTTGAGAATAAGTTCACAGATTTCTCTTGATGTAAAAGGGTCAAGCCCTGTGGTAGGCTCATCATACAACATAATTTCCGGTTTCAGAATTAAGGTTCTGGCCAAGCTCACCCTTTTTCGCATACCCCCGGAAAGTTCAGAAGGCATCTTGTCGATATCTTTTATGAGGCCAACATCTTCAAGAGCCTCTCTAACCAGCATATCAACTCTGTCTTTCGAGTCTGTTTTTAATTTTCTTCGCAATGCAAATTCAAGATTTTCGCGAACACTCATTGAATCGTATAATGCACCACTCTGAAATAAGAAACCTATCTTACCCCTAATCTGATTTAGCTCATCATTATTTAATTCTTCGATGTTTTTTTTCAATATCATTACTTTTCCTTCATCAGGTTCAATCAGCCTAACTATACATCTTATAAGCACTGATTTTCCGGAGCCTGATTTTCCTAATACAACTATGTTTTCTCCTCTTCTTAAATGCAGATTAATATCTTTTAATACTTCATTTTTTCCAAATGTTTTTTTTAGATGTTCAACTTCAACAACTAAGGTATCATCTTCAACTCTGCCACCACCGTTAAGAGTTGAAACTATTTCACCGGGAATATCAGCACTTTTTTGCATAAAACTTACATAAATAAATTTGTAATTTGTGCAGCTATCATATCTAATATAAAAATCATGAGAGAAGCATAAACAACAGCCAGATTAGAAGCTCTTCCAACTCCTTCAGTGCCGTGCCCGGAATAATATCCCTGATAACAGCTTATGATAGCAATTCCAAACCCGAAAAAAAACGCTTTGATAAAAGCAGGCAAAACATCAATAAAATTAATTGAGGCAAACACCTGGTTGAAGAACAGATTAAAACTAATATCACTCTCAAGGTTAACCCCCAGGTAAGAACCTGACAATGAAACGGTATCAGCAAATACAACCAGAAGTGGTATCATACATGTTGAAGCTATAACTCTTGTAACAACAAGAAATTTGAATGGATTAATACCTGAAACTTCCATGGCATCAATTTGTTCGGTTACTCTCATCGATGCCAATTCAGCTCCAACACCTGATCCAACTTTTCCTGCACATATAAGAGCTGTGATTACCGGCCCTATTTCTCTTATAATAGAAACACTAACCATTGCCGGAAGCCAGGCTTCTGCACCAAAGCTGATTAAAGTAGGACGCGCTTGGATAGTAAGCACAAGACCCATTATAAAACCTGTTATCACTACCAAATAAAAGGAGCGATAACCAATCTGAAATGACTGTTTTATGATCTCACCAAATTCAAAAGGTGCCTTAAATAATTCTGCAAAAAAACGAACGATAAACTTTGTTAGCAGTGATACTTCCAGAAAAAAGCTCCGAATAGATGAAAATGCAGATTCTTCAGAGGGTTCTTCTCCGGAGCTATTATTAACATCTGTCTGAGCATTTTCTACAGTATCCAACTTCATTTGTATTATATTTAATAGTCGTAATACTCTCTAATACTACTTCATATTGAACCTATCTGTGCTCTTATAAAAGATGTATTATGCTACATAGGTTAGTTTAAATACCTTCTTAATGTCCATGAAATGGTTTCGTGTTCCTTAAGTAAGCCAATAAGAAAATCGGCTGTTCCGGCATCTTCCAAGCCATCAGTACATTCTGCGATATACTTTCTCAACTGAATAATTACTGTTTCATGATCTTTTAACAAATCAACAATCATATCAATTGCGGGTGGATAATTGCCCGGAGCTTCTTCAAGGGAAGAAAGTTCCGAAAACTCTTTCATGGTACCAATTGTATTTCCTCCAAGCTTACTAATACGTTCAGCAATTTCATCAATAGATTTCTCTAGTTGTTTATACTGTACTTCAAATAACTGATGAAGCTCCATAAAGTTTTCACCTGTCACATTCCAGTGGTATTTTCTGGTTTTAATATATAAGGTCATATTATTTGATAACACAGAGGAAAGCAAAGTTGTAATGCCACTCAGATTTTTTTCGGAAATGCCAATATTCGGTTTCATTTAAATTATGTTTTTAATTAGGTGGTTATTAACATTAAATTTTTTGATAGTACTATTATTTTGATATTCGTACGCTTTTTTTCAGTCATGACTAAGGCTCAATATTTTTAAGAGTTCCATTAACATACCGGAAGTATTGATTTTAAAAATCTATAAATGCACAGCCAAACCAAAAGTTGATACTCCGGAAGAAAGGTCCAGAAACAAGCCTGTTTTCATATTCAAATGATATTCGGCACCAGCATGAACATCAAGAAAAAGGAAATTGGGACTGCTGTATACATTTTTATTTCCATAGTAACCACTATCCCAGGAGGTATTAACCAGGGTTATTCCTAAAGAACCTGCTGCATAGAAATCCCAATCTGAGCCAGCTCTGAATAATTGGTCAAAATAATATGTACCTTTTACACCAATCGGTATAACGGTTTCTCTGTAATCATAATAACGAAAAGGGTGATCAAAATCTCCCCAATAATAACTCCTGCGATACGAGTAGAAACTGATAGAAGGTGCAAGAGTAAAATTTTTGGCTATATCAAACTCATAATCTGCATGTAATACAGGCATTGAACGTCCGGCATATCCATAATACCCAAGCCCTAAACCTGCGTTTAATGTTTTTCCATATTTCTCTGACATTTCCTGAGCTATTCCTTTATTATAGTTGAATACTATCAGGAAAATAAATGCGGTAACAAATAACTTTTTCATGGTATTTAATTTATTAATTCTTTATGTTTTATATTCTTATTCATAAGAATACCTGCTGAATCAAATTTACTGATACATCAACTGTCAGTGGGCTGCTATTCGTTAATGAAATAATTTGAATAGCCGAAAACCTTATATTTTGACCTTGGTAAATCTGTATAGAAATTCTTTTATTGGAGTTTAGAAGTATAGCTGTTATATTTGACAAAAGAATATATATCAGGTAGCTGTTGTTAAGCTAAGAAGAAATGTACATTTATGAGCTCCTTTTCCAATAAAAGAAAAATATTTAATGATCCAATCTATGGATTTGTTTCTATCCCTTATGAAATTATATTCGACCTTATAGAACACCCATATTTTCAGCGGTTACGAAGGATCAAGCAGCTTGGTCTCACCAATTTAGTCTATCCCGGGGCTCTGCATACCCGTTTTCATCATGCTATGGGAGCAATGCATCTTATGGATCAAGCCATTGAAGAGATTCGTTCAAAAGGGCATATTATTACAGATGAAGAAGCCAAAGCCGTAACAATTGCTATATTATTACATGATATAGGACATGGACCTTTTTCTCATGCTTTAGAACACAGCATTGTAAATAATGTAACCCATGAATACATCTCTCAGCTGCTCATGAATCGGTTAAATAACGAATTTAAGGGTGAGCTTACCTTAGCAATTAAAATTTTTCAGGATAAATATCATAAGAAGTTTTTGCATCAATTAGTTTCCAGTCAATTAGATATGGATCGCTTAGATTACCTTAAACGGGATAGTTTTTTTACAGGTGTATCCGAAGGAGTAATAAGTTCAGACCGTATCATTAAAATGTTGAATGTTGCAAACGATCAGCTTGCCATTGAAGCTAAAGGTATTTATTCTATCGAAAAATTTATAATTGCACGCAGGTTAATGTATTGGCAGGTATACCTGCATAAAACAGTTTTAAGTGCTGAAAACCTGCTGGTAAACATTTTAAAACGGGCTAAAGAGCTGGCTCAAAAAAAAGTAAAATTATTCTGTACTCCGGCATTACAAACATTCTTATATAAACAATACAGTAAAAATGACTTTAAAAACACCCCACATTTGCTCGATACATTTGCAGCATTGGATGATAATGATATAACGGCTTCTATAAAAGTATGGACTTCACATAATGACCCTATTCTATCTACACTATGCAGGCAGTTGGTGAACCGCAGGTTATTTACCATAGAGATGCAAAGCATTTCTTTTAAAAAGTCGAAAATCAATAAACTAAAAAAAGATATTCAAAAACAATATCAGCTAAACAATAACGAAATTAACTACTTTGTATTTTCCGGAACTGTATCAAATGATGCATACCGTGGAGGAATCAATATTTTATATAAAGATGGGACTCTTAAAGATATAGCCAAAGCATCGGATCAGCTAAACATTGATGTACTTACAAAAACCGTAAAAAAATACTATTTATGTTATCCTAAACTTCTTAGTCACAAAAGCTAAAAGCCAACTAAAATAAACCACATCTGTTTCCGATATATTCTATCAGTTTTTTTGATAAATTTGGGTTTTCAATAGTGTAAAACCGGAAAAATAAAACAATTAAATATAAAAGCATCTGGATATAAAAATGATTGTAAAACAAAGAACCATACAAAAGCAAGTATCTATTTCAGGAACTGGCCTTCATACAGGCCAGCAGGTAAACCTTACGTTTGTTCCCGCACCTGAGAACCATGGTTATAAATTTCAGCGTGTTGATATGACCGACAATCCTATTATTGATGCCGATGTAGATAATGTGATTGATACCTCACGTGGAACAACACTTGAAAAAAATGGTGCCCGTGTATATACCACCGAACACGTACTTGCAGCATTAGTGGGGATGGAAATTGATAATGCGCTTATTCAGTTAGACGGACCTGAAATACCAATAATGGATGGCAGCTCAATGCCATTTATTAAGGCATTAGAACAAGCCGGCACTGTTGAACAAAATGCTGAACGTATTTATTTTGAGCTAAAAGAAAACCTTACCTATGAAGATACGGTTAAAAATGTTGAAATGCTGGCTGTTCCCCAGGAGACCTATCGGCTCACAGTAATGGTTGATTATAATTCAGATGTTTTAGGTACTCAACATGCACATATATACAAAGTAAGTGAATTTAAAACTGACATTGCTATGTGCCGTACGTTTGTATTTCTTCATGAACTGGAGGCATTGCTTGCAAATAATCTAATAAAAGGTGGTGACCTTAACAATGCTATTGTGCTGGTTGACAAAGAAATTTCTGAAGAGAAACTAAACTACTTAAAAAAAATATTCCATAAAGAAGACGTTGAGATAAAAGGGAAAGGAGTACTTAATAACACTACTCTTCATTTTATAAATGAGCCTGCACGGCATAAATTACTTGATATTGTTGGCGACCTCGCATTGGTTGGAATGCCTCTAAAGATGCATGTTCTGGCAGCCCGCCCCGGACATGCCGGAAATGTTGCTTTTGCAAAAAAAATAAAGGCCCATATCAAAAGCCTGAGTGCCAAGAAAACCGAAAACCCTACTTTTGACCTGAACAAAGAGCCTCTGCTCACTATCATGGATATTCAGAAATTGTTGCCGCACAGGCAACCATTTTTATTTGTAGATAAAATTCTTGAACTAACTCCTGAATCTGTTGTAGGAGTTAAGAACGTGACCATGAATGAGGAATTTTTCAGAGGCCATTTTCCTGACAACCCTGTAATGCCAGGAGTGTTACTTGTAGAAGCTATGGCACAAACAGGCGGTATCCTGGTACTAAAAACAGTTCCTGACCCTGAAAACTATCTTACCTATTTTATGAAGCTGGATGGAATTAAATTCAGGCAAAAAGTAGTCCCCGGAGATACGGTTGTATTTGATTTAAAATTAATAACACCTATACGCAGAGGTATTTGCCACATGAAAGGTATTGCTTATGTAAACAATAAGCCGGTTATGGAAGCTGAAATGATGGCACAAATTGTAAAAATAAAAAATGATGAACCAACACTCGTACATACATCCTGATGCTAAAATTGGTCAGAATGTCACTGTTTCTGCCTTTTCTACTGTTTATGAAGATGTTGAAATTGGTGATGGCACCTGGATAGGCCCTAATGTGACTGTTTTCCAGGGGGCACGCATTGGCAAAAACTGTCGTATATTTCCTGGTGCTGTTATTTCAGCTATTCCACAGGACTTAAAATTTAAAGGAGAAGTTACTACAGCAGAAATTGGGGATAATACAACTATCCGCGAATGTGTAACCATTAACCGGGGAACTTCTGATAAAATGAAAACATCCGTGGGAAGCAATTGTTTGTTAATGGCTTATGTACACGTAGCTCACGATTGTATCATTGGTAATAATGTGATTATTGCAAACAGTGTAAACCTGGCTGGACATATTGTTATTGAGGATTATGTTATTCTTGAAGGGCTTGTAGCTATTCAGCAGTTTGTAAGAATTGGGGCACACGCATTTATTACAGGCGGTTCACTTGTACGTAAAAATGTTCCACCTTATACCAAAGCTGCCCGTGAACCATTGCAATATGTTGGTATTAATTCTGTGGGTTTACGCAGACGAGGCTACAGCAATGAACGTATTCTGGAAATAGAAGATATATACCGTACATTATATGTGAAAGGACACAATGTTACCAACGCATTGGCGATTATTGAACAGGAAGCACCTGTTTCTGCTGAAAAAGAGCAAATCCTTACTTTTATCCGCGAATCAAAAAACGGAATTATGAGAGGCCTTTCCTAATGATTTGAGTGTCATATTCATGCAAATAACATTAAATAACATTGGTAAACGCTACAATTATGAATGGATATTCCGTAACATAAATTACGAGTTTACAATTGGTGATAACTGTGTTATTTTGGGCGCAAATGGCTCCGGCAAATCAACATTATTGCAAGTGATTGCAGGAAACATTATCTCATCTGAAGGCAATATAAAGTATACTATTAATACCCAACAATCTGACATCCCGCAGGAAAACCTATTTCACTATTTAAGTTTTGCCTCCCCTTATCTTGAATTGTTTGAAGAGTTTACATTAGCTGAATCCATTGATTTTCAGGCTAAGTTTAAACCCTTTTATAAAGGTTTAGATACAAAAGCTATTATTGCTCTTACACAACTTGAAAAGGCTCAAAACAAGCAATTAAAACACTATTCTTCGGGTATGAAACAAAGAGTGCGACTGGCTTTGGCAATTTTGTGCGATACTCCCCTCCTGTTGCTTGACGAACCAACATCTAATCTTGATAAAAAAGCGATTGAATGGTACCAGAATTTAATTACCAACTATACTAAAAACCGCTTGGTTGTTGTTTGTTCTAACCAATTGGAGCAAGAGTATTTCTTTTGTAAGAAACAACTGCAAATAGAAGAATACAAATAAGAATACTTATCTTCAGTGTAAGGCACCTATCTCCCCACATGTTTCAAATGCACCACATGTGAGCGTACAGCACTTAATACTGTTGGATATTCAAGATAAGTAATATTAAACTGATCACAGGTTTCACGTACCAGTTCGCTTATTTTAGGGTAATGAATATGGCTGATACGCGGAAATAAGTGATGTTCTACCTGAAAATTCAACCCTCCGGTAAGCCAGGCAACTATCTTACTTTTTGTTGCAAAATTTGCCGTAGTCTTTACCTGGTGAACAGCCCATTCTTCTTCTATTTTATAGATTTCCTTATCAGGAGTAGCGAAACGCGCATCTTCCACCACGTGTGCTAACTGAAATACAACAGCAATGATGAAACCACACACAAATGCTATGATTGAATAACCTATAATTGTTTCTATCAAACCTACACTGAATATTGGTAAAATAATAGCCAGTCCTATATAAAAGAGTTTACTGCCCCAGAATATAATATGCTCTTTCAAATCCATTTTACGAAATGCTGTTTCCCCGATTTTTCCTGTAAAATACTTTTTAAAATCCTGGACAAAAATCCAAAGCAGATAAGTTATACCATACAATACTATCCAGTAAATATATTGAAAACGGTGATACCAGTATTTTTTCTGGTCATTGTGAACCCTTATCCAGGGTTTTATATCAATATCATCATCCATACCTTCAATATTGGTAAAAGAATGGTGATTTACATTGTGCTTATATTTCCAGAGATACACATTGCCACCCATAATATTGAGCGAGTAGCCCATTAACTCATTCACCCAGGTTTTCTGAGAAAAACTACCATGCGCACCATCATGCATAATATTAAAGCCGATAGCAGCTAAGTTAACTCCCATTAAGCAGCATAGTAAAACGGATACCAATACTGGTGGGGTAAAGAACACAAGAATTGTATAAAGCACTGCTACAGATACCAATAACAAGGCTGTTTTAATATATAGTTTGTAATTGCCGGTTTGATTTATATTATTTGTTTTAAAGTAAGTTTCTACCTTTTCCTTTAAAACATTAAAAAAAACACTGTTTTTATTGTTAAAACTTACCTTTTGCATTTAATTGAATATTATTAACAATCCAAATGTAAGTATAAAACGCCATATTACATAGTATTTTTGTGTTTGCTCTCTGTTAATAAATACTAATCAGATACTTTAAAAGGATAAACAAAATACAAGTAAATAGTAAAACTACTGTTTTATCTATACTGAATCTTACTAAGTTTGCAATAGCAAAGGCTGTTAGATTCAGTAATACCGAGCGAATGAGTTTGCTGGTTTTTGCAAACTCATTCGCTCGGTATTACTGACTCTATGAACAAATAGGTTCATTTGTGCGGCATCATCGTATGGAACAAATAAAACTCAAGACACTTTAGCACATGCTGCCGGTATCAGCCGATCAACATTAAGCCCTATCGAACGTGGAGAGTAGGAAAATAAAATTTATCTTATGAGAAAATCATTTGCAGTTATCGTAGTCTTTTTATTCACTAATCTATTTAATGCCAAATCACAGACACAAACCTTTAATCTTCAAGGTTATTTAATTGGTGCATCTATGCCAGATTCTGCTGCTATTTCTGAATCAATGATGGGTGAAATAGAAAAAATTGGTTCATTGTATTATTTATATTTTACCTATCAACCTGCAAATAAACCTGGAAGGATTATGTATGCCACATCATCTGATTTGAATACATGGGCAATAAAAGACACAGTAATTTACGGAGTAAATGATACGTTAAGCAGGGAATTTATAATTGGCGGCCCCAGAGTTATAAAAACCAGTATAGGTCAGTATAGAATGTTTTATCGTGCCTGTCAAAAATATCCAATGGGCCAAGATCCCAAATATCATATACGAAGTGCCATTTCTAACGATGGTAAAAACTTTACACTAGAAGGAGTCAGAATAGAAATAAATTATTATAATCCATCAAGTTATTTTACCCATGTAGGACATTCAGAATTTTATTATGATCAGGGGGGCAATTTACGTGCGCTTTTAACAGCAGAAGATACTACCATGTCAACATCAAATCCTGATAAACTTTATACAGCTACTTCTACGGATGACGGATTAACTTGGTCTAGCTTTATTCCCAAATATAATCAATGTCATGATCCGGTAGTTATTAAAGACTCTACCGGACAATATCACGCTTATTTCTCTTATTTGAATTCAGGACTCAGAACAATAACATCTCCTAATGGCGCATCTTGGCCTGCCACTCCGGATACTTTAATAATGATGCAAGGTACAGATACTCTTACGGAATCAAGCAGCCCAAAAAAGATTGCCGATTTAGGTGCTACGGTAAATACATCCGGAGAAACTCTACTAATAAGTAATTACCAATCAGCTTTAGGCCCTTGGACGCATATAGCATATTATAAAAATGCTGTAACTACCAGTATTTTAGGTTATACTTTTAAATCAGATTTTTCTGTTTTTCCGAATCCAACAGATGATTTAATTACAGTTAAATTAAATAACAACACAATTGGTGCAACTTATCTCATCACTGACCAAGCAGGCAGAGAAGTTATGACAGGTAAATTAAATATTGAAACTACAATAATTGATATCAGCCAACTTTCAACAGGTATTTATTTGTTTCAAGCCGAACAACAAAGCAAGCAGACATTTAAAGTGGTAAAGAAGTAACCAGCCCGATTCAGCATAGCCTATAAAATAAAAACAAAGCGTTAAATATTGCATCGTATATAAATGAGTTTGCAGTTAGGCTAAACACTGCTCAGCCCGACATAGCACCATAACCAATTGCAAGATATCGTAAGCAAATTAAAATAACATACTAATATGTAAGTTATATCCTCTAAATCATGGCTGGTTCTTGCATCTTTTGCACCTCTGTCATGAAAAGCGGTAAGTTTGGTAGCTAAAAAATAGGCCAATGATAAAATATTGATGGTTTTATCTTCGATTTGCTGCTTTTGTAAATATTTAAAACCTGGGCCAAACCAAGGATTTGCTGGAGCCCACCCTACTTCTTTGGTACTCATCACATCTACTTTGATATCTTCATATCTGAACCGGCAAATAACATTGTCTTCCAACGACTGCAGAAACCCTCTTTTTATGAGTTTTTCCCGTATTTCTTCCAATTCTCCAAGTGAGGCGATTTCAAGGCTGATATCAATGTCTTTGGTAGGTCTTACATCATCTGCTGCCTGATCATTTACATATAGGCTAACGACAGCACCTCCAACGTACACCACACGTTCATTTAAGTCTCGTAAGGCATGAGCTATTTTGCGGATAACGCCTAAATTTATTGTTGTATTTTTTAGCATAACCGCTTTTCTAATTCTTTTTTAGCTAATTGTACTTCCCTTGCTCTTCCAACCCTTATTGCATCTACTAATGCCAATAGTTCATATAATTGAGAGTCTTTTTCTATTGCTTCCAGTACGGAAGGATATAAAGGTATAACTGCTTGTCCTCGAACTTGTCCTTTTGCAGAGGGCCATACATAATTTTCATCACTTTGAATTACTTTGTTTAAGGGGGAAGCAGAATGAGCTGTAGGTATACCTCTAACCAATGCACCTGGTCTTTGGGGAAATACATAACGAATACCATGTTCCAATAACTCTAACAAAGCCATTTTCATTACTTTTTTACGGGATTCATCAATTAACCCGGCATACCTTGACCTCTTTTGGGATACCTCTGATTGGCTAATACCAATATCATGAGCAAGAGTATGATGAAACCATTCTTGTTCTCCTAAAGCAATGATTTTTAGCAATATTACCACATCTTGCGGTCGAATATTTTCTTGAATTTTCATCTTTAATTTATTAATATCGCATATCGCAATATGTAATCTTATTTCTAAATCTCTAAAACAATTTTAAGCAAAGATTGACAAGGCTGAATTTTCAATATCCCCAAGTTTAATTATATATAGCGACAAATTTCGCGAATTGCGAATTGGCTTTGACAGATGTTTTATTCCTCTGAAAAATTATTAAAATACAATATTTATCTTAAATTTGCACGATAACATAATTATAGAACAACGCATAAACCTAATTTTAAAACATCTTAATAACCTAATTTTAGCACAACACGTTAACATAATTATTACACATAAATAGAAAGATGCTAAAGCAAACATAAATGGCAAGACCAGGAGAAAAGTTGGCTCAATCACTTGAAATTCTTAAAAAATTACAGGATAAAAGTGTCATAGCAATTAAAGCCTCGGAAATAGGAAGGATTCATAGACAGCGTTTATTGAAGAACGGATTTCTTAAGGAAGTTGTAAGAGGATGGTATATAATAGTCCCTGTTGATGAGCAACAAGGGGATAGTACTTCCTGGTATGCCTCTTATTGGAATTTCTGTTCAACCTATTTAGCTGACCGATATGGAGATTCATATTGTATATCAGCTGAACAATCATTGCAAATACATTCGGGTAATTGTACAGTGCCACATCAGCTCATTATACGGTCAACCAGAGGAACTAATTCCAATACACCATTGCCACATGGAACATCTTTATTTTCAATGAAATCTACACTTCCAAAAGAAGCAGAAATTGTTATAAAAGATGGAATCCGAATGTTAACATTACCTTCTTCCCTTATCCATTGTTCCCCCACACTATTTACCAGAAATCCAACTGATGCAAGAACTGCATTTACCCTTATCCGGGATTCTTCAGAAATATTGGATTTACTTCTTGGTGGAGGACACAGTACTATTGCAGGACGCTTAGCAGGGGCTTTCCGAAATATTGGCCAGGGCAGAATTGCTGATGACATAGTAAAAACCATGCAATCTGCCGGTTATGATGTACGAGAATCCGACCCATTTGAAAATATAACTCCTGTTGCGCTATCTTTAAGAGAAAGGTCACCTTATGTGAATAGAATACGATTAATGTGGCATGAAATGAGACCTGTTGTTATTAAACATTTTCCAAAAGCTCCCGGAATTCCAAAGGACCATAAGAACTTTATGCAGCTTATTGAGGAAATATATGTAACTGATGCTTACCATTCATTATCCATAGAACGATACAAAGTTTCACCTGAGCTTATTGAACGTGTTAGAAGCGCAGAATGGAACTTGAAGAAAAACGAAGAAGATAGAAAACAAAGGGATGCAATGGCGGCCAGAGGTTATTGGCAGGCCACTCAAAAAGTGAGAGAAAGTATCAAACGGATACTTAAAAATGAAAATCCAGGTGTTGTTGCCGATAATGACCATGGAGCATGGTACCGTGAATTGTTTGCTCCAAGTGTAACTGTAGGAATACTGAAAGCGTCAGATTTAGCCGGATATAGAAATAACCAGGTATACATAGGCGGATCAAAGCACGTTCCTCTTAATAAAGATGCAGTACGCGATGTAATGCCGGAACTATTTGAACTATTAAAAAATGAGCCGGAAGCTTCTGTAAGAGCAGTATTGGGACATTTTGTATTTGTTTTTATTCATCCTTATATGGATGGCAACGGGCGCATGGGGCGTTTTTTAATGAATGCAATGCTTACATCCGGTGGTTATCCTTGGACTGTAATTCCCGTTGAAGAACGTAAAACGTATATGAAAGCACTCGAAAAGGCAACCTGTCTTCCGCACTTTAAAAAAACACGATAAAAAAAGCCTCTGTAAGTATTGAAAATATTGAAAAATGAATTTGAAAATGGGTGGCTCAATGGTTACTTTTGAGGATGTTTATCCGAAA